>CAYNFC010000004.1:85054-105062 GCA_964396395.1 uncultured Gammaproteobacteria bacterium | reverse complement strand
AAGTTCTTCTTCATTATTTTTTAGAAGAGCTTGACCGCTCTTACATCTAGTTAGAATTTTCTAATTTATTTTTATGTATACAAGGCATTTTCAGACATCAAATAGGTTCAGTCGTTTCAGCAGACCGAGTCGTAGTCCTTCTCGTTTTGGAGGTCGTGGCCGCAATATGAATGGCGGCAATATTCATGAATTTATCCGCAGAGCCAATGTAAAAAATGTTCAAGTCTCCCCTACTCAAGTTACTGATGAAATATTATTTTCCAGCCTTAATTTACCGGAATCATTAAAATCAACAATTATTCGTCATGGTTATGTAAACTTGACTCCTATTCAAGCGCAAGGAATTCCCGCTATTCGGGCCGGAAAAGACGTTATTGGTATTGCCAACACCGGGACTGGTAAAACGGCTGCCTTTTTAATTCCACTGGTTGAAAATATTTTGAAAGATTATAACTATAGAGCTTTGATTATCAATCCAACCCGGGAGTTGGCTTTACAAACCCGGGATGAACTGAGAAAATTTTCCGGAAATATGCCAATTTTTAGCACTTTATGTATTGGTCAATCTTCAATGCAGATACAAATTTCAGGGTTAAGACATAACCCACACGTCGTTGTTGGTACACCAGGTCGACTCAAAGACCTTATAAATCGCGGAATTTTGAAATTAGGAATGTTTAAGATGATCATCCTTGATGAAACTGATCAAATGCTTGATATGGGATTTATCCATGATATAAAAGAAATTATCTCCCATCTTCCGACTAATCGTCAATCGTTATTTTTTTCAGCTACGGTATCACCGGCAATCAGCGCGTTGATTGCTTCATTCGTTAAAAACCCGGTCACCATTTCCGTCAAGACTCAAGAAACATTGAGTAATATTAAGCAAGATTTGGTTCGGTTAGACAAAAAAATCGGATCAAAAATGGAAAAACTTTCTTCACTTTTAAAACTGGAAGAGTTTAAAAAAGTTTTGGTTTTTGGTCGGACTAAACATGGAGTGGAAAGAATTTCTCGAGATCTATTTCAAAAAGGATTTAAGGTTACTTCAATCCATGGTGATAAAGCACAATTCCAACGTCAACAGGCAATCCGCATGTTTAAGGAAGACGTTGTCTCAATTATGGTTGCCACGGACGTCGCTGCCCGGGGTCTTGACATAGCCAATGTTACCCACGTCATCAACTACGATATTCCTCAAACCTATGAAGATTATATTCACCGCATCGGCCGCACTGGTCGAGCTAACTTAAGCGGGACAGCTTTAACGTTTGTGGAAGAGTAAAAGTATTTATAACTTCATGGTCTATCGTCAAAAATACATTCTTCTGACAGTCTAAGCTTATACTTTTGTAGGTTATAAGCGGTGGATATAGAAAAACAGATAGTTTATTCTTGTTTTTAATGAATGTGATATTCAATAAACGTCAATTAGATAGGCTTTCTGAGTTTATAAGCAATGTTGGGATTGTTTTTTTTGCAACGATTATTACTCAGTATTTTACTGGAAATATGATAGACTATTCCTTAGTAACGATTGGTTTATTTTTATCTTTATTGTCAGTATTTACAAGTTTACTTTTACTAAAATGAATGATTTGACCGGGTTAAAAGTATTTTATATAGTAGGAGCTATTATGCTTTTGACTATCTCTATTTTGGTTTATCCAACTTTGAGAAAGAAAAATAAATAGGATTCTGATTTGCTATACTTTTCTTGACGTGAAAAACAAATACGTGGTTCGTCAGATGACTAAATCCGATCTTGACCTGGTCATCTCCTGGGCGGCCAATGAAGGTTGGAATCCCGGACTTCATGATAGAGACGCTTTTTACAATACTGATCCAAAAGGATTTTTTATGGGTTTTTTAAACAATAAACCAATTTCTTGTATCTCGGCCGTTTCTTATGGTAAAGATTTTGGCTTCATCGGTTTTTACATTGTTCATTCTGATCATAGAAATAAAGGATATGGAATAAAAATTTGGAATAAGGCAGTAAGTTATTTGAAAATGCAAAATATTGGACTCGACGGAGTGGTCGCTCAACAGGAAAATTATAAAAAATCAGGATTCAAACTTGCTTATAAGAATATTCGTTATCAAGGTGTTGGTGGTAAATATGAAGTTGAAAACGAGAACATAGTTAAAATAAATTTAATTTCTTTTGCCAGTTTAATCAAATACGATAATCAGTGTTTTCCTGTTTCTCGTCCCCAGTTTCTTAAAAATTGGATTTCCGAATCGAAAAGTCTGACATTGGGTTTTTTAAAGGACAACAAATTATTAGGCTATGGAATGATTCGTAAATGTGTGACTGGTTATAAAATCGGTCCCCTTTTTGCAGATAACAAAATAATAGCAGAAGATCTTTTTAAAACATTAAATAATTTTGCAGTTGGTTCTCCAATATTTTTGGATATTCCTGAAGTAAACAAAGAAGCAATCAAATTGGTTAATAAATATAAAATGAAACCGATGTTTGAAACGGCTAGAATGTACACAAAGAAATCGCCAGTTATTAATTTAAATAAAATTTTTGGCGTAACCAGTTTTGAACTTGGCTAATAATTATGAAAAAAAATAATAGTTTATTTAATACAATTACTCAAGTAGCTATTCCTGTTTTAACGATTGCCGCTTCAATTGCAATCGCCTTAAAATATCCCCAGTGGGGATTGGTAATCAACTTGATTGGTCAGCCTTTTTGGATTTATTCTGCTTGGAAAGCTTACAAAAAGGCCGGTCAAATAGGTTTGTTAATTACAACAATAATGGTGACAATCGTTATTTGTTTGGGAATAGTCAATTACTTTTTCCACTAACTATTGAATGAAAGACGTACGAATTGATAAAACTTGGAAGGCAGTACTGAAAACAGAGTTTCAGAAACCATATTGGAAAGAATTGACCGAGTTTGTTCGTCAACAATATTTATCTGGCAAAGTTTATCCGCCGGCAAAAAATATTTTCCGGGCTTTTGATCTTTGTCCGTTGGACAAAGTTAAAGTTGTTATCGTCGGGCAAGACCCCTATCATGGGGAAAAACAAGCCAATGGTTTGTCATTTGCCGTCAACGATGGAATAACGCTTCCTCCATCACTTAAAAATATTTATAAAGAAATTCAAAGTGACATTGGAATAACTCCGGTGCCTACAGGTGATCTAACTCGTTGGGCAAAACAAGGAGTCCTGATGTTAAACAGTGTTTTGACGGTAGCTGCCAATATGCCCGCTTCTCACAAAGAAAAAGGCTGGGAGAAATTTACAGATGCGGCAATAAAGTCGCTGAATGAAAGTCGCGAACATATTGTTTATTTATTGTGGGGAAAATATGCCCAAACAAAAGGTGAAGTTATTAATCGTAAAAATAATTTGGTATTGACATCAGGTCATCCTTCTCCTTATTCGGCACAATTATTTTTTGGTAATCATCATTTTAGTCGGTGTAACGAGTATCTAAAAAAGAATGAATCAAAAGTGATTGATTGGCGCTAAAATGTTATAATACAGTCATGAATATTAAAGATCTAACTCAAGAAGTAGAAAAAGTTTCCCTAATTTATTCAAAAAAGTTTGATATTGATCGCGATGGGAATTGGTTTGTACTTAAACTTCAAGAAGAGATGGGAGAGCTTATCCAATCTTACTTAATGATGATTAAACAAGGACGTCATAAGGGTAAAACTGAGGAGGAAATAAAAGATAATTTTCGCAAAGAAGTCGCCGACGTTTTCAGCCATGTTTTGTTGTTAGCAAAATTCTACAATATTGATCTGGAAAAAGAGGTAGAGGAAAAATGGCTGAAGTGGAAGACTTGACATTAAGATTTTTTTCGCTATATTTATTAGTATGAAAAATACTAAAAAGATTCTTTTTCTTTTATTTTTTACTTTATTAGGTTTATTAGCATTACAGATTCCTGTTTCTAAAATCATTGGTTCGACTCAAAGTTTTTCTTTATTTGATTTTTTTGCTCCGACGGTTGGAGCTTTTATTAATTCTTTTGGCGGCCTGATTTCTGTTTTTTTGGTAAAAGTAATTGATCTTCTCGTAGTTAAGAAAAATATTGACATAATTAGTATTTTTAGGCTTTTACCGTTGCCTTTAGCTGCTTTCTATTTTGGTTCTATGTCTAGGAAAAAAGGATTAATAGCTTTAATTTGCATGTTTCTTTTTATCTTTCATCCAATTGGAAAACAGGCGTGGGCCTATTCTCTGTATTGGCTTATCCCCATCTTTGCTAGTTTTTTCCCAAAACGATTATTATTAAAATCTCTAGGTAGTACTTTTACTGCCCATGCAGTCGGATCGGTTATTTTTCTTTATACGGTAAAATTACCACCACAGGTTTGGAAGAGCTTAATCCCCGTTGTTTTTATGGAAAGACTTAATTTTACGATAGGAATTTATTTAAGTTATTTTATTTTTAATCTTATTCTGAATTATTTAGCTAAGCTATTAAAATCAAGAAATATTAGACTATTAGTCAATAAGAATTACTTACCGTCAAAAAAATTCCTCTTAAAATTTACTTGATAATTCCGGTTTTTTTTAAGCGTTGGATAATTCTTTTATTTCTCGTTTTTTGTTCCGCAAGCATTTTATCAGTTGAAAATAGTAACCCAAGATTTTTTTGTTGATTCTCAAACACAACTCTTTCAACATGAGGAATAATTTTTTGTGCAAATAGCTTAAGCATTTGATCATTCATGCTGTCAATTGGTAAAGAATCACCCAATCGACTTCCAATCGGAAAATGAATCCCCTGAAAAAATTTCTTACCATTTTTATCCTTAAGTAAAATATATGATTTTATTTCCTCTACTAAGTTTGGCCAGTTCGTTTGGAGCGAATCTATCAAATGAGCAATGTAATGATAAATATCCAACACCCCATTTACATTAATTTTATTTTCTCTATAAAAAATTATTTGTTTAATTGCATCCCCTACTCCCTGTTTGCCATACAAATGATTTTCAATCCAGATTTTTTTAGGTTTGTTTTTTAAAATAACTTCTTTGACTGGTTTTTTTTCAAGATACGGAGCATGTGAAAGAAATTCGATTTCAGGAAAATATTCCAACAAAATTTTCGGTTCATTGACAAAGTAATTAACAACGGTCATGATAATTCTTCCAAAAAAATTAAGACGGTTTTCTCCTCCGGTTTTTCCATGGAAAGATAAAACAGGAATATTATTTTTTTTCAGCGTCGACACTAATTTATTTAAATGGCTTAATGGTTTGAAAGCAATTGCCTCGACCCCGGAAAAAGTTTCATCATCAAAATATTCTTTCCAAAGCTTGATAAATTGTTCAGGTTTTCCTAAAAATCCGATTGAATCGGTAGAAACTAAATATTCCCGTTTAAGTTTTGACATAAGAAAAGATTTAAATTATACTTTATTTCCATGAAAATTAAGTTGCTGATATTAATAATTTTTGGAGTTATAATTTTTGTAGCAGTTGGTTTTTACATCAATTATATGAAGACGACTATTGTTATTCTTCACACAGAAAAAGGTAACATAACGCTTAAATTAACAACTGGAAAAACACCAAAAACAGTCAATAACTTCGTTACTTTGGCAAAAAAAGAATTTTATAACAAAACAATCTTTCACCGGATCATCAAAGGCTTTATGATCCAGGGTGGTGATCCGAAAGATGACGGAACCGGTGGACCGGGATATAAGTTTGACGATGAACCATTCATGGGAGAATACACGCGAGGGACAATCGCCATGGCCAACGCCGGGCCGAATACCAATGGCAGCCAGTTTTTTATTATGCACGCTGATAATCCCCTGCCAAAAAATTACGTGATTTTTGGAAAAGTTACTTCGGGAATAGATGTGGTTGATGCAATTGCAGAGTCCCCAGTTCGGCCGAGTTTTACAGGCGAAATGTCAACTCCGGTCACTCCGGTAAAAATTCTTTCAGTTAATGTTAAGGAAGAATAACTTCTTGATAAATTAATTAGCGTCGTTTAATATAAACGCATGGGGATTAAAGAAGCTATATTACGTTTTTTGGAATACTGCGAGCTTGATCGCAATCTTTCCTTAAAGACAGTCAGGATGTATGGTTATTACTTAAATTTCTTTCAAAAATGGTTATTTTTGTCACAAAAGATCGAAGATTTTCCCGTAAAAAAAATCGACGATAACATTGTCAGAAACTTCCGATTGTATATTTCCCATGAATATAAAAATCCATATAAGGGCGTTTTGAAGCGCCAAACTCAAAATTACTTTCTGGTAGCACTCAGAAGCTTCCTCCGCTACCTTATTCGCCAGCGCATTCCATCACTCTCCCCAGAAATGATTGAGCTGGGGAAAAGTCGCGATCGGAATATTAAATTTTTATCACCGGAAGAATTAAAAAGACTGTTTGATATTGTTGATAGCAAAGACAAAATTGGGCTTAGAGATAGGACTATTTTGGAAGTGCTTTTCTCAACCGGTCTGAGAGTCTCCGAATTGGTTTCTCTTAACCGCGAGCAGGCCAACATTCAGTCTGGTGAGTTTGGAGTGATAGGAAAGGGAGGTAAGGCAAGGGTAGTGTTTTTATCTAAACACGCAAAAGAATGGCTGAGTCTTTATATGGCAAAAAGATCTGATCCCTACCGCCCTCTTTTTATCCGTTATTCCGGACCCAAGGACAAAGAAAACTTGACGGATAATAAGTTAAGGCTTTCTGCCAGGTCGATAGAAAGACTGATTGACAAATACCGGAAAAAGGCCGGAATTCTTTTCCGGATTGGGCCCCATATTCTCAGACATTCATACGCAACGGATTTGCTTGAACATGGAGCCGACTTAAGGTCAGTCCAGGAGATGCTCGGACACAAAAACATTTCCACAACCCAGATATATACTCATGTAACAAACTTGAGACTGAAAGAAATACATGAGAAATTTCATTCAGGAAATAAATGAAAAATTTTAAATATCAAATAATTCTTTGGTTTTCAATAATTTTTTTCGTAATTTTATTTTCCTATCTTTCAATTAAACGATATAAAACTTTAAATTCCTACTATTACGATCTTGGAATCATGAATCAAGTTGTTTATAATACTTCGCAAGGTCGATTTCTGGAGATGACCAATCAGGATTTGAAAAAAAACATTTCCCGTCTGGCGATCCATTTTGATCCGATTTTGGCTTTTTTTGCTCCATTTTATAAAATTTATGAGGGGCCGGAAGTTTTATTAATAGCTCAAGCTGTAATTCTTGGGTTGGGGGCTTGGGCAGTTTATCTGATTGCCGAAAAAAATCTAAAGAAAAAAGTTCTTGGTTTACTTTTTTCTGTTTCCTATTTATTTTATTTTGCCGTTCAAAGAGCAGTGCTTTTTGATTTTCACGCGGTTACTTTGGCGACGACTTTCTTTTTATTCGCCATTTATTTTCAGGAAGTAAAAAAGTGGACATGGTTTTTCTTATTTATTCTTTTAGCTCTGCTGACCAAAGAACACACAGGTTTAGTGGTTTTTTTCTTTGGAATTTATTTATTTATTATTAAGAAAGAAAAAAAGATAGGACTAATCATTTCAATTATTGGGTTAATATTTTTTATTGTTACAGTTTATTTTATTATTCCCTATTTTCGTGGAGGTGAACATTTTGCCCTGAAATATTTTTCCGGAATAGACATAAGATATAAAGAAATTATCAGTAACGGTTATTCTTATACGAAACTTTTGTTGGGGCCGGTTTTTTATAGTTTGTTTTCACCGCTGACTCTGGTAATCAGCCTTCCGGAATGGGCGATCAATATTTTAAGCATCAACAGCAATCAGAGGTCTGTTTTATTTCACTACAATTCCGTCATTGTAAGCTTCATTTTTTATTCGCTTATTTTAGGATATAAAAATTTTACAAAAATAATAAAAAATAGAACCATACAGAATGTTTTTTTTGCTGTTTTTCTTGTTTTGAATATGAGATCTATTTATAAATATAATCCTGTCCCTGATTTTGTTAAGTATCCGGTTTCCTACAAAGAAATAGATTTTATTAAAAATAATTCAATTAAGGCTTGGCAGAATAATTTGAAAGATGAGAATATTAAAGTTTCCACGACCCCAAAGTTGGCGCCTTTTTTTACCAACCGCCGCTTTTATTATAATTTTCTTTATGATTCGGCATTTGCCAGTATGGGAATAACCGAGGCTGAAATAATAAAAAACGAAATTGATAAATATAATTTGGCTGACTATGTTATTATAAATAAGCAAGAAGTCAAACAAGGGTTGAATAATAAGTTTTATAATAAATTAAAAAATGACGTTGATTATCAGATGATTTTTTTTGATAATCAGGAAATTGAGGTTTACAAAAAAATATGATTTCAGTTATTATCCCTTTTTATAATGAAGCAGAATCACTACCCATATTGATTAATCAATTAATTGATACATTAAACAAAACAAAAAAAGAATATGAGCTGGTGCTAGTTGATGACGGGTCTGAAGAAATATCAAATATCAAATATCAAATATCAAATATTAAGTTAATTCGTCACAAAAAGCGATTGGGAAAAGGAGCGGCGCTGAAAACTGGAATAGAAAAATCAATTGGCAACGTTATTGTTTTTATGGATGCGGATTTACAAGATGATCCTAAAGATGTACTTAAGTTTTTGAAAAAAATAGATGAAAAATATGATTTTGTAAACGGAATAAGAATAAACAGACAAGAAAATTGTTTAGTTAAAATATATTCAAAAGTTGCCGCTTGGTTTTTAAGAACTTTTCTACATTCCCCTTTTACCGATATTAACTGCGGTTTTAAAGCTTTCAGGAAAGAAGTTTTGAAAGACTTTAACTTTTATGGAAATAATTTCCGTTTTTTCCCGTTGGCGACTTTTTTGAATGGTTATAAAGTTTCGGAAATTCCTGTCATCAATAATCAAAGAAAATACGGAAAAACGAAATTTGGAAAGTCAAAAATTTTTGTTGGGATTCTTGATACTTTAACAGCTTATTTTTTGTTTAAATTTTCAGAAAAACCGCTTCATTTTTTTGGAATAATCGGAAGTGTTATATTTATAATTGGTTTTCTAATCTCTCTATATCTAACCATTGAAAGATTATTTTTCGGAATTTTATTAGTAACTCGACCGCTTCTATGGTTAGGCATACTTTTAATTATTATTGGAATACAGATTGTGATGACGGGGATAATAGGAGAACTAATAGTTTACCTTAATAAAAAATCATGAACCCTATCCTCGCTCTCATAATTGCCAACGTTATCTGGGGAATGGCCTCTCCGATCTTTAAGTTTGCCCTGACCAATATTCCCCCTTTCACCTTAGCCTTCATTCGCTTCTTTTTTGCCGGCCTAATTTTTATTCCTTTTGCACTAAATAAATGGCAGCGTTTGACGCCGAAACAGTGGGTTGAAATAATCTTGGTTGGTTTTTTTGGTATCAGTATAAATATTTCCTTTTTCTTTTTAGGACTACAAAAAACGGAAAGCATTAATGTCCCGGTAATCGCCTCCTCCGGTCCGGTTTTTATTTATCTGTTATCAATAATATTTTTAAAAGAAAAACCAAAATTAAAAGTATTGGCCGGAATGATAATCGCTTTATCAGGAGTATTATTTATTATTCTGTCACCTCTGATCTTAGACGGAAAAAAATTTGCTATTGGAGCTGTTGAAGGTAACCTATTTATTTTGATAGCTACCTTGGGGACGGTATTTCAAACAATTATTGGTCGTGATGTTTTAAAGAAGATAAATGCCCTTCAAGTTTCGGTAATAGCTTTTTTATTTGGCAGCTTGACTTTTATACCGTTTATTCCGAAAGAATTAACCAGTTGGGATATTTCCTCTCTTAATATTGCCGGAGTAACTGGAATAATATTCGGCGTATTTTTTTCGTCAGCCTTAGCCTACTTCCTTTTTTATTACGGAGTTTCAAAACTTAAGGCGCAGGATGTGGGGATTTTTACTTATATCGATCCATTAGCAGCTATTATTATTGCCGCTCCCCTGCTTCATGAATATCCAAATTTATTTTATATTTTGGGAGGAGCACTAATTTTTGGGGGAATATATTTTGCCGAGGGAAGGGTCCACTGGCACCCGTTTCACCGATTAAAAAATACTACCAATACTACAAATAAACAAATACTACCAATGAATGAAAAACAAATGATCAAATGATTCAATAATTAAATTATTGGTCGGATTAATTTTTAGTTATTTGATAAAATTATCTTATGAATAAGAAAATTATGATAACCGGTGCTGGCGGCTACATCGGTTCGGTTGCGGCCGATTTATTTTTAAAATCCGGTTATGAAGTTATCGGACTTGATAATTTCCAGACAGGATACAAGGAACCGTTGGAACTTTTAAAAAATGAATACTCAGGTAAGTTTCGATATTATGAAATCGATTTAAAGCAGGACCTCTCCCCTATTTTTGAAAAAGAACCCGGTATTTCGGCGGTCATTCATTATGCGGCTTCATGTTTGGTTGATGAATCAGTCCGGCTCCCTGGAAAATATTTTTTAAATAATGTTGCTGTTACTTCAAATCTTCTAGGGACAATGGATAAATTTAATATTAAAAATATTATTTTTTCCTCAACCTGTGCCGTATATGGTGAGGCGGAATATTATCCGATTGATGAAAAACATCCGCTTAATCCAACGACCCCCTATGGGGCTTCAAAAAAAATGGCCGAAGAAATTATTCAGTGGTTTGCCAAGTTAAAAGGATTCCAATATATGATCCTCCGATATTTTAATGTTTGCGGGGCGGCTGCGGACGGATCAATTGGCGATTCAAAAAAGCCTTCTTCTCTTTTAGTACAAAACGCGGTGCGAGGAGCTTTAGGTATAGAAAAATTTTATCTGACCTGTCCCGAAGTTGATACGCCTGACAAAACTCCAATAAGAGATTATATTGACGTAATTGATTTGAATGAAGCTCATCTAAAGGCTCTTGAATATTTAATTTCAACCGGAAAAAGCGATGTAATTAATTTAGGAACAGGAACTGGAAGTTCAGTTCTTGAGGTTGTTAATCAAGTCAAGAAATTAACAGGCATCGAAATTCCGATCGAAAAAGCAAATACCAGATTGGGTGATGATGCCAAAAAAATCGCTGATATAAAAAAAGCTAAAGAGGTTTTGGACTGGGCGCCGAAAAAAACAATTGAGGATTCTGTCAAATCTCTTCTTATCTGGTACAAAAATCATCCAAATGGTTGGAAAAAATAGTTTATAATATTGTTTCAAGCGGGATTAGTTCATCGGTAGAATATCTGCTTTCCAAGCAGAGGGGACGGGTTCGACTCCCGTATCCCGCTCTTTAGGTTGTTATGACGCTCTAAAGCAATGTTAAATAAAAAAATCTTCTTCATTTTTATCTTCGCTTTTCTAATCCGTCTAATTGCTCTCAATCAATCTCTTTGGTTAGATGAAGCCGTGACGGCCAATGTGGTGAAAAATTATGGATTTACACAGATTATAAGCAGATTTTCGCCGAGTGATTTTCATCCTCCACTTTATTATCTATTCATAAAATTGTGGACTAATTTTTTTGGATATTCGGAGATTGCTCTGAGAACGCCATCGGTTTTATTTAGTTTAACAACAGGCTACGTTGTTTATTTAGTTGCTGGGGTCTGGGGAGCGGTGTTCTTTTTATTCAATCCCCTAATCATTTATTATTCTCAAGAAGCTCGTATGTACATGATGGCAACATTTTTTCTAACAGTGGCCTTATATTATTTTCTTAAAAATAAAAATCAAATATTATTTGGATTATTTATTTCCTTAGCGTTTCTAACATTCTACGGATCGATATTTTTGATTGCTGCGATGTTTATTTATTTATTATTTAGAAAACAATATAAAACATTTTTTGTTTCATGTTTCATGTTTCTTGTTTCAGTTATGTTAGTAAGTCCCTTGCTTTCTCAACAATTTCTTCATTCAAAAATCGCATTGAATAATATTGTCAATTGGTCGGCCGTGTTGGGGAAAGCTAGTTTAAAAAATTTATTATTAATTCCGATTAAGTTCTCTATTGGCAGAATCAGTTTTTATCCCAAGTGGCTGTATTGGGGAATAGCTGGAGTGTGGACAGGATTAATCTTATATCAAATATCAAAGATCAAATATCAAAGTGACGGATTAAAATTAAAAAATGTTAACTTAATGTTATATTTCTTGATTCTTCCGTTAGTTTTAGGTTTTATAATTTCATTTTTTACCCCGATGTTGCAATATTTTCGTTTCATATTTCTAATTCCAATCATGGCAATGATTTTGGCCACAAGTAATAATACTTCGATGTATCGATACATCGAAGTTATTGGATTTACAATTTTTTCATTAATCTATTTATTGTTTCCCCAGTTTCATCGGGAGGATTGGAAAAATTTGGTTAAAAGTTTGCCGAAAGATAAGTTGGTCTATATGATTACGGCGTCAAGTGATCCGGTTAAATATTACAATAACAAATTAGTTATTAAAGAATTACAGACAGCAAATTTCGGATTAAAGGAAAAAGAAATTATTGTTATTCCTTACGCGGCCGATATTTACGGACTGGATTATAAAAATCTGTTAAGTAAAAACGGTTACAAACTAAAAAAAGAAGTCAGTTTTCGGGAAGTTTCTTATGAACAATGGATCAAATAATTTTATTCGGCAACTTTCTATATTCAAAAATTGAAGCAATCAAAAGTACTACTCCTCCCAGTAAAAAAGAAAGGGCTAAGACATAGGGTGGTCCAAAAACGCCATACTTGGGAATGCTAAAATAACAACCAATGACAACCGTAAGAAAAACAACTAAATTAGAAGTTAAAATATGGGTTGGTTTTTTGACAGTATATAAAAGATATAACAAAGGAAGATTAAGAATAGGATAAACAAGAAAAGCCAGACTTAAGGTCTTGGTGATGGCGGCCGTCGGAGCGAATTTTTCTGTGAAAAAAAGATAAAAAACCCAATTTGGTGTTAAAAATAATAGTAAAAAAAGTCCGGTTGGAATAAGTAAATAATAAAAGCCAATTTTAAATTGGTGTCTGATCTCTTCTCTTGTTTTAATATTGGAAAAATTTGGAGATAAAACCTGAGTGATGGATGCGATGGAAGCCATCACCGTCAGAATAATTTTTTGTGACAAACCATAATAGCCTATTTCCGGAGACCGGGACAAAAAATAAGAAAGCAGGAATAAATCCATTCTCATCGCCAGATTAAAAAATTGCGAGGCAATAAAAAAAGTCAAAGTATAACCCATACGAAATTCACTTTTAACGATTGGTGCTTTGGCTATCTTCAAAAAAATGTGTTTTTTTTCAAAAAACAAAAGAAGAAAAAATACTAAAGGCCCTATAATTCCGAAAGTAAAGATGATTGTACCAACATTGACTGCTTTAAAAGGAATTAAAATTATTATTATGACGGTTTTTATAATATTTGACAGATTAAGAAATAAATTAGCCTTAAAGAATTTTTTAGCGGCGTTAAGTGCGTTTATGGCATAATTCTGCCAGACAAAAAAAAGGACAGAAAAAGTAGTCAAATAAAGTTCGCTAAGAGGAGCTCCTGTTTTAAAAAATATCTTATCAAGATATGGAAAAAATATTAAAAGTAAAGTTATGATAATTACGGAAAAACCGGTTTGATAAGAAAAAATCGTTTTTAAAAAAATATAAATGTTTTTATGTTTATTTTCAATCATAACCGGAAGATAAGAATAGATACTGGCGGTTGTGCCAAAATCAAGTACGTTGGCCAGAACATAAGCGATACCCAACAGGACGCTTAATACTCCGTACTCAGAAGGTTGCATTATTCGGACCAACAAAAAAGCAAAAAAAGCGATAAAAACCACATTCAAATAGTTACCGACGGTATTGATAATGATATCTTTGCTGGTTGGTTTCCTGACGAAATCAAACAATCTTCGAATCATCCGATAATTATAATTGAAATTAAAAAAATCTGTTATAATTTACACTAATATGGCAAAAACAGCCCTGGTTACCGGTATTTTAGGCCAAGACGGACCTTACTTAGCTAAGTTTTTACTGGAAAAAGGTTATAAGGTTTATGGATTGATCAGACGCTATTCTAACCCAAATTTTTCTAATCCTGACTATGTTGGAGTGACTAATGATGTTGATTTTGTTGAAGGGGATATGAATGACGAGGCTTCCTTGCTGAACTTGATTCGTACCTTGCATCCTGATGAAGTCTATAATTTAGCCGCTCAGTCTTTTGTCAAATCCTCTTTTGACCAGGCAAAATTAACAACAGAAGTTAATTCTTTGGGCCCTCTTTATCTTTTGAACGCCATCAAATTTTTTTCACCAACAACCAAATTTTATCAAGCGTCAACCAGCGAAATGTTCGGACTTCAACACACCAATGGCTATCAGGATGAAAGGACACCCTTTCATCCTCGATCCCCTTATGGTGTTTCCAAAGTTTATGCCTACTGGATGACGGTAAATTACCGGGAATCATATGGACTTTTTACCTGCAACGGAATTCTTTTTAATCATGAGTCCCCTATTCGCGGTAAGCAATTTGTAACTCGAAAAATTACCGATGGGATAGCCAAGATAAAAATGGGATTAGCAAAAGAACTTCGTCTTGGAAATATTGATGCCAAACGCGACTGGGGATTTGCCGGAGATTATGTTGAAGCAATGTACCTGATGTTGCAGCAAAAAAAATGTGATGACTACGTTATTGGTACAGGTGAAAGCCATAGTGTCCAAGAATTTGTTGAACTGGCCTTTAAATACGCTAAAATATCCGATTGGAAAAAATATATTGTAATTGATCCTCAATTTAAAAGGCCGGCCGAAGTTCCGGTTCTTAAAGCCCGTCCTGATAAAGCCTTCAAAAAACTGAATTGGAAACCAAAAGTGTCATTTGAAGAATTGGTTAAAATGATGGTTGAGGCGGACCTATCAAGATATAAATCAGATAAAATTGGATGAAATCGGATATAATCAGACGAAATTTACATTTTTGAATTAACAATCTTTAAAAACTTCTTAGCAGACTCTTGCCAATTAAATCTTTCTCTGACTGTTTCCGAGTCTATTTTGATTTCGTTTTCCAATAAGTACTTCATTTTTTCTAAAATCATATTTTTATCATTGACGTCAACTAAAAATTTTTGATTCATCGTTTCTCTCATCGAAGAATTGTCCCCCACAATTACTTTAGTCCCACAGGCTAATGATTCCAAAGGTGGCAAGCCAAAACCCTCGTAAGACGAAAGATAGACGGTCAAACTGGCGGCATTATACAGATAAGGAAGGTCTGCATCTTCAACAAAACCAGTAAATATTACTTTATCTTCAAGTTTTAAATCTTTAACAATCTCAAATATTTTTTCATTTTTCCATCCCGCCCTGCCAACAATAAAGAATTTAAAATCATTAAATTCTCTATCTTTAGTCAATAAGTTAAATGCATCAATTGATTTATCAAGATTCTTACGAGGTTCAATCGCTCCCACATAAAGTAAAAATTTACTATCAATGTCAATTCCATATTTTTTCAAAACATTTTTTGTTTTTTCTTTATCATTGATTGGTTTAAAGTTTTCACTAATTCCTGGATAAATAACGTGAACTTTATTCTTATTTATTTGCGGATATGATTTTAGTAAATCCTGTTTGGTGTTTTGCGAATCGACGATGATCTCATCATTGTATTTAATTGTTTTTTCCAGTTTTTTTTCATGAGCCTTTATAATTCTTTCTTCGTGGTATTGAGGAAATAATTTCCAGGTTAAATCGTGGATAGTGGTAATCCCCTTTGTTCCCGATAAAAGAGGCGGTCTTAAAAAATCGGAAAAGAAAAAAACATCGCATTTACTGGTAAACCATTCGATAGGAATAATATTTAATTTTCCCCACCATAGGCGAAGAAGAAAAGGCGGAAAACGAAAAGCATAAATTTTTCCTCTGAGTTTTTTTAACTCGTCAAGGTAGTAAAAATTTTTTGGCCGTCTTAAACTGGAATAAAAAAATCGGTATTCATTTGACTGATCTATTTCAAGAAGGGTTTTAACAAGGTTAAACGTATAGTTAGCAACTCCCGATCCGACATAGACAAGCATTGTAATGTCAACTCCAATAATCATATATTTAATTTTATCATGATTTTGTGTAATATGATTTTATGAGATCTGTGCTGTTGGATTTTTTTCGAACCATAGCAATTATTCTCCTCGTTTTTTCTCATCTTAATTTTGAAAAATTTTTGGGCCTTAAAAAATTTTTTGGCATACAAAACTTTTACTGGGTGTCCCTGGGTGGTGTAGCTGTAACAATGTTTCTAATCTTATCAGGTATTGTTTTGGAACTAAGTTATGGTAAAAAAAAATTTCAATATAGTTACTTTTTAACCAAGCGATTTTTTAAAATTTATCCTGTTTACTATTTAAGCCTTTTTGTTGGTGTATTGATATATTTGCCACATAATAATTGGCAGTGTTCTGTCTGCAATGTCTCTAATTTATTAGTCAGCATGACTGGATTTTACGCCTTTATTGGAGAATGGGGCGGCCCCTTTGTTGGTACAAGCTGGTTTATAGGATTAATAATGACAATGTATTTTTTATATCCTTTTATCTCAAAAAGGATTCAAAATAGACCCCATACCACGCTTATTGCCCTATTACTAATAAGTGTTTTATCGCGTATTTTACTGGGACGATATAATATTCTTTCAACACGACCTCTGGATTGGTTCCCACTGGCTAGAGTATTTGAATTTAGTTTAGGAATCTATCTTGTGAACATCATTAAAAGAGATCTTTGGTTATGTATGAACAATTTTAAAAAAATAGGCCGTATCTTCGCCTTTATTAGTGAAATCTCTTTTCCCCTGTTCTTAGTCCATTATCCACTGTTTTTTTTGATTAAATATTTTTCTAGATTTACTGACTATTATTTAGCAATAATCCTATATTTGGGAGTATCGATAATGATAAGTTGGGTAATCCTTATTTTAGCAAGTAAGCTTTCCTTCCTTTTTAGCAACTACGAACAACGTTAATCCTATAAGCGGTTCAATTTTATTTTCGATCAGCAAAAACCACATTTTTAGTAATTTTTGCAAGACAATTTTTACTAAAGACTTAGAGTATCTAAAATTCTCCGAAACTTTTTTTCGGAATAATTTGACTGCGATAAAAGTAGGTAAAATTCCAAGTAAGTTCCAGTATCGTACTTTAGTTATTTTAAAGCCGGCATCAGATATTTTTACGTATAGTTCTTGTCTATTATATCTTCTGTAATGTCCGACATCCTTGTCCTTGGGTCCATATAAGTAACTAAGTGCGGGAACCGTAAGAAGTAATTTTCCACCAGGTTTTATAAGCTTGTAAATATATTTAATTGCGGCAATATCATTTTCAATATGTTCTATTACGTCTAAACACACTACTTGATCAAAATGAAAAGAATATTTTTTCGAGAAAGATTCAAGGCCTTGTTTATATACTTTATTTGTAGGATAACCATTACGCCTTAATATTTTCTTACCGGTTGCCAACATTTCTATAGAAGAATCTATTGATATCACATCAACTTTTTGCCTGAATAAAAACAATGTCATGTCACACGTTCCACACCCAAGATCCAGCACATTTTTCTTAATGTCAATGTATGAAAATATTAGGGATCGAAGAGAGGCTGCTCTAAAATCATTCTGCTGTTGAGTAGCAATTTTCCTCCAATGTCTATAAAGTCCGGACTGATTTCTTTTCATATATATTTAAGCTTATCAAGTTTACCCTGTTAAATCCTGTCAAATTTTATACTGGTTATACACACAATTTGACAGGACGATTTGAACAACATAATAAAGGTTTGGTATTTTCAACTAAGAATAGAAGACCATTAAAGTTGATATATTTTGAAGGATGTCTTAATCAGCAAGATGCGACTCGTCGTGAAAAATATTTAAAAACTTATTTTGGTAAAATGTTTGTAAAGAAAAGACTCAAATCGTATTTAGCAGGGTCAATAATATCTATTAAATACGCTGTAAAAAGTTGCTGATATTAGATATAAGATTATGGAGAAGTAAATAATATTACTCGTTAATTGACTCATTTTAACTTTATGTTCGTTTTGGAACTTTTGGAAAATTTTATTTTTACTAAATTGAAGTAAAAAGAGTATTATAAAAGGCAAGAAAGGAATAAAATATCTTCCCTGAACTCCATGTGCTGTTAGTGTTCCCGATTCAGTGTTAAAAACAAAAGCCAGAAGGACGATAAAAACATAGGAAATTATTAAGGCAATAAATAATAAAATTGTTTTATTTTTTTGTAGAGACAAGGCATGCCTTGTCTCTACGTTTATTAACACATAAACAAAAAACAAACCATAAAGAAAATAACTTAAGGGATCCAATCCATATTCCAGCCAGCCGAAAATTCCAATAAGACTTTGCAGGTAAAAACTCGCTTGATGAATAGTGGTGACAATAATTACTTTAATAATGTTAATAGGATTAGAAAACAAAAAGTCTATTTGTTGCAATGGGTCAATTATTTGATTGGTTAATAAAAACTGCAGATCATACGACCCGTTGAGCTTTGACAAAAAATAAAAAGGAGCAAATATCAAGCTTGAAATTATTATTGGCTTTATTTTAAAAGGAATCAGGAAAATAAATAAAAAGAACGTTTCATAGCCGACCTTTTTACTCAATAAGAACAAAAATAAAACAAAAAATTTTATCACGCTTTTTTCTTTGTTAATAATTAATGTAAAGAACGTAAGAGCTAACATAATATGAAGCGCATCATAACTAAAAGAAGATATTTGATGCAAGGTCATAGGCAAGGCAAAAGTAAAAAGAAGGATTAATTTATAACCATCAACAATTTTCCGGTAAAGATATAAAAACCAAAAATAGCCGAGAATACTCATTACCAGTCGTCCAAAATATAAAGATAAAATCGGATTAAGTTTGAATAATGAGGCAATTATTAAAGTAAGTGCTTGGGGCAGATAAGAAATGATTGGAAAACTGCAGAGATGGTCAATATTAAAATTAATTTTTTTATCTGATTGATTACTTGAAAATAAATCTTTCAAAAAAACGGCCAAAGGAAGTTTTGTATTCCTTCCATGAGTCATCAAATCAAGATAAGGAGTATTAATAAAGTCAATATATTTTTTTTCGAGTTTAATTGTGTTATTAATTTTTTTTTGACAAAATAAATAACCCTTACTGATTAATAAAGATTTTTCAAAATGAGGTTGCTCATCGGGTTTTTGGAAAGGGGGTACTAAAATAGCAAAGATAAGAAGTTGGATGGGGATTAAAATATACAATATTAGTTTAGGGAGAGAACATTTAAACATTTAATAATATTATAAAGTATCTTGTATCTAGTATTCAGTATTTAGTATTGAGGTTTATGGTTATGTTTTGTTGATGAGGATCTTATTAATCCATTAATTAATTTATGTATTTCTACTGATTCTTTGCCTACCTTTTGAAAGATGTTGTTTTCAATATAACCTAGATCACGAGCCAATATTAGTTGATTTTGTATTTCAGCTAAGGATCCAATTGACATATAATAAAAATGGGACTTATCTATTGACGTTCGTCGATAGAATCCTTCAGATATATTTGAAGTAATAGAAACAGACGCTCTTCTTAGTTGATCTACTAAGCTATATTTTTCTTCTCTTGGAAAATTATTAGTTAATTTATATATTTGTAATACGAATTTATGTGCTTTTTGCCATACTATCAAATCTGTAAATGATTGTATTTTTCCCATACTATATACTAGATACTAAATACAAAGCTGTCCACCGCTTATAACCTACAAAACTACTTTATTGGACTGTCTCAATAATATAAAAAACTCAATATATATTAATAAAAATATAGTAAAATATTAACATGAAGGTAATTATTCTCTGCGGAGGCACTGGTACTAGGCTGAAAGAGGAAACTGAAT
>CAYNFC010000004.1:61947-85044 GCA_964396395.1 uncultured Gammaproteobacteria bacterium | reverse complement strand
AAATACTATAAACTCATTGTCTATGGACTATATGCTACAAAAATCATATTTAGATTGTTATATAAATCGAAAACAGATGATATGCATCTGGATGCGAAAACAGAAGAAATATTATATAATTTCGCTATGAAGGTCATCATTCTCTGCGGCGGGACGGGAACAAGGCTAAAAGAGGAAACTGAATATAAACCCAAGCCAATGATTTACGTTGGCAGTAAACCGGTTTTGTGGCATATTATGAAGATCTATTCTTCTTATGGATACAATGAATTTATTCTTACTCTTGGGTACAAAGCCGATTACATCAAGGATTATTTTCTAAATCAAAAGGCTTTTACTTCGGATTTTTCCTTAGAAACCCGTCATCACAAAACAAAATTTTTTCTTGATGACCGAAAAGAAGTTGATAATTTTAAAATTACGTTTGTTGATACGGGAGTAGATACATTACCGGGAGAAAGAATCCTACGTTGCCAAAAATATATTCCTGAAAGGGATAAATATTTCATGGTTACTTATGGAGACGGTGTCACCGATCTTGACATCGATGCTTTAGTAAAATTTCATAAAAAACAAAAAACCATCGGTACAATTACTTTAGTTCACCCGAGATCAAAATTTGGATTGGTAAAAATTAATAAAAAAAATTTAGTCGATGATTTTATTGAAAAACCGGTACTTTCCGACTGGGTTAACGGAGGTTATATGGTCTTTGATAAACGGGTTTTTAATTACATCAAACCCGGTGAAACCGAACATCCTGCCTTAAAACGATTATCTCATATAAAACAATTATCAGCCGGTAAACATGATGGATTTTGGTTTTGCATGGATACCTATAAGGAGGTTGAAGATCTAAATAAAATTTGGAAAACGGGAAAAGCACCGTGGAAAGTGTGGCCCTAAAGTACTCTTACTTGCTCCCGAGGTCTACGTCCTCGCGTCGCAAGAGCGAGACTTCAGGGTTTTTACAAATATGTACATTTTAAAAAATAAAAATATTTTAGTAACAGGTGGCGTCGGATTTGTTGGCGGTCACTTGGTTGAAAAGTTGATAGAATTAAAAGCAAACGTAGTTGTTGTTGATATTAATTTAAACAAACACTCCTATTTATTTACAGAAAACTTTCATGAAAAATCCAAAATCATCAATCTTGATATATGCGATTATAAAAAACTACTGGCTTTAATTAAAAAATATAAAATCGAATTCATTTTTCATCTGGCCGCTCAGGCATTAGTTGAGGAAGGTTACAGAAATCCAAAATATACTTTGGAAAACAATATTGTCAGTACCATTAATATTCTTGAGGCTGTACGACTAAATCCGAAAATCAAAGGAGTTATTGTTGCATCATCAGATAAAGCCTACGGTAAGTTAGCAAAAACCCCCGCGGTAACAAAAACCTCCGCGGTTAAGTTTTCTCATTTGAATAAAGCACGAACCGCGGAGGTTAAATCCCCGGTTGGCGGCAAATACACCGAGTCCTCTCCCCTCTCCGGCGACCATCCTTATGATACTTCAAAATCCGTCACCGACTTAATCAGCACGACTTATTACAAAACCTATAAAATCCCGGTTGTTGTGACAAGATTCGGCAATATTTTTGGCGAAGGCGATTTAAATTTTTCACGGATTATTCCGGGAATAATGAAAGCACTAGTAGAAAATAAGCAATTAGAAGTAAGAAGCGATGGAAAATATATAAGAGATTATCTTTATGTTAAGGATGTGGTTAATGCCTATTTATTATTAGCTAATAACATTGATAAGGTTAAAGGTGAAGCGTTTAATTTTGGATCAAATGAAACATTGTCAGTAATCGAAGTAATTAAATTGGTAGAAAAAACTTTAAATAAAAAAATTTCTTATAAAATCATAAACAACGCCAAAAACGAAATCCCCTATCAGTCGTTGGATTATTCAAAGATAAAAAAAACCCTCGGCTGGAAACCGAAAGATAGTATTAAATCTACGGTGGAGAAAATATTGGGGTGGTATCAACGATAGTCCTATTTTGCAATGGTATTGCAAAATCGTCCAAAAATATAATTTATGTTATATACTTGAATGTTTGATACAATAAGCATATGGAAATAAAGGAAAGAGATGAGTTGCAAAAGGCATGGTTAAAGAGTGCGATTGAGGATTTAGAAACAGCCGAGGATTTATTTAAATTGGGAAGATTTAGTGGTTGCCTTTTCTTCTGTCATCTTGTAATAGAAAAAACTTTAAAAGCAATTTATATTAAAGTTAATGATACCTATCCACCTCCTACACACAAATTAATTAACCTTGCGAATTTATCAAAATTGGAATTAAATACAGAACTCAAATTATATTTAGCTGAGATAACCACTTTCAATGTCGAAGCACGATACGATATTTTTAAGGAAAAACTTTATAAGAAAGCCACAAAAGAATTTACTCATAGATATTTTGATATTGCTAAAAAGTTATTTATTAAATTTAAAAGCTTCCTATGATTGATAAAGTAATTTTAAAAAAACAAGGAATACTCAATGAAATCGAAAATTATATCAAGGTATTAATAAAAAATAAAATAAATCCAGAAAAAATAATTCTTTATGGTTCGTTTGCTAAGGGAACAACTCATCCATATTCAGATATTGACATAGCAGTTATTTCTGATCAATTTGGGAAAGATGAAATTGAGGAATTGATGAATTTAGCGAGATTGACCATTGATGTATCAGATCGAATTGAAGCAATTCCTTTAACAAATAATAATTTAAAACTGAAATATCATTCCCTTATAGGGGAAATAAAAAAATACGGAAAAATAATCTACTCCTCAAATTAATTTCCCCACATTCTAATTTTCCAATTGATTAGTCCTAATTTGCAATAGCATTGCAAAATCGTCCAGCACATTTTCCCAAGAATTTATCAAAGAATTGAATTACTTAGAAAGAATTACCGGGGATACAATAAATAAAAAAGTAATATATTCGTCTCAGAAAGATGCTCATTATAAAGATGTGTTATTGCAAGGTTGGAGAAATATCAAAATTTAGATAGATAAAAGAACCCTTGGCTGGAAACCAAAAGAAAAAGTCAAATCAACAGCGAATAAGATATTTGAATGGTATAGAATAGAATAAATTTATTTACTCTTTTTCCTTTTTACTTCCTTATTTATTTTCGGAGGAGTCATGTCGATGCCTCTTTCATAAATTGATTTTTTAAGCCCTTCGTTATAAGCATATGGACTATCAATCATATCAATAAAAATTGGTTGATTTTTTTTAATTGGTTTGATTAATTCTTCCCCTGCCATTAATTCTCGACATGAAATTTGACCCTTTAATAAAGGAACGGCAAGAAAAATGTCAGCGTCTGTTATCTTGTGACCAACTGGAAAATCATTTTTTGCATAAACACCTCTTACAAGTTGATCCAAATAATCGACTTCTCTTTTGGGTGGAACACGTTTAGTATTACTTGATCCCCCGCTCATTTGGCGGGCTTTTTGAAAAGCTTTAAACCATTGATCAATTTGATGTGGAAGCGAACAATAAGGACTTACTTTTATGCCATCACTGTTTATGTCAACATGTCTTTCAAAGGTGCGTGCTCCTTTAGCATATGCGATCAGCATGGTGGAGCTCCAGTCATGATATTCATGAGTAGAATGGCCAATCACGTGTCCTGGATATCTTTCCCTTAAAAAATCAATCTGATTCAACTCGAGTTCATTGTCTTCCGATGGATAAAGGGATACGCAATGATTAATAGCTAAGGAAATATTTCTATTTTCAAAAAATTTTACCAAGTCATCCATATCTTTAAGAGAAGATCCACCGGTTGAAACAATGACAGGTTTTTTTGTTGTAGCAATCTTTTCTAGCAGGATCCAATCATTGATATCTGAACTAGCAATTTTAATTATTTCGATATTTAATTTCACACATAAATCTATTGATTTTTCATCAAATGGCGTAGCCATTGGGATACAGCCATTTTTTTTAATAGACTTTACAAGAATTGCAAAGTCCTCGTCAGATAACTTAGTGGCCAATGTTTTTTTTATATAACGAATATCTGTACGGTGTCGGTAGTCTGCGTGTATAAAATTATCCACATCTCTAAATTGAAGTTTTATAGCGGCTCGAACACTATTGAACCGAACAATTTTTCCATAATCACTGATAATTTTTAATCCGCGGTTTACATCACCCAAATGATTATTAGCTAATTCAAGGACAAAGAGATCATCAAAGACAGTTTTACTATTCATTTAAAAATTAAAGAAATTTTATAGGATAATTTTTACCACAATATTTTTATAATGTCAACTGATTTGGATTTTATTGAAGCGATTTAATAACAAAATTATGAATTGAGTTAACTTTTGAATCAACTTCATTATTAATATAATAAGGTGGTCCACCTCTTTTTATTATGTGAACTGATTTTGAATTAGTAAAAGTAAAAGGTAGCTTACTATTTATTAATATTCCTTGATCATTATCTTCGGGCATGTTTCCGAAAACAGCCACTTGTTCATCTTTTAAGCTCAATTTTTTAATAATTGTTTTTAAAGCATAGAATTTTGGGTCAATTTTAAAAGAACGGCTAATTTGTAAAAAAACATCATCACCTTTTACAATTGAATATTTTTTGCTCAAATTTTTATTGATTTGTTTATTAAAAAATTCAATAAGTTTTTTATGGATTTTTGTGTTCCTTGGAAGAACAAAAGCGACTTTTGCCTCTTCTGAAAAACAGATTCCTTCATACAATTTATTTTCGTTTATAAAATTATTGGGAATTAATTTCAACCAATTTTTTTTCAAAAATGATTTATGAATCTTTATTCCTAATCCATTTAAGTCTGTTATTGATATTTTATAATCAGCATAAATTTTTATACCCAATTTCATTATTGCTTTTGCCTCTTCAAAAGAAAGTCCGTTGTCATAAATTTTTACAAAACCTTTGTTGGAATATTTATATAAAATACTTCCGTTACCACCACCTATAAATATTGGTTTTATATTTTTATTTTTTTTATAAATTTTTTCAAAATTTTTTACATGTAAATCAATAAATGACGCGCAACGGGCAGTCAATATCAGACATGTTTTATTTTTTAATAAAACCTTTTTGATTAATAAAAAAGCCTTTTGGTGATCAAATTTTTTATTTTTTATATCATAGATTGTTCCATCATAGTCAAAAACATAAAGTTGAATTTTATTTTTTACTCCTTTAATTAGTTTTGAAATATTTATTGATTTTCTTTTCATAAAATGTGAATAAATACTGGTATTATAGTATAATTCAACATATGCAATCTAATATAATCAAAATCTCCGACTATGTTATCGATTATTTAATCTCTCTCGGTATCAAAAATATATTTCTTATTTCTGGCGGCGGATGTATTCATTTGATCGATTCCATTGGAAAAAATAAAAAAATTAAATTTATTTGTAATCATCATGAGCAGGCCTCTGCGATTGCGGCCGAATCTTATTCGCGAGTAACCGAAAAAATAAGTGCTTGCTTAGTGACGACTGGTCCGGGAAGTACAAATGCTCTAACGGGATTAATCGGGGCCTGGCTCGATTCAATTCCGGTAATTTTTATATCGGGTCAGGTAAAAAGAGAAACGATCGCCGATTATTCTAAATTAAGACAGATAGGAGACCAGGAAATAAATATCATTGATATGGTAAAGCCAGTGTCAAAGTATGCCGTGACTGTTTTTAAGGAAGAAGAAATATCGTACCACTTGGAAAAGGCTGTGTACTTAGCGACTCATGGTCGATCAGGACCGGTTTGGATTAATATACCACTTGATATTCAAGGTGCAAAAATTCAAAAATCTTTGTTAAAACATTTTAACAAGAAAGAAATTGAAAAAACCATTATCAATCAAAAGGAATTAAAAAATGAAGTTAAATTCACAATTGAAAAGATCAAGAAAGCCAAGCGACCATTGTTGTTTGTAGGAAACGGAGTAAGATTGGCAGGGGCCAAAAAAGAAGTCTTGGATTTGATTTCTTTACTAAAGATCCCGGTTGTAACAGGTTTTGCCGGTTTTGATATTGTCTCATCTTCAAATCCTTATTTTGCCGGTCGGCCAGGTACCATTGGTCAACGATCCGGAAATTTTGCCGTCCAAAATTCAGATATTTTATTAGTCATTGGTTCAAAATTAAATGTAAGAATGATAGGATATAACTTTAAATCTTTTGCCAGAGGCGCTTATAAGATAATGGTAGACGTTGATAAAGAAGAAATGAACAAATCAACCCTTTCAATTGATAAAAAAATACATTCTAATGCAAAATTATTTATAAATGAAATGATTAGTCAATTAAAAAGTAATCAATCCAAATTTTATATACAAAATTGGATAGATAAAACTAAATATTGGCTAACAAAATACTCAACTGTTTTGCCGGAATACTGGAAAGAAAAAAAAGTAAACCCCTATTGTTTTATTGATACTTTGTCAAAATATCTAAACAAAAATGATGTCATAGCCCTGTCAAACGCCACCGCGGCAATATGCACTTATCAAGCGATTCGTTTTCCACAGGGATTAAGAATTATAAATAACTCTGGGTGCGCGGCAATGGGTTATGGATTTCCGGCCGCAATAGGCGCAAGCGTTGCTAACAAAAAAGGTAAAACTATCTGCCTTGAAGGTGATGGTAGTATTCAAATGAATATCCAAGAACTGCAAACTATAATACATAACAAATTACCCCTGAAGATATTTGTTTATAACAATAAAGGTTATGTGTCAATAAGGTTAACACAAAAAGGATTATTTGGAGGAAGACTTGTAGCTTCAAGTGAAGATAGCGGGGTTAGTTGTCCGGATATTCTAAAGATAGCTAAAGCATACGGAATTCATACCGAAAAAATTACCAATCACAAAGATATGAATAAGGTTATCAAAAAAGTTTTGTCATATAAAGATCCAGTCGTATGCGAAATAATTGTTTCTCCGGATATGCAATTTGCACCCAAGTCAGCCAGTATGCAGTTAAAGGACGGGACATTTGTCTCCCGCCCACTTGAAGACATGGCCCCATTTTTGCCAAGAGAAGAATTAAAAGGAAATATGTTTATTCCTCTATGGGAAAAATAAAAAAAACTATTTTTATTACCGGGGCGGGAGGATTTATTGGAAAAAATTTAATAGAACAGTTTAAAAATAAATATAATACATTAACTCCCCGCCATAAGGATTTAGATTTACTGGATGAAAAAGCAGTTGATCATTTTTTTAAAAAAAATAAAATTGATATCGTTATTAATTGTGCCGTCATCGGTGGAAGCCGAAAAGAAGAACATGTTGACTCTTCCCTATCAGGCAATTTAAGAATTTTTTTTAATCTTCTCAAAAACAAAGATAAATACAAAAAAATGATTCACTTGGGGTCGGGTGCAGAATACGATAAAAGCAAACCCATTGTCAAAGTAAAAGAAACCGATCTAGGAAAAACAATTCCTCAAGACGAATACGGTTTTTTCAAATACATCTGTTCAAAATACATCGAGAAAGAAAAAGATATTGTTTGCATTAGAATCTTTGGATTATTTGGCAAATATGAGAACTATCGTTACAGGTTTATTTCAAATGCGATTGTCAATAATTTAAGTGGGCTTCCAATAACCATGAACCAAAATGTATTTTTTGATTACGTTCATATAGATGATTTTGTAAAAATCGTTGATTATTTTATTAATCATAAGGCAAAACACAAGTTTTATAATTTAGGAACCGAAAATAAAATAGATTTATTAACAATAGCTAAGAAAATTAACTTAATTTCTGATAAGAAATCGAAGATTATAGTAAAAAATAAAGGATTAAATAATGAGTATACTTGCGATAGCAAAAGACTGAAAAGCGAATTAAGTAAATGTAAATTTACACCTTTTGACGAATCACTTAAAAAATTATATACATGGTACAAAGAAGTATGGAAAAAAAATTAGACGATTTATTATCAAAATCTTCTATTTACTACAAAAATTTAATACTCAAAAATAATCCGAAATTCGATTTTAAAAAACCAATTGTTATATTTGGTGCCGCCAAGTTATCTCCTCATTTTATCAAATATTTTAAGAGCAAGAAAACAAAGGTTTTAGCTTTGATTGATAATGATAAAAATAAAGTTGGAAAAAAGCTATTAGGCTTTTCAATTATAAATAAAAAAGATATATTAAAAAAATTTGGTAAAAATATACAAATAGTTGTAGCATCTGTTCATTATCAAGAAATAATAAGTGGTCTAAAAAAAATAGGATTTAATTATGTATTTAATCCGATGTTTTTTTTCACGTTAGATCATAAGAATTTTAATTTATTGACCTGGAAAAATAATATTGACCTAATATTCAAAAATAAGAAAAAGATAAAATTAGCATTCTCACTGTTAAAAGATAAAAAATCAAAAAAAATATTTAAAGAGATAACCAGATTCAGGTTAACTTTTGACCAATCAATCTTTGGCAAAATTAAAGATAATGATAATGAGTATTTTGATAAAAAAATAATTAAATTATCCCCAAAAGAAATATTTCTGGACGGTGGAGCCTATGATGGAGATACAATAAAAACATTTATTAGGGAATCAAAAAATGTTTTTATCAAAATTTATGCTTTTGAGCCGGATGACAAAAGTTACATTCGTTTAAACGAATATTTAAATAAGATTTCCGACGTACGCATAACCAGTTATAAAGCCGGATTGGGTAAAATCAAAGGAAAATTATATTTTACAAACGAAGGAAATCTTCAATCCAAAATCATAAACAAAGGAAAAACGATAATTAAAATATTGCCGATCGATTCTTTAAAAGAGGTTGCCTTTACGTATATAAAATTAGATATCGAGGGATATGAAAAAGAAGCGTTAATGGGTGCAAAAAAAATTATAAAAAAGTATAAACCGAAATTAGCAATCTGCCCATATCACAATATAGAGGACTTATGGGAAATACCAAATTTGATAAATAGAATTAATCCGGATTATAAATTTTACTTACGTCATTATAGCGACTTTTTATTTGATACAATTTGCTATGTAATTTGATACTTATGAATAAAATTAGGGTTTGCCCAATTTGTTTACACGATAAAAGCGAATTATTACATATTCAAAAGTTTGCTGAGCATTTTGAACATAGGATATCGAACTGTTTATTATGTGGCTTTGTTTATGTAAATAACACTCCTCCTCAAAAGTATTATGACGAATATTATAAAAATCAATCTAAATATGAGGGAACAAGACAACATGAAATACACGATAAATTTACTTCAGAAACATTTGATTTTATTTTAAAGAAATATGTATCTAAGAGTGCTGATATATTAGACATTGGCTGTTCTACCGGAAAATTACTTCATTATTTTAAACAAAAAGGCTATAAAAACTTAATGGGAATTGAACCGGCTCCGGAATGCAGAGTCGTTGCAAATAAAAATTATGGTATTACGGTTAAAACATCAACTCTAGACAACTTTAAAACTAAAAAAAAATACGATTTAATAATTTTTTCGCAAGTACTTGAACATTTAGTTGGTTTAAGAAGCGCAATTGTAAGTTCACAAGCGTTATTAAAAGATAATGGAATGATTTTTATCGGTGTTCCCGACGCAGAAAATTTTTATAAAGAATTTGATGAACCATTTGGTGAATTTTCAACAGAACATATTAATTTTTTCACTAAACGGTCATTGTCTCAACTTTTAAATAAATTTGAAAATGTTTTTACTAAAACTGATAATTTTGCCCTTCTTTCACTTTGGAGAAAAAACAATATTCAAGAAATAAGCATGTATAAGTACATAAATATATCTAAGAAAAAAATGAAAAATATATTAATAACTATTGATTTATTACCAAAAAACACCATTGTCTGGGGAGTGGGTGCTTTAACTCAAAGACTGCTAAAAACTACCAATATAAAAAATAAAGTTTTAAAATTTGTAGATGGAAACAAAAATTTAATCGGCAAAAAAATTGAAGGTATAGAAATAATTTCTTCTGACAAGTTGAAAGATTTTAATGAACCAATATTAATTTCTTCATTTAGATTTAAAAATGAAATTTTAAAGCATATTCACATAAATAAAATTAAAAACAAAATTATAACTTTCAAATAATATGAAGAAAAAAATTTCGATTGCAATTCCTTGTTTTAATGAGGAAGATAATATAGAAACGACGTATAAGAAAATAAAGTTAGTTTTAAAAAAATTATCTTCATATGATTTTGAATATATTATTGTTGATAATGGAAGTACAGACAAGACAAGAAAAAAGATTATAAAGGTTGCTAAGAAGGATAAACGGGTGAAAGGGATATTTTTATCAAGAAATTTTGGCCCGGAAGCATCAGTCACGGCTTGTTATACGTACGCTTCTGGCGATGCAGTTATAGGAATAGCTGCAGATTTACAGGATCCTCCGGAATTAATTCCGCAATTTATAAAAAAATGGGAACAGGGAAATGATATTGTCCTTGGTATTTACACTAAAACGGTTGACTCAATATTTATCAGCTGGTTAAGAAAATTTTTTTATAAAATATTTAAATCTATATCGAATATAGATGTCCCTGTCAATGCAACAGGATTTGGATTAACAAGCAGAAAAGCTATAAATGCCTTTTTATCCTTACCGGAAAAATTTCGATTTAGTAGAGGTCTTTTATCTTGGATTGGTTTTAAACGAGATTATATTTATTACAACAAAGACCAAAGAAAAAGAGGTAAAAGTTCTTATGGTATTTTTGATTATGTTAAACATGCGGAAAGGGGAATATTTGGCTTTTCTTACTTGATATTAGACCTAATGGTTTATGGAGGATTTTTATTAGTATTTCTCTCTTTTATATTTATCATAAGTTATCTATATACCGTTTTTGTGATAGGTAATCCAATAAAGGCTTCAATTCCCCTGATGTTAGGGATAGTATTTTTTGGAGGAGTTCAACTTTTAGCAATTTCTATTATAGGAAAATATATCCAAGTCATAGTCGAAGAAACAAAAAATAGACCGATGTATATTGTTGATGAGACAATAAACATCAAAAAATAATAATTTTTTCACGGGTGATTACTGCTTGCAAATTCTTTTCTATCTAAAAAAGGAAACATATCTTCATAAGGTTTGGCAACCAGTGTTCCATCGGGTTTTTTATATGATGCAGTTCTTGGAATCAAGAATTGCCACTCTGGCGTCATTACATCACAGATAACTGGACCTTTAAAGTCAAGGACTTCCCTGACTTTACTTTCGATTTCCTCGACCGAATTGATCCTCACTCCCTTGATCCCATAGGCAGTTGCAATCTTAAGAGAGTCCGGACACCAGACGCCATTTTTTGTACTTTCCCCCATCAATCTTCCCTCCATAAAATTCTTTTGAGTATGCCTAATTAATAGATATCCGTTATTATTATAAATAAAAACTTTTATTGGCAGATTATTGTATTTGATGGTTGCAAATTCCTGAATATTAAATTGAAGACTGCCATCTCCTGTTATTACGATCGTGTTTCCCCGATTGTTTGCCAAACAAGCGCCGATTCCGGCGACCCAATATCCCATTGAGGAAATTCCACCGGTGGTCAAAAATCGCTGATTCTTTTTAATTTTCCAGGTTTGGCAGGCGACGTGAAAGCAGGAGCCGGTATCGACCAAGATCATATCCTTATTTGAGGCGAGCTCGGAAAGTTTTTTGGTAAAATAATAAGAATTAATCGGTTTTTCATTTTTATATTCCGGTAAAACCACTGGGTATTTATTTTTCCAAAAATTACATCTTTTAACCCAGTCATTATAATTGGAAAACTTATACTTAGTTGATTGCTTTAATAATTCTTGTAAAAATAATTTAATATCGGAGTGGATTTTCAAAAAAATATCAACTCCCGGTTTTTCAAGTTCTTCAATATCAATATCTACAACAATCTTTTTAGCATTTTTACCAAATTCTTTAGAATTATGACCCACCGTTGATGTTGACAATCTGGACCCAACGGCAAGAATTAAATCCGAGTTTTGAATAGCAAAATGAGCCGCTCTTTCTCCATAAGTTCCTGGCCGGCCAACATATAATATATTATCACTATCTATAAGATCTATTCCCAATCGTGAAGTAATTACCGGTATTTGAAGTTTTTTAACGGTTTTATTAAATTCTTCAGTCGCCTTTGCAAGCCGGATTCCCTGCCCGACGAAAAGAATTGGGCGTTTTGATTTTGACAATATTTCCAGTGTTTCTTTTACTTTTAGAGAAAGACTGCCATCTATATTATAGATTTCTTCAGGGACAAATTCTTTCAGAAGTTTTTCGGGGACTTCCATTCGTTGGATATCAAGAGGAACCTCGATCCAGACAGGTCCCGGTCTACCATTTAAAGCAAGATAATAAGCTTTTTGCATATAATATTGAATTAAAGAGGGGTCATCTACAGTAACGAAATATTTCGTGACTTTTTCAACCAGAGGTTTCATATTTATCCCCTGAATACCATATTGTCTGATTTTTGTTTTTTGTTGGTATTGAACGAAAGATAAAGCTGACTGTCCGGAAATAACCATCATAGGTGCCGAATCTACCCAGCCTCCGACGACACCATTCATAATGTTTACTGCCGCCGGCCCCGCAGTAACTAAAGCTACGCCCAATTTTCCCGTAATTCTTCCATAGGCATCGGTTGACATTCCCAATGTTTGTTCGTGATGACCGCAAATATATTTTAATTTTTTGTTACGGAAAACCGCATCGTTTAAAAACATCGCCTGTCCTCCAGTAATCATAAATACCGTATCAACTCCTTTTTCAGTCAGAAATTTAAAAATATAATCACTAACAGTCATAATATTTTTTTAATTTATAACAACGATTCAATTTGATAATCTTCATCTTTAAATTCTTTTTTATGCTTGAGAAAATTGGCAACATCGATGATAATGTCTTCCTGCCCGCCGACGACTTTTCTTTTACCAAGTTCGACCAATATATCGCGGACGTCAACACCAAATTTAATAGCCGCTTTTTTTGCATGAGGAGCAAATCCGGAAAAAACACCCGCGAGACCGCTGGTTAAAGTAATATCATTAATTTCAATTGGCTCTTTCATTAATTTTGCAATTATGTTTTCACTATTATTCATCAATTGATAGAGATCAAGTCCGGTTTTGTAACTCATTCTGTGAAGGACAGCTGTTATCACCTCTATTTGACAGTTACCGGCACCAGCGCCAAAACCACGGGAACAAGCGTCAATGATAGTCGCTCCGGCTTCAACCGCAATCAAAGAATTGGCAATAGCCATACCTAAATTATTATGGGCGTGAAAACCAACTTCAACTTTCAAACCCTTGACTAAAGTTGAAACTTTTTCGGTCACATCTTGAGGAAGATATGTTCCCGCTGAGTCCATCAACATTACCCCACTAGCTCCATATTCCTCCATAGATTTTGCCTGTTCTAAAAGTTTTTCTGCCGAGATCATGTGTGACATCATCAAAATTCCATAAGTTTTTATATTATTTTTTACAGCATATTGGATATGTTGCCGGGTAATATTGGCTTCGGTACAGTGACAGGCGACCATCATTACCTCAATCCCGCATTTGATTGCTGGTTCAATATCATTTTTTATTGTTCCAAAGCCAGGGATTAAGAAAGCTCCGAGTTTCGTTTTTTTAAGTTGTTTTTTTGCAATCTTTAACATTTCCTGATCTGACAATAATGATAATCCCAGTTGTAAAGATGAGGCACCAAGACCATTTCCATGGCCTACTATAAGCACTTTAACACCGGCCATTTCAGCTCCCCGGGCATATTGAGTGATATCCTGAGAAGCAAACTGATGTTTCATTGCATGAGATCCGTCGCGGAGAGTTGAGTCGATAATTAAAATCTCTTTATTATTATTTTTCATATCATTTTATTTTTAATTTTCGTTTTGCATATTCTTCAGCGACGGCAATTGCCGCACAGTTAATTATATCTAAATTTCCGGCATAAACTGGCAAATAATCACCGCGTCCGATCACTTCAATCATAGTAGTTAGTTTACCGTTGTCAAAGACCGGTTCTAAAATAAGCTTATACCCTGGGACATATTTTTGAATTTTTTTCACCACTTTTTTTATTTCCTCGGTAATTAAATCTATTTTTGGATTTTTGATTTTAGCATAAATAGTATTATGCATAAGTATTGGCGGATCGGCAGGATTAAGATTAACGATGGCTTTGGCTTTTGGAACACCGCTAAAATACATTATAGCTTCACTGGTTGTCTGAGTATATTCGTCAATATTATTACGGGTACCGATACCGGCCGATTTTGAAGATATACTTGACACAATTTCAATGTATTCTGTTTCCGGATTTATTTTCATTATTGCTTGAGCTATGGGAATTGTAGCTTGACCGCCGCAACTGATCATATTAATATTAAATTCCTTCAAGGATTTACCAAGATTGATAATGGGAATACACATTTTTCCGATTCTGGAAGGAGTCATGTCTATGACGAATTTTTTTAATTTTTTTAATATTGGAGCGTTATATAAATGAGCTTCAGCCGAGGTTGCATCAAAAACTATTTCACAGCATTGAGGATTTTTTTTAATAGCCTTTATAGATTCGAAGGAAGTTTTGACTCCAAGTTTTTTGGCTCTTTTTATTCCTTCTGAGTCAGGATTATGTCCGGTAAAAATTCCGCATTCCAAAACTGGGGATCTTAAAATTTTGACCAGTAGATCAGAACCAATATTTCCGGTGCCAATGATCCCGACTTTTATTTTTTTTATTTTCATTACAATGATAAATTATACAGAAGTAAGAAATATATATTATAGATTAACCTTATTTTTTACAATAAAAGACGGGCGGGCTTTGACTTCATCATAAATCCGAGCCAAATATTCACTGATAATCCCAAGGACAAAGAAAAGAATTCCAAATAAGCTTAACATCAATAAAATCGTTGTTGCCGCTCCCGGAGCCTCACGACCATGAACGATAAAAATATAAAGATAAAAAAGAATCATTAAAAAGGAAGTAACAGTAATTGTAATTCCTAGTCCCGTGACGAATCGTAAAGGTAAATAAGAAAAGGAAAATATTCCATTAAAAGCAACTTTTAATACAGCAATAAAATTTGCTTTTGATTCCCCGGCAAATCTTTTTGTTCTGTTGAAAGGAATACCAATATGTTTGAAACCAGTCCACATAATAAGGCCTCTTAAATATTTGTTTTGCTCCCCCATTTGATTTATTGTCTGATAAACTTTTTTGTCAATTAATCGAAAATCGCTAGCATTTTCCGGAAACATATTACCTGTCAAAAGATTGATGATCTTGTAAAAAAGAATCGAGAAGACATTTCTGAAAAATCCTGCCGTTCTTTTTTTAACCACCCCGTAAACTATCTCGTAACCCTGTTCCCATTTTTTGATAAAATCGGAAATCAATTCAATCGGTTCTTGTAAATCCGCCATCATAATTACAAGTCCGTCGCCTTTAACATGTTGCATCCCCGCCTCTATCCCGCCATCACATCCGACATTTTTTGCCAGTTGAATAACCTTAATCCGTGAATCTTTTTTTGCATAACTGACTAGTAATTTATATGAACTATCAATGGAGCCATTTTCCACCATTATAAATTCAAAATCATAGTTTCTATTTTTATCAACAAATTTTGTTAACTGTCTGATTAATTCAGGAATACCTAATTCCTCATTATAAATCGGAATTACTATAGAGATAAGTTTTTTTGTTTTCATAGCACGAACATATTATAACAAGAATTATTTATTTTGATATAATTTAATCGACATGCAAAATAAAAAGTTTATTCCGGGGACTACTTATGTCCCGGTCTCTGGAAAAGTATTTGATCAAGAAGAAATAAACAATGCGATTGAAGTGGCAAAAGAAGGCTGGTGGACTGAGGGACGGTGGGCTAAACAGTTTGAATCGGATTTCAAAAATTTTTTAGGAATAAACTATGTTTCGTTGGTTAATTCCGGCTCCTCAGCCAATTTAGTTGCTTTGACTTCTCTAACTTCTTCAGTTTTTGGGGAAAGACAGTTAAAACCGGGCGACGAATATATTACGACATCAGTCGCCTTTCCAACCACAGTTAACCCCGGTCTTCAATATGGTTTGAAACCGATTTTTATCGATGCCGAGCTTGATACATTAAATATCGATGTTTTTCAAATCGAAAAAGTAATTACAAAAAAAACTAAATTAATTATGGTTGCTCACACTCTTGGCAAACCGTTTAATTTAGAAAAAATAATGAAGTTGGCAAAAAAATATAATCTTTGGGTAATTGAAGATTGCTGCGACGCGCTGGGCTCAAAATATGACGGAAAGCTTGTCAGCTCGTTTGGGGACATTGCCACTTTTAGTTTTTACCCTGCACACATAATAACGATGGGCGAAGGAGGCGCTGTGACAACTAATAATTCACTTATTCATAAATCAATCCGCCAGTTTCGTGATTGGGGGCGCGACTGTTGGTGTGATACCGGAAAAGATAACACCTGCCGAAAAAGATTTGGTTGGAAGCTGGGAGAATTACCACATGGTTATGATCATAAGTATATCTATTCACAGATTGGCTATAATTTAAAGTCTACAGATTTTCAAGCAGCCATCGGTTGCGCTCAATTAAAAAAACTTCCGGGCTTTATCCAAAGGCGACAGGAAAATTACAAAACTCTATATGAATTTTTTAAGCATTACAAAAAATATTTTATGTTGATGAAGCAAGATAAAAACGAAGAAGTCAGCTATTTCGGTTTTCCGGCGATCGTTAAACCCTCAGCTCCATTTTCAAGAAATGAATTCACCGAATATCTTGAAAAAAATAAAATCGGTACCCGCAATGTTTTTTCCGGCAATCTTCTCCGCCACCCAGCTTACCTGAAATTAAAAAATAAATTTAAAATCATCGGCAACCACAAAAATGCCGATCTTATCATGAATAACGCTTTTTGGTTAGGAGTTTGGCCGGGAATAGATAAATATATGTTGGTGTACGTAAAAAACACTCTAAAAAAATTTATAGACTCCATCGGATAAATATATTTTTATGAAAAAGATATATATTAAAAAGTTATTAGAATATAACGGCGATCAGTTTATTACAGAAGTTTATCGTAATATTTTAAGAAGAAACCCAGATCCAAATGGATTTTCTTATTTCAAAAAATTATTAACAAACGGTACTTCTAAGGAATTTATTTTATATTCGATAATTACATCAGATGAAGCCAATAAAATTAATTTAAAATTAATAGGTTTAGAAAAAATTAAAAAAAATCTTTCAGAATATCATATCAAAGAAGGAAAAAAATCTTTAATGTCTTCTTTTAAAATGTGGCTGAGTGATTTTATTAAATTACCCAATAAAATAGCCAATCTTTCTGATGAGTTAAAAAAACAGGAATTGATTATTGATAAAATCAACAGTAATTATAAAAAAAATCTCGTCATTCCTGCGGCAAACAATATTGTTCTTGCCAATATTCAAGGTTTCATTATGGGTTTACCGGCAGAAGATTTATCGGTTTTAGCTCAAATGATTTATTATGAAAATCTTGAGCAGGGTTTAGAATCAGCCTTCAAAAAATATGTTAAAAAAAATATGACTGTAATAGATATTGGTGCCCACGTAGGGCTATATACTTTACTTGCAGCTCGAGCTATAGGGAATGGTGGAAAAATCTATAGTTTTGAACCAACTTTGAAAATTTTTAATTTGTTAAAACAAAACGTTAATATTAATTTTTTTGTTCATTCTAACAAAATTATTTGTGAACAACTAGCGGTAACCAATAAAAAAGGCAGGGTGAAATTTTTTATTTCGCAACAAAAGACAGGTCATAACAGTCTTTATTCTGTTGAACCAAAAAATGAATTTATTTCTGTAGAAACGGTAAGTTTAGATGAATACTTAAAACCTAATGAAAAAGTTGATATTGTAAAAATTGATGCTGAAGGATCAGAGCCCTTAATAATCAAAGGAATGAGGAATATTATAAAAAATAATCCTAATATAATAATATTTATGGAATTTTGTCCCTCAAATCTTAGGCGGGCTGGAGTAAGTCCAATAGATTTTATAAAAAGCCTAAAAAAGCTTGATTTAAAAATAAGAATAGTCGATGATTTTACGGGAGAGTTAATGAATTTAACTGAAAAAAAATTAATCAATTGCTTTTCTGAAAATTTAATGTTGACTAAAAATTAATTCATTAAAATGAAAATTGCCTGGTTTACTCCTTTCTGCGAAAAAAGTGCCATTGGACGCTATAACCAAATATTGACGAATGAACTTTCAAAACAGATAGATATAGATCTATGGCTATCGGATAATAAAGAATTATTATTTACGGATTTGAAAAAGATTTTTTATAATTCAAACGATAATTTAAAATCAAAATTAATAAAGTATGATTTGATTGTTTATAATCTTGGAAATTATTTAAGTTTTCATAAAGATATTTATGAAGTATCCCAAAAATATAGAGGAATAGTAATATTACACGATTTTGTTCTTCATCATTTTTTCGCTGACTACTATTTAAACTGTAAAAAAGATAAGGAAGGGTATTTGGATGGTATAAAAAAATATTACGGTTCTAAAGTAAGAAAAATTGCCGATGATGGTATTTCCGGGAAGCGTAAACCAATTTGGGAAACAGAAGATGTTTTTAAATATCCGTTTTTTGAAAAAGTAATAGAAAATAGCCAAGGAGTGATTGCCTGTTCAAATTTTTTAGCTAAAAAAATAAAATATAAATTGTTTAGACCAGTTAAAGCAATATATAATCCTTTTTATTCGAACGATAAATTAATTTTAAGAAAAAAAACCAGTAAAAAAGATTTAGGTTTGCCTGAAAATAAATTAGTCTTGGCCACGGTAGGACATGTTATTTCAACAAAAAAAATAGAGATAATCATAAAAATTTTAGGTAAAAATAAAAATTTGGCAGAAAAAGTAAACTATCTAATTCTTGGTGCAGAAGTTGATAAACAATATTCTTCTTATCTAAAATCTTTAGTAAAAAAATATAAATTAATTAAAGTGATAAAATTTTTTGGTTATTTAGAAGACAACTCACTACACGATTATGAATCAGTTACAGATATTTTTATCAATTTAAGATTTCCTTTTACTGGTGGAGCATCTTGGTCGGTAATTGAAGAGATGAATTTCGCTAAACCGGTAATTGTTTCGGACACTGGATTTTTTAGCGAACTGCCAAATGACGGTGTAGTAAAAATATCGTCAGGTAAAGAAGAAGAAAGTTTATCAATTTGTCTTAAAAAATTAATTAATAATGAAAAAGTAAGAATAAAAATTGGTGAAAATGGAAAAAATTTTGCGATAAAAAATTTTCGGGCAGATATTTATAGTAAAAAGTTCAAAAAATTTGCAGACAAAATTTTATTTATCAAGAAGTTTTTTAATTACATTATCCCAACCAATTTTCATAGAAATTAATTTTTCATAACCGGTCTCCCCAAGTTTTTTTGTCAATTTTTTATTGGAATATAATTTATCCATTATTTCTGCAAGCGCTTTTGGTTCAGGAGTAGAAATATATCCGTTTATTCCGTCTTTTATTAATTCTAATGTTCCTCCGGAGTCACTACAAGTAATTATCGGTTTTTTTGAATAATAAGATTCCAAAGAAACAAATCCGTAAGAATCTTCATTATAGGGAATATATAAACAAGCTAAACTATCGGCAAGCAAATTATTTTTTTCTTTTTCCGATATCCATCGAGCAATTACTTTAACCTTGTCTTTTAAATTATATTCTTCAATTAATCTGTTAATTTGCTTTAATTCTTCTTCTGTATCGGGGTTACCTGCAATAATTAATTTGACGTTAGTTTTAACATATCTCATGCTTTCGATAGCCAAGCATTGCCTTTTAATCTTTGTAATTCTACTTGGATAAAAAACAAAATTTCCATATTCCCGAAAATAAAATTGTTCTGGATTGAGGGCTGGCGGATAAAGCACCTCAGAATTTAAATTATTATATTGTTTGAGACGGAGGGAAACGATTTTTGAATTTGTATATATTTTTTTCGGTTCCTTTAAAAAAATATTATCGGATTTGATAATAAAACCCTTTATTTTTAGGCCGAGATTAGTTTTGGGAATATTTTGGTAAGAAGTCTCCCAAAGATCATAAACTTGCCGAAATTGATGAATAAGCCATAAAACCTTATTAGGATGTTTTATGTAGTAACTTGGAAATTTGAAAGCGATCACTTTATCGATATCTTCAAGAGATAACAATCGACAGGCGGCAATATGTTCGAGAATTTTTTGAGGTGGATGGGAAAGAAAAGGAATTTGAATCAAAGTTACCTTGTGACCGTTTTCAATTAATTTAATTTTTAAACTATCGGCCAATAGTTCTGCTCCACCATAAACAAAAGGGACACAGTTGTTGACTATAGCTATTTTCATTTAAAAAACTGAGAACAGTACCGTTTAATAACATCGGCTATGTACTGAACATCTTGTTTTGTTAATCCTGCGTGAGTAGGAAGATTAATTCCTCTGGTAGCAATTTTTTTGGCAATTGGAAATATTTCTTTAATGTTTTTATATGGAGGCATATCGGTGACAGGATAAAACACTGGTCTTGTTTCAATTCCTTCCTTTAATAATAACTGCATGAATTTATCCCTCGAAATTTTTACTGAATTTTTAAGAAAGATTGAAAACATCCAAAAAGAATGATTAGCCCATTTTTTTTCAATAGGTAATTGAATAAATTCAGATAGGGATTTTAATTTTAGATAATATAATTTTGCTATTTTCTTTCTCATCCTCATATGCCAATTAACTTTTTCCAATTGGGCCAGGCCTATAGCGGCCTGAATATTGGTCATTCGATAGTTATAGCCAATTTTAATAAACCAATAACGACGTTTCGGATCCATTCCTTGTTCTTTCAAAATTTTTATTTTTTCTGCAAGTTTTTTATTGTTAGTAACAACCATTCCTCCTTCGCCAGTTGTAATAATTTTATTTCCGAAAAAACTGAACGTTCCTATATTGCCGATACTTCCGACGATTTTATTTTTATACTTTGCTCCATGGGCTTCGGCCGCGTCTTCAATGACAAATAACTTATGTTTTTTGGCAATTTTCATAATAGGATCCATATTCACTGGGTGACCATACAGATGAACAACTATTATCCCTCTTGTTCTTTTGGTGATTTTTTCCTCAATTTTATCAGGATTGATATTCCAAGTTTCCGATTCGCTATCAACAAATACAGGTGTTGCCCCACAATACTTGACTGCATTGGCCGTGGCAATGTAAGTAAGAGTCGGGACAATAATTTCATCACCAGGTTTTACGTCATATGCCAATAAGGGAAGATGAAGAGCAACGGTTCCATTACAACAGCTTATTGCATATTTGACACCAACAAATTTGGCAAATTTTTCCTCAAACTTTTTAATATATTTTCCAATTGATGAAATCCAAACGGAATCGATACAATCGTTTACATATTTTTTTTCGTTACCGTTGAAAACAGGGCTGGCGATATGGAGTAAACGATTGCTCATAAATATTTTTTAATTATTAAATTTTACGACTTTTGCCGGTACGCCGAATACCGTTGTGTTTGATGGAACATTTTTTATTATTACAGATCCTGCGCCTATTATAGACCATTTTCCGATAGAAATTTTAGGGATTACTTTACTACCTATTCCAAGAAACGATCCCTCTTCTACTGTTACATTTCCAGCTAAATTGCATCCTGGTGCTATATGAACGCTTTTTTCAATTATGTTATCATGATCGATAGATGCATTTGTATTTATTATTACATTATCTTCAATTACGGAATCAACGTTTATTGACGCTCCAGGCATTATTGCCACTCCCAAACCAATTTTTACCGTGGAAGATATATTGGTAAACGGACTAATTGCATTAACGATGTTAAAACCAATTTTATTGGCATAATCAAAAATTTTGTCTCTCAATTTACAATCACCTATAGCAACAAAAGCATTTTTAACACCTTTTTTATATAAATCTTTTAAAACTAAATCATTTCCTAAAATTGGAATTCCAGAAATAATCCTTTTAATTTTATCCGAAGATGTTACTCCAATAATTTCATATTTTTTCATGCTTTTAAATATGTCTATAATCACTTTTGCATGGCCTCCAGCACCAATAATTACTATTTTTTTATTCATATTAATTTTTCCCAACAAACTTAGGAACTGAGACTTTTTTTAATATTTTATCATTGACCAATGTAAATTTTTGACCTTCAATATTTATTGAAGCCCCAGGATAAGGAGGATACCAACAAGCCCTTATTTTTTTGTTAATAGTTACTAAATTATCAGTTGATTTGATTATCCGCATTTCTTCAAAACTTTTCTTTGAATAATACCTTCCTTTTTTTTGTTTTATTCTTGGAAGAGTTTTTTTTTGTAAAATCACGTTAATAGTTTCCTTAAATAATTCATAAAGATAAAATTGAGACTTTTTTTCTAAAGATAACGCTGTTTCTTCACCTGGATTAATAGAAAATTTTTTGACCTTGATAATATCTCCGGTATCAAAATTTTTGTCGACAAAATGAACGGAGACTCCCCATTCCTTGACTTCTTCAAAGATTCCAAAACTATATCCACAGACGCCTCTAAAATCCGGCAGTGGAGCCGGGTGAAAATTTATACAACCGATTTTAGATAAATTAAGCAGAGCTTTTTTTATTTTTTTTGGATATAAATAAGAAATTATTAAATCGATATCAGAAAATTTTTTTGAATATAATTGGTTATCAGTGAGAATGGGAACATGGTAATTTTTATCAGTTAATCCCGCTATTGCAACAATACTAATTTTTTTTTCAATTAAGTATTCAAGTCCTTTGATGACGGACGGTTTATTTTTACCTAAAAATATAACTTTCATTTATCAATGATTAACTAAAGAATAGTATAATTTTTTTAAAAATAAACATACTTTAAAAGAAAAATTAG
>CAYNFC010000004.1:0-61937 GCA_964396395.1 uncultured Gammaproteobacteria bacterium | reverse complement strand
TATTAAATTTTCTAATCCTTTTATTTTCATATTTATTTTTTTTGCCTCAGCTGAAGTAACAAAAGCATGAAGAATTGATCCTCTTGTTTTTTTGTCAGCCTTTAATAAATTGGCATAGTGATTATATTCTTCAGAATTAGGCTCCCTTTCCAAAATATTACGATACAATTCAAGAATGAATTGTTCATCGGTGTAATTATAAGCAAGCAGATTAAGAACGCGAATTATTTTTTCCGGCTCTTTGTTAACACTTGAATCGAGCTCGTGATTCAACAGATTTTCTACCAACTCCTGTTTGGAATACTTTCGGAATAAATTTTTCATAACTCTCTTTTTGTGATAATTATACCATTTTGTTATAATGCTCAACATGAAGAAACGGCCCTCTCTTATTTTGATTATCTTAATCTTTCTTTTTATTAATTTTATCTTTAATTTTTCCCTTTGGAAAGAATTTTTTGGTACAAAAAATTCAGTCAGTGATAATATAATTACGGAGTTTATTTTGGAAAATAGTTATCAGAATATCTTACGTTTTAAAAATCCCTTTATAACAGAATCGCTATTTTATCCGTTTAAAACTAACTATTCACTAAGTGACCCTGCAAATTCGTATACAATTTTTTATTTTTTCCTACATCCTTTTTTAAACCCTCACAAATTTATTATTCTTATGGTTTTGTTAAGTTTTTTTTTGAACAATTTAATAATGTATTTTCTTCTCAAAAAATTAAAAATCAACAGTTACGTTGCTTTTCTGTCAAGCTTAGTATTTGGATTTACGCCTTTCTTATCCCACAGGGTTCAAGGGCATTACACATATATTCCTATATATTTTTTCCCCTTGTCATTTTTAATAATGAATCAATTTTTTGAAAACAAATTAAGGAAAAATAAGATTTTTTTATCAATCGCTTTTGGATTATTTTTAGCCTTTGTCTTATTAAGTAATTTTTATTATTTTTTTATGATTGTCTTGGGAATTTTGGCGCCCACAGGATACTTAATATTGCTTAATGGAAAAAAAATATTTAGGCTTATGATTCAAAATTTTAAATATCTTATAATCTTTATTGGAGTTTTTTGTTTAATATTGATTCCATGGTTTATGTCCGTCGATCAATTAACAAGAAGCGGTCGTATGTCATCAAATATCGGGTTTGGAAGTGCGATTACCCTATCGGCTGATTTGGTAAGTTTTATTACCCCAAGTCAATATAACCCAATTTATAGATATATATTTTCTTTTTTTTCGTTACGTATCCCTTACTTTACAAAATACAACGATTTTTTTCTAAACAGCTGGGAAAGATTTGCCTATCCGGGGATAATTATAACTGGAGTTTATTTTTTAATAATTCTTTTAAAAATATTAAAAAAATTTCCTATTAGTTTGTGGAATAAGATAAAGCCATATTTTTTTGTGAGTTTATTTTTTGCCATTTTAATGCTCGGTCCTTTTCTTAAAGTATTTAACCGTTGGTCAATTAATCTTGAAGGGGTGGCTGTTATATTTCCTCTACCCTTTTTGCTCCTACGTTATATTCCCGGTCTATCCACTTTACGGGCTTCGTCGAGATTCACTCCTATTTTTGTATTCTTTGCTTGTATCGTATCGGCTTATGTAATTGAATATTTACTAAAAAAAATAAATAAAAAAAATGCAACGATTTTATTAGTATGTTTGTTTTTAATTTTTTTTATTGATCAATTTTATGTTATCCCGACAAAGTTAAATCAGGAAATCCCAACAAAAATTTACTATTATTTAAAAGACAAATCACAAGGTACAGTATTGGAAATTCCTTTTACAGTGCGGGACGGCTTCAATTATATCGGTTTCGTCCACGCCATTCAGCCAATGGCTGGGCAAATAATTCATGGTAAACCAATAATCGGAGGTTATATTGCCAGAGTTCCGGATGAAATTTTTAATTATTACAAAAACCTTAAATTTATTGGATATATAGCAAAAATTATTGATAAAGGAAATTATAATCCTCTTATAGAAAAACCATTAGAAATTAATTTGTTTCCTTATCCTTACCCTATTAATATTGCAAAAAATGAAGTAAAATCTTTAAATATAAAATACATAATTTTGAAAGATGATGAAAAGTATTCAAATTATTTGATAAATTTATTCAAACAAATGAAGTTTGAAGAAAAACAAAAAGATGTTAATTATTTATTAATGGAAAAATAAAAACTGTGGAAATATTTACTTTATTAATAAAGATTATTTTTGCTTTATTTTTTATCGGATACGGATTTACGGCTATTTTTATTCCGGAAAAACTTCGTCGCGAAGCTTTTTGGCTTATCCCTTGGTTTGGAATAATTTTTATTGCCGTCATAGGTGTTTTTGCTAGCATGGCCGGATTTCCGATGAATCAAGCCAAGTATATTATTTTAATTTCTGCCACCGCTCTAATAATTTATTCTTTCTTGAACAAGAAAAAAATATTTTTAAAATCTTGGGAGACGGCATTAGTGGCTCTGCTAACGATCGTATGCTTATTATTTAATCTCTGGCCTCTGCTTAAGGTTGGCTTTCCAACGACTATTTCTTTGGGTAATTTGGATCCAATTACTTACGTACATACCTCTGATTTTTTGTTAAAAAATACAGTATTTGATGGTAAAGACTTTATACATTATAGACCTTATCTTTGGGCAACCGGAGACTTGCTTCATAACGGTTATCGTTGGGGAACTCCAATGGTTTTAAGTTTTTTTTCAAGTCTTTTTAGTTTGAAATCTTATCAAGTATATTCAATACTTATTACTTTATTTTTTTCACTATCCTTCCCAATAACTTATATTTTAGCCAAACAAATAATAAAAAAGAAAAAATCATATTTATTGTTGTTTTTAATCTTTCTTACTCAGGCTCTTAACTCCACTAACCTTTACATGCTCTATAATGTTTTTTTCGCCCAATTCATTTTTTTAGGTGTATATATCACTATTATCATTTTACTTTACTCATATTTCTCTGAAGAAAATAGTAAACAGCATCATTTTAATAACTATGATTTTTTAATTGCATTTAGCCTCTCCTCATTAACAACTCTTTATGTTGAGGGTTTATTTTTTATTTTTATTCCTCTTTCACTATTTATTTTTTTAAAGTTATTGCAAAAAAAATACTCATTTTTATTGTATGGGTTAAAAATTATTCTACTTTTACTTATTATTAATCCTATGACCCTTGGAAATGCTCTTAGAGTCAATTATAGAGTCTTCATGAGCACTACAAAAATAGGAGTAATCGGTTGGGAAAAAATTCGTTATGCTGTACCGTTTGAAATGTTAGGGTTTTATAATCTATATTACTCAAGACCAATTCCAACTTTTATTAAAATAACTTCTTCATTAGTGTTTGTAGGAATAATGATTTGGGGCTATATAAAATCCAAACAAAAACTTTTTGTTGCTTCATTTGTAGGTTTTTTTCTATTTTTATATTTAATTTTTGCCTTCTATTTTAAAAATTTTTTCACTTATCATCGGACAATAACCTATACTATTTTTTTTATTTCGATTTTATTTTCGATTGGCATTTTTTCAATTTTTGATCAACTGAAAAATAAAACTGTTACAGCGACCATCGTAATAATATTTACTTTAATGTCAATCAGATCGTCATACCGGACAATATACCAACTATACTGGCATCCTAAGGTAGTAGACAAATCTCTAATTTCACTAACAGAATTAAACAATAATAAAAATTTTGCCAGTGCTTTTTACACGTCCGATGTCTTCCTTGGAGAATATGATTTATGGAAGCGCCTTTGGAGAGAGTATATGTTATCAGACAAACAAATCGTGACAAGACAAAATTATCCGACTGAAAGAGGCTTTTTGAAAGGTATTAAGCTGGTACTAAGTGAAAAAAATTACTTAGAAGGAGAGGGAAAAAAAATTGTGTACAAAAATACAGTTTGGGAAAATGAATATTATCGATTGGGAGAAATAGAATCTATAAAAGTGGCAAAAGACTTGCAGAAATATTAATTAAAAAATGAGAAATTTAATAAAAATTTTTACAGGAAGGTTTTCTTGGATGTTGATGATTGCTGGTTATGTATTGGTTAATCTAGTATTTAATTATCAAGTATATTGGCATCAAATAATTAACGATCTTTCAAAGATCGGGGCTGTTTGGGGGGAAGTCCAATCATACGAATGGTTGACAGATAAATTTTACCGAACAATAGTAGAAGGCCAAAATCCTTTTGGATTGGTTCAAGGAATACTTTATCCATTCAACTTTCATCTCGGGTTGACCGATGCGGCTAATGGATTTTATTTCTTGTTTTTAAGACCGTTCTTTTCTACGCACCAATCTATGTCTATCATTGCCGCCTCGTCCCTTTTATTTGCGAACATCGGTATGTATCTATTGTTGAGATCACTTAAGTTTGAAAAATTAATTTCTTTTTTTGTTGGTTTAGCTTATGGATATATGACGTTTCTTTTTCCACGCGGAGGTCACTTAAATTATTGGTGCATATATCTTTTTCCCTGGTTTTACTATTGTTTCATAAATTTATTACAATCAAATAAAAAAATGGTGAACATTATATCTTCTTTTGGAGTTTCCCTTTTTTTTGTTTTAACTCTATGGCTTAACTTCTATTATTTTGTGATGTTGCTTATATCTTTATTTTGTTTATTTTCATATTATTTATTATTCAAAAGCGAATTATTTTATCAACAGGTAAAAAAATTATGGCCCTATGGAATGTTAATTTTTTTAATAATTGCGACTTTTCTTATACCCTGGGTAAAAGGATTATATGAAGCGATCATATTTGATGAAATTCCAAAGACCAGTGGTTGGGGCGGAGCAATAGAATTCGGTTCAGACTTGTTTAATTATTTTATTCCCAGCGGTTATGGCTATTATGTTAGTAAGTTTCCATTTTTATATCAGCCTTTTCTGTTGTTTTTAAAATTATTTCGACCCGAAGCCCGTTCAATTTTTGAGAATTTTACTTATCCGGGAATAATTATTCTCTTTAGCTACTTTGCTTTAATATTTTTTTATAAGAAATTTGATAAAAAAACAAAGGAAGATATCAAGCCATTTTTGTTTGTTAGTATTGTATTTTTTATCCTGACTTTAGGTCCATTCTTACATGTATTTGGCCACTGGACTTTGACGGTTGATGAAGGGATAAAAATCGTGATTCCATTACCATATATTATCTTGCATTATATTCCCTTCCTAAATAATATCCGTGTTCCCGGAAGGTTGATCGTTGGCTTTATTTTCTTCGCTTACATTGTATGTGCTTATCTTATTAGTTTTTTTCTTAAAAATAAATCAATTCGTTTTAAACAAATTTTTTTCATTTTGTTTCTACTTATTTTTATTTTTGATCAAAGGGTGGCTGATAATATTTTTCCTCCTCCGCAAGTTTACCCCTATAAAATATTTCAAACTATTAAATCTGATAAAGAAAAAGTCTCTGTATTAGAAATTCCGTTTACCGTGAGAGACGGATTCACATATTTTGGCAACGGGGATGCAATTGGAATGACAATTGGCGAGTCATGGCATGGAAAATCAGTTTTAGGCGGTTATATTGGCAGGATTGCCGATTATAAAAAAAATTATTACCGTCTGAATCCGTTTTTTGGTTATTTAGGCCGACTGATAGACGACAGTTTGAACAGCAATCCAATCATAGATCAAGACGATTTGATTAATTGGACAGACTTAGACATTGAAAAAAGCAAAGAGGTTATTGATTTCCTGGATCTTAAATATATTATTTTGAACAATGAAATGCTATATGCGGCCACATTATCCGCCAAACTTAGAGAGTTGGGATTTGATAAGCAATTAGAGGACAAAAAATTTTCCCTTTGGCTGAGGGCCCCTGAAGATAAAGACTTTTTATCAATAAATTTAGGCGCTGAGAATGATATTAATTTTCTGGGAATGGGTTGGCATGGTCCAGAAATAAATTTTCGTTGGGTTGATAAAAAAAGTTTTGTGATGTTTAAAACAATAAAACAAAAAAAATATAACCTTCATTTTAAAGCAGCGGCTTTTAACAAAGATCAATCAATTACAATCTATTTAAACAAAAAGAAGATAACAAATATTAATATTTCAACAATAATTAAGGAATATTCAGTTCCAATCAATACTAAATTTGAAGCGGGAATAAACAAGGTTTACTTTATGTTCGACAAATATTATCGACCGGTTGATGTTATCCCAGGAAGTTTGGACGAGCGAAAAATATCAGCCAAGTTTTTAGAAATATATTTAACAGAAATTAAGTAAATAAAATTATGATAGTAACAACTTTGACTATTTTGTTTTATTCTCTTTTGACAATTTTTATCCTTCTCATTTTAGGTATAGGGCTAACTTTGTTGTCGATACCAGATAAATTAAAACCATATTCCCTTTGGCTAAGTCCATGGTATGCCATGTTCTTTTTAATATTTTTTTTGGTTATCTTTAGTCTTTTTGGATTACCGGTAAAAACAATATCCCCTTTCTTGATAATTTTTCTTCTGTTATTGGATATATTTGCAATTTTTAGTAAAAAGTTAAAATTTGAAATAAAACCAAAAGAAGATGTTATCATCTTGATTTTTGTAATAATAAGCATTCTTTTTAATTCCAGTCCACTTATTAGAAGGGTGAAGGTGTTGACGACACTTTCTTTAGGTAACAATGACGTTCTTATATATGCGTCATTACCTGATTATTTGGTTAATCATTCCATCGCGGACAATTACACTTTAAAAAATGAACCTTTAAAACCAACGACATACGGAGTCAATGGAATGATTAAAGATAATTTTCGTTGGGGTAGCCCTATTATAGTTTCGTTTTTTTTGAATATTTTTCAATTAAAAGGCTATCAATATGTTTACTTATTTGAATTACTTCTTTTTGGGTTGACGATACCATTAATTTACTTGCTGTTCAAAACTTTATATAAAAGTTCATTTTATGGTTTATTTCTTTCGATTTTTATTTTTTCGTTTAATGCTAATTTACTTTACATACTATATCATGATTTTTTAGGCCAAATATTTTTTTGGGGAATTGAAGTTTTTCTTTTAATACATTTATTTTTTTATTTATCTCCAAATAAAATAAAGAAAAATATTTTCAGCAAATCTGATTTTATCATTGGACTTACTATGTCTGTATTATTTTTTTCTTATCATGAAGCGGCCGTCCTAATTATTGTCCCAATATTTATATTTTTATTAATTAACCTAATAAAAAAAAATAACTTCCTAACATATCTACAAACATTAATTCGAATTTTTTTTGTAATGGGAATAACTAGCTTTGTATCAATTATTAACGCATTGAGAATTGATTTTTTACAAGCTGGCGGGCTTGATGCTCCTATAGGATGGCAATTATTCAGAAATAAAATTCCTTTTGCCAATCCATTTGAAGCATTAGGTTTTTATAGCATTCACTCATTTAAACCTTTGCCTATGGTTCTATCAATATTACTTAGTTTATTAGTAGTCATTGCTATTATAAAAGGAATTATTAGATCTAAACAAAAACTTCTTGTGGTAAGTTTTTTAATCCTCTACTTATTTTTTTATTACTGGACAGGAATATTACATAATAATTTTTTTGCTTATAACAGGGCATTAACTTATACTCTTCCATTGATAATGGTTTTGTTTTCAATCGGAGTAACAATTTTTTACAAAAATAACAAAAAAATAGGAATTTTTATTATCATTTTTCTTATTTGTGCGGAATTATATTCCGGTTTAAAATTGAACGGGCGTTTTATTAGAGAATATCTTGCCGTCGACAGCTCTCTTATTTCGTTAAAAGAACTTAATGATAATTTAAAAATAAACGAACCAATCTTTACTGAACAAACTATTACAGGTCCAACTAATTTATGGCGTCAATTTTGGACTGATTATTTTTTATATCCAAATCAATCAATCTATACACCGTTTAATATCAATAAAACAAAAGATCAAATTACTGATGACAGTTTAATATTAATATCAAAACCTTCATTTTTAAATAATAATCCTTCAAAGATTATTTTTAGTAAAATAGTCTGGGAAAATAAATACTATATTTTAGGACGCCTATGTAACAGTGACAAATGTTTATCAGGGCGAGATGAAGATTTATCTAAAATTTTAGTGAGTAAAAATGATTATGAGGATAGTTTATTGTTATCTGGCTGGTATTCAGCCGATGGCGAAACCCGCTGGGCCAATGAAAAGGAATCGACCTTGAGATTGGTAACCAAAAATAGTTATCCGTCCAGCTTGGTTATCGAGGCGCTAAGCTTAAGCAAACCCCAGGAAATGACGGTCTATCTTGATGAAAAATTGCTTGGACAGATATCGATGAACACGGAATGGAAAAGTTATAGCCTACCTATTAACTACCCTCTTAATCCCGGAGTTCATAAAATAAAATTTATCTATTCTAATGGCTATAGGCCGATGGACGTAATTTCAGGAAATCTTGACAGCAGGACTCTTTATGTTAATTTTAAGGAGATTAGATTAGAGTAAGTAAACATGAAGATATTTTAGTCTGGATTCCCGCCTCCGCGGGAATGACACTCCCTAACTTATTCTTATAAATCTTGCAGAAAGTCAAAGAGCTGATGGCTTGTTTCTTCCCAAGAAAATTTTTTACTTTGAATTATGCCTTTTTTTACCATTTCCTTAGTAACCTTTGGATTATTGACCAAATAAGCAATTTTATATCTAAGGTTTATGAAGTTCCTTGGACTAACATATAATGCAGCCTCTCCTCCGACTTCAGCAAGAGAAGAATTACGGGAGCATATTACCGGGGTGCCCAAATACATACTTTCCAAAACTGGTAGTCCAAATCCTTCATAGAAGCTCGGATAAACTAAAGCATAGGCATTTTTAATAATTTTTTTTAGATAATTGTCACTGGCATAATTTGAAACAATAACAGGAAGCTTATCTTTTGTCGGGTAAATTTCCTTTAGGTACTCAATAATCCCTGTTTTAACTTTTCCCCAACCTTGTCCTCCGATCATCAGCAATTTAAAATTTTTAGGAATTTTTTTGGTTTCCAAAAGATCTAAAAAGGCTCGGACGACGTAGAAAAGGTTTTTTCTTGGTTCAAAAGTTCCGTAATATAAAAGATATTTTTTTGTTTTTAGTTTAATTTTTTTATTATTAATCTGACATAAAGCCCTTAAATCAGTATAATTATCGATTATGGGGGTTTTAAAGATCGGATCAATACCAGGATATCCGACCATAATTTTTTTCTTTTTAAAGCTATCGGAATAGGACAAAAGATCTTGTTTGGTTGATTCGCTAATGCAAATTATTCCATCGCAATATTCACTGGTAAATCTTAATTTCCTTTTTTGTAAATCAATCGTTTCCGGCCGATGAAATTCCGGAACAAACACAGTTGTTAGGTCATATATAGTTATCACATGCTTATAATTTTTTAATGGAAAAAAACAGGTCTCTGAGTGAACAATTATTTCGACATTTCTTTTTTTAAATTCCCGGTCTAATAGTTTTAAATAATTATAAAAACGTAATCGGTCTTTTATTTTACGATAGATAGATTTAAAAGGAAAAATTTTATTTATTGTTTTTGCAGCATATTTCAATAAATAATTACTAATATATTCGTCATCAATTGTTTTATCCTTATCTATCTTGGGAAAACTATTTAAAAAGGTAACGTTCTTTTTTTTGAATAGATTATAAAGATCCGGATTTAAAGGCTGCTTAAGAAGATCATAACTAAAAGAAAATAAAAAAATTTTTTTGTTTTTATCCTTTTTTTGGAGCATTTTAACATATGAGGAAATCAAACCGTATGTATAGCGATAAACTCCTGACTTGTCTCCGAAGGACCCCGAAGCTGTCATCAGAGGGCTAATTTCAAAAGCAATATTATTCATTTCAATATTTTATCACATTATTATGATAAAATTTTAATTATGGACACGGTAATCGCTTTTGAAAAAGTCGATAAGTATTTTTTTCTTCAGCACCAAAAGACTCTTAAGGAATTAATTCAAGCCATCTTCAAGAAACAAAAAACCTTAGAGAGAGTTCATGCTTTAAAAAATATTAATTTTTCTATAACAAAAGGAGAGACAGTCGGGGTGATTGGAAAAAATGGTGTTGGAAAATCCACTCTTCTTAAATTAATGGCCGGAGTCTCTTCCCCGACCTCAGGAATAGTCAAAATTGAAGGAAGGGTCTCCCCTCTGATTGAGCTTGGTGCAGGATTTCACCCAGAATTGAGCGGCAAAGAAAACATTTTTTTAAATGGAGTGATATTGGGAATGGAAGAAAAATATTTAATTGAAAAATTTCAGGAAATTGTCGATTTTTCTGAAATTGACATGAAATTCATTTATACACCGGTTAAATATTATTCATCGGGTATGTATATGCGACTGGCCTTTGCCGTTGCTATATTTACCAAGCCCGATATTTTATTAATTGACGAGATACTGGCGGTTGGAGACACGGCTTTTCAGGCAAAATGTATCAGGAAAATGGAAGAATTCAAAAAACTTGGAGTAACGACAATTTTTGTTTCCCATTCACTTGAAACAGTTAAACAATTTTGTTCAAGGGTAATTTATTTGAAAGAGGGAAAGGTGGAATTTGATGGGGACGTGGAGGAAGGAATTAAAAAATATGTTTAAATACTGGTCTTTATTAAAAAAATTAACCTCGCGGGAAATTAAGGCGAGATACAAACAGTCTTTTTTAGGATTTTTTTGGATTATCCTCAATCCCCTTTTCCAGATGATCATCATGAGCTTTGTCTTTTCCAAAATCATGAAAATGACCGGTATTGGTGTCCCCTATCCGATCTATCTTTACGCCGGTCTGCTTCCCTGGCTATTTTTTGCCAATTCCATCTCTTCAGCCATGGGTGCTCTGACAAATAATGCTTCACTTATCAAAAAAATATATTTTCCTAGAGAAATACTTATACTTTCAACTTTGCTTGCTAAAGTTTTTGATTTTAGTTTGGCGATCACAATTTTTATATTAATGATGATATTTTATAAAGTGCCATTTACTTTCTTTGTCTTTTTCTTTTTCCCGATATTTTTACTGCAATTTATTTTTACCTATGGCTTATCCCTGCTTCTTTCTGCTTTAAATCTTTTTTACCGCGATATCCAGTATTTATTTGATTTAGTGATGACCCTTTGGTTTTATCTGACTCCGGTTATCTATGCAACGGAATTTTTTCCGCCGGAATACCGGTATATTTTCAAAATTAATCCCATGTCTGTCTTTATTAATGCCTATCGCCAGGTTTTATTTAATGGCACTTTTCCCAATGGGGATAGTTTGGGCATTGGAATAGTTGTTTCGATAGGATTATATTTAATTGCTCACAAAATATTCAAAAAATTAGAAGGAATGTTTGCCGATGTCGTGTAATATGGAAAAGATAATTAATATTTATAAAAAAAACCGGATAAAATTCTTAATTTTTTTGAGTATTTTCGGACCGGCGACGATTACGGCTATGGCTGATAATGATGCTGCAGGAGTCGCTACTTACGCAATAGCCGGATCGCGCCTTGGTTATCCCATTCTTTTTGTTCTCTTTTGGGTGACAATATTACTGGCGATTACCCAAGAAATGGGAATAAGAGTCAGTGTGGTGACACGTAAGGGATTAGGTGATTTAATCAGGGAATATCATGGAGTAGGTGTTTCGATTCTCATTTTTTTTGCCTTATTTATTGCCAATTTGGGAGTGATCGTTGTCAATATGGCAGCTTTTAAGACAACCGCTTTAATTTTAAATCTTCCGGCGATTCCTTTGATAATTTTTATGATTGGACTGATATTTATATTTGTCATAAAAGGCAACTATAAATTGACTCAGAATATCATGCTTTTTGCCTCTCTTTTTTATTTGGCCTATATTTTTTCTGCCTTTAAATCAAATCCTGATTGGAATATGGCCTTTAAAAATTTAGCTTGGCCACAAGGGGCTGATTTTACTCCAGATTATTGGAAGAACTATATTATCATCGGCCTTGGAGTTTTGGGTACGACTATCACTCCATGGGGACAATTTTTTATCAGTAGTTTTGGCCTAGACAAAAAAATAAGCGCAACAAAACTAAAATTTTCCCAGATAGAAACTTACTGGGGAGCTTTTTTGACCGATTTTTTCTCCTTTTTTATGATTGTGGCAACGGCGGCTACCCTTTTTGTCAACAAAATTCCTTTGATTGACGGTTCTCAAGCGGCTTTAGCTATTGAGCCTTTTGCCGGTAAATTGGCCGCTGTTCTATTTGCCGTTGGAATAATGAACGCCGGATTTATGGGGGTAGTCATCGTTGGATTAACAACTACTTATGCTTTTTCCGAATTTTTCGGATTAACTGGAAGTTTAGATGCTCCTTACAATAAAAGTAAGATATTTTACTTGGTTTTTATAGGTCAAATATTGATTGCTTTTTTAATTGCCATGCTTCCTGTAGTTGATCTATTCAAAATAGTTGTCACGGTTCAGATTTTAAATGCCATGGCCCTGCCGCCGATATTTTATTTTCTGATAAAGTTTACCAATAGTCCTGAAATCATGGGAAAATACGTCAACAACCGATTTCAAAAATGGTTTGCAATCGGGGGAACGGCAATTATTTTAATGGCCTCTATTTTCACCACTTTTTATACAATATTTGGCAATTAACAATTTATGTTTAAATACAAAAACGTCTATGTCACCGGCTCAATCGCTTACGATACGATCATGAATTTCCCAAGTGAGTTTCAAGATTACTTTCATCCGGAAAAGCTGCACCAAATTAATGTTTCTTTTGTAGTAGATAAATTGGAAAAACAACTTGGAGGAACAGCATGCAATATTGCGTACAATATTGCATTAATATCAAATATCAAAGATCAAATATCAAAAATATCATTACTTGGCTCTGTTGGCAGGGATGGTAGGGAATTTTTAGATTTTTTTAAGAAAAATAAAATTGATGCAGGCGGAGTTATTATTGACAGAAAATTATATACTTCGGCGGGATCAGTAATTACCGATATAAAAAATAATCAGATCTGGGGGTTTTATTATGGAGCGTCGGAAAAAATTCCTTATATTAATTTTAAAAAAATAAATAAAGAAACTGATCTTTTAGTCATCTCGGCCAATCACCAAAATTCTTTTTTATACTTTCAGCGGGAGGCAATCAAAAACAAAATCCCCTACTTTTATGATCCGGGAATGACCTTAACTTGGATAACGGACAAGGATTTGAAAGAAGGAGTGATGAATGCAAAATATTTAGTTGGGAATGATTATGAAATAGGAATGATTTTGAAACGGTTAAATATTTCGATTAATCGATTAATTGAAACAGGAATAAAAGTGATTACAACGTTGGGGGAAAAGGGGGTCGAATTTGTTGAATCGGTTAAATCAGTTAAATCGGTTAAATCAGTTAAATCTGTGAAAGTGAAAAAGATGGTTGATCCGACCGGGGCGGGAGATGCTTGGAGAGGCGGATTTGTGGCCGGTTTGTTAATGGGTTATTCAACAAAAGATTGTTTAAAATTAGGTAATGTCATGGCCAGTTTCGCGATTGAGAAATATGGAACAGTGAATCATCGGCCAACAAAGAAAGAGATTGAGGAAAGACTTAAGAGTCTTTAGAGGTTTTGTGTCATTCCCTCGAAGGAGGGAATCCAGTCGATAATTACATTTTAAAAAGGAATATTTAGTCTGGATCCCCGCCTCCGCGGGGATGACAAGAATGTATTTTTCAAAATTATTTGTTATATTAATAACTTATGAAATCAGACATCAAGGATATTAAACTCGCTCCTCTAGGTTTTCAGTTAATTAACTGGGCTTATTTGCAGATGCCGGTGTTGGATTTGATAAGAATTAGATTTAAAAAAGAACAGACCTTAAAAGGAGTCACTTTAGCCGCCTGTCTTCATGTCACGTCGGAAACTGCCAACTTAATGATTACTTTAAAAGAGGGTGGGGCTAAAGTATTTTTATGTGCCTCCAATCCCCTATCAACCAACGATGCCGTCGCCGCCTCACTTGTCAAAGATTATTCAATTCCTACTTTTGCCATAAAAGGCGAAGATAATAAAAATTATTATTCTCATCTAAATCAAGTTCTTGATGAAAAACCTAATTTAACCATGGATGATGGGGCGGATTTAGTTAGTTTACTTCATAGCAAAAGAATCGACCTGTTGAAAAACGTTATTGGTTCGAGCGAGGAGACAACCACGGGAGTCATTCGATTACGGGCGATGGAAAAAGATAAAGCTTTGAAGATTCCTGTTTTGGCGGTAAATGATAATTTAACGAAACATCTTTTTGATAATCGTTATGGTACAGGACAGTCGACGATCGACGGAATTATTCGAGCGACTAATATTTTGTTGGCGGGAAAAAAATTTGTTGTCTGTGGGTATGGTTGGTGCGGACGTGGAGTTGCAATGAGGGCCAAAGGAATGGGAGCCCAAGTGATTGTGACAGAAGTTGACCCAGTCAAAGCTCTTGAAGCCTTAATGGATGGATTTTTAGTGATGACTTTATTAGATGCGATTAAGCAAGCCGATATTGTACTCTCAACAACGGGTGATAAGCATGTAATTGATGAAGAACATTTGAAAGTAGCAAAACCAGGTGTGATTTTGGCCAATGCCGGTCATTTTGACGTTGAAATAAATAAAGATGCTTTGAAGAAACTGGCTAAAAAAGTTACTCGAGTTAGGCCGATGGTGGAAGAATACGAAATAGAAATCAAAAATCAAAAGTCAAAAGTCAAAAAGATATATCTTCTTGCCGAGGGAAGGTTGGTTAATTTGGCGGCGGCGGAAGGCCATCCGGCGTCAGTTATGGATATGAGTTTTGCCGGCCAGGCGATTGGTGCAGAATATCTTTGGAGAAATAAAGGAAAATTAAAGAATCGGGTCTATTCTCTACCTCAAGAGTTGGACAACGAAATTGCCCGCTTGAAATTAAATTCAGAAGGTGTTAAAATTGACGAATTAACCAAAGAACAGAAAAAATATTTGAATAGCTGGGAAGAAGGAACGTAACCCCGAAGAACTCTTTCCTCCTCCCGAGGTCTACATCCTCGCGTCGGAGGGGCGAGTCTACGGGGCAAGATATCAAGAGAGATGGAGAGAGATTTAGCTCGTTAGGATCCATCCAGCAACCCTTCGATTCGCTTCGCTCATTCAGGGCAAAGCCGGTGTCGAGTTGGGTGCTAAAACTAAAGAAGATATGCTCGACGGCGAGAAATTGTTTGATTACCCCGCGTTGAGCGGGATTTTTTTATAAATTATTAAATAAATTTATGAATACTTTTACCTCTGAATCTGTCTGTGCTGGGCATCCTGATAAAATTTGCGATCAGGTCTCCGATGCGGTTTTGGATGAAGCCTTCAAGGTTGATAAATATTCGCGAGTGGCGGTCGAGACAATGGTGACGAAAAATTTTTTGGCGATGGCTGGCGAAGTAACAACCAAAGCAAAATTAAACTATAAAAAAATTGCCCAAAAAGTAATCACAGATCTCGGATATAACAATCCAAAATTAAATTTTTCTGCTAAGTCTGAAATAGTGGTTAAGATTCATACTCAGTCCCCCGAAATTGCCGTTGGAGTGGATAATTTGGGAGCGGGAGATCAAGGAATGATGTTTGGTTATGCCTCCAGTGAAACTAAGGAGTTAATGCCGCTTCCAATTATGCTGGCTCATCGATTGGCAATGGGAATTGATAATTTAAGGGAGGCAAGACGCCTCTCCTACTTAAGACCGGATGGTAAAACTCAGGTGACAGTTGGCTATGAAAAAAATATTCCTAAAACGGTTGAAAATATAGTATTAGCGGTTCCTCATAGTGAAGAAGTTGAGTTGGAGGAAGTTAAAGAGGATCTATTTAACAAGTTAATAAGACCGGTTTTAGAGGAATATGAATACAAGATTAAACGTCAGCAATTGATTGTTAATGGGACCGGAGTCTGGCATATTGGCGGACCCTCATCAGACACAGGAGTGACTGGTAGAAAGATAATAGTTGATACTTACGGAGGAATGGCTCGAGTTGGTGGTGGAGCTTTTTCCGGGAAAGATCCGACCAAAGTTGACCGTTCAGCTGCCTATGCGGCCCGTTATTTAGCAAAAAACATTGTTGCTAATAAATTAGCTGATCGCTGTGAAATCAGATTAGCGTATTTTATTGGAGCCAAAAAGCCGGTCATGCAGGAAATAGAAACTTTTGGAACAGAAAAAAAATCAGCCAAATTGATAAAAAATTTTGTTAATAAGTTATTAGACACTTCTCTTAGAGGAATAATTGAAGGTTTGGATTTGAGACGGCCAATTTATTTTAAAACAGCGGCCTATGGACATTTTGGCAGAAATATATTTCCGTGGGAAAAGGTTGTGATAAAATAAACAGTAATGAAACTTAGTCTATCGGTAATAATTCCTACTTTAAACAACGTTAAGGGAGTAAAATACTTACTAAATTATTTTAAAAATAAGTCTTATAAAATCGTAGTGGTTAATAATAAAAAGAAAAATCTCGGTTTTGCCGGAGGAGTCAATAAAGGTGCAAAGAATATCAAAACAAAATGGATGTTGATTTTGAATGACGACATTGAGTTTCACGACGACGTATCGATTAATCGATTAATCGAGTTAGCTGAGGAGAAAAAAATAGACGCCTTATCCCCTGTTTTAGTTAACCCTGTTAAATTTGAAAAACCATTTAACAGGGTAAATCCAAATGGGGAGGTTGAAAATTATGGTTACAAAGTTTTGCCATATGGGAAGGTTGAATTAATAAAAAACGATGTAGGGGTCGGGTTTTCTGACCTTGATGGGTTAACCGCTGCATGTTTGTTGGTAAAAACATCGGTATTTAAAAGATTAAAAGGCTTTGATGAGAGTTTTTTTGCTTATTTGGAAGACGTGGATTTTTTTCTCAGATTTAAGAAAGCCGGATATAAAATGACGATAGCAGACAATATTAAAGTTGTTCATAATCACATGACCACTTCAAAAACAATGGGAAATTTTAAAGCCCGTCAAGATATGATTAACTGGTGGAGGCTTTATTTTAAACACAGAGATATTTTAAAGTTTAATATTAAATTTATTATTGAAAGATTAAAAAATATCTCCGGCTTTGTCAAAGCTACTTTCCTTAATTTTTTAAATTAAAAATATTTATGAAAAAAAAATTAAAAATTGCCATGTTTTTTTCTAGTGATCCGGCTCATGCTGGCGGAGTTCAGGAACACATTTTTTATTTAAGTAAATATTTATCCAAACTCGGCCACAAGATTGATATCTATGGCCCACAAAACAATCGATTAAATTATAAAAATTATCATGGAATCTCCAAGGTAATTACTCTTCCATTACCTAACGGTGATTGGTCAAATATCACAATTCCATTGGAAAATATTAACGAAATAACTAAAAAAATTTACCTAAATAATTATAACGTTCTACATATTCATGAACCCTACATTCCTTTTGTCAATTGGAATTTAATTGGAAAAAACAAAATCACCAAAGTGGCAACTTTTCATTCGGCTTGGAATAAATATTCCTTAATAAATTTAATTAATCCTATGATTCCTTTATTTAAAAATCTTTTTTCTGATAATTTTAAAGGCGCTATTTTTGTTTCCAAAACAGGAATTAAACGTTGGAAGGAAATATGTGGCAGAAATATATTAAAAAGAGTAATTCATAATGGAATTGATAATTCATTAAAACCAAGTAAAGAAAAAACACATTCTAATAGCATTAGAATACTTTTTTTGGGACGATTAGTTTACCGGAAAGGCATCCATTATTTACTTAAATCTTTTAAAAAACTGATTATAAACGACTCAAATATTAGATTAATAATTGTTGGAGACGGAAAGACCAGAAAAGACCTTGAAAGTTATTGCAGGAAAAATAAAATGTTGTCCCAAGTCCATTTTGTTGGTGAGGTTTTTGGTAAAGAAAAAATACAATATTATCAGGAAGCTGATATTTTTTGTGCGCCATATTTTGACGAGGCTTTTGGCATTACCATTATTGAAGCAATGGCAGTAGGAGTTCCAATAGTTGGTTTTAAAAATGAATCTTTTCGTGAAATTTTAAAAAATTATCCTTATCCTGAGCTTTTAGTTGAACCTCGAGAAGTTGAAAGATTGACAGAGGCTTTAAAAAAAATAATTGACGATAAAAATATGCGTCAAGAAATTTCTTCATGGCTTGTTAAAGAAAGTAAAAAATATAGTTGGGAAAAAATTGCCAAAGAAACGGAAGAATTTTATTATAAATCTTTAGGAAAATAAATATGAAAAACATTCGTAATTTTGCCATTATTGCCCATATAGATCACGGTAAGTCAACATTAGCTGATCGGTTACTTGAATTGACAGGAACAGTTGAAGCGGGCCATCATGAAGAGCAGATGCTTGATCAAAATCCAATTTCAAGGGAAAGAGGAATTACGATAAAATTGGCACCTGTCAGGATGATATATGTAGGGAACGACCCCCGTGTCGTTCCTATAAAAAATAATCAGGTCGGACACGGTGGTTCGACCCTACAAAAATACACATTAAATCTGATTGATACTCCTGGCCATGTTGATTTTTCCTATGAAGTTGATCGGACATTGGCCTGTGTTGAAGGAGTTGTTCTACTGGTCGATGCCACTCAAGGAATTCAAGCGCAGACAATTGCTAATGCCTATAAAGCGATTGAAAAAAATTTAGTGATTATTCCCGTCGTCAATAAAATAGACATGATCAATGCAGAAGTAGAAAAAACTAAAAAACAACTGATTGATTTTTTAGGAGTATTAGATGAAGAAATTTTCTGCGTATCGGCAAAAACAGGAGAGGGGGTTAAGCAATTGTTGGAAACTATTATTGAAAAAATACCTTTTCCTAGTGATAACCAGGGTCGGACCCTCCCGGAGGGTCCGACCCTACAGGCGTTAATCTTCGATTCCTATTACGATTCCCATCGTGGCGTCATTGCTTTTGTTCGAGTTTTTGATGGGGAGTTAAAGAAAGGCAAGAAAGTCAGACTTTCAGCCGCCAATGAAACTTTTGAAGTCCAGGATGTTGGTTACTTTAAACCAGAACTAACTTCACAGGAGCTTCTTTCAGATGGTGATATTGGTTATGTGGTTACCAATTTAAAAGACATTCACAAGGTTTCTGTTGGTGATTCGATTGTTCCTGTAGGGGACGCATTTATGCGTCCCGTACCTGGATATAAGAAAGTCAAGCCAATGGTGTTCGCATCAATTTTTCCAACTGATACCGCCGATTATCTTAATTTACAAAAAGCGTTGGATAAACTTTATCTTAATGATTCTTCACTTGAATTTTCTTCAATTCATAGTACGGCACTGGGCGCCGGATTTAGAGTCGGTTTTTTGGGGTTACTGCACGCTGACGTGGTTCGAGAAAGATTAGAACGGGAATTTAATCTGTCTTTGGTTTTAACACCGCCGCAGGTTAAATTTAAACATGAAAACAATAACTTTTTTGAGCCTTATGTCAAAGCAATGATAGTTTGTCCGGACTCCTACGTTGGTGTTATTATGCAGCTATGTCAAAATTATCGGGGAAAATTTCTAAATATGGATAATAAGAATCAAACCGTTTTAGAATATGAATTACCGATGTCAGAATTAATTTCCGATTTTTTTGATAATTTAAAAAGCGCCTCTTCCGGTTATGCATCTTTAGATTGGGAATTTTTACGCTATCAACAGGTCAAGGCGGACAAATTGGAACTACTTTTGAATTTGGAACCAATTGATGAATTCAGTGAAGTAGTTGTTGAGGAGAGGGCTTATGATAAGGCCAGTTTTTTGACATCCCGTTTAAAAGATTTGATTCCCCGTCAGCAATACGAAGTAAAAATCCAAGCAAAATATAAAGGAAAAATAATCGCTTCATCACGTTTGGCTCCGTTTAGAAAAGACGTTTTGATTAAAAGCGGCAAATTGGTTGGTGGGGGGGACTTTGGACGTAAGCGTAAGCTTTTGGATAAACAAAAAGAGGGAAAAAAGAAAATGAAAATGGTCGGACGGGTGGAAATACCAAAAGAAGCCTTTATGAAATTGTTTAAGAGATGAAACTATTTTTTAATAAATTTAAAACCGCGCGCCTGCAGGGAAATTGCAATTTGTTCCGATCGAATAAAACTTTTAGTAAATATTGGTAAAAGAATAGGTAGATAACTTTTAAAAATATTCCAATTTAGTCGGTGACCGCGTGCCTGCTGGGCAATTATTATCTGCTTCATTTCTCTTGTCAATTGAGGAATCATTCCCAGACTTAGACTAAGAATATAAGATATTTGTATTGGTAAAAAATTAAGAGCTTTAATAATATACTTAAGTTGGGTAGTATAAATTAAAAGAAAGATAAGGCTGGATAAAGACAAAATTCTTAAAGAGGAAAGGATTCCAAAAGTTAATCCTTCTTGACTAAATCCGGAACCGTTAAACGTTAATGACTGAATGATAAAAACGATTATTACGGCTATAAAAAGAGGTTTTAACCAAAAAATATAGATAGAGAATTTTTGCTTAATAAAAATATAACTGACAATTAATAGATAAAGCAATACATTAAGATATAATGCTTCTTTATAGAATAAAAGAATATTGCTGATTAAAAATACTAAACCTAATCTAATTCGTGTCCAGGTGATTTCATTCATAGGTTTTTTGAAACTGGCCTTATCCCTAATGAAATTAGTTTTTCATTATTTTTTAGAACTTGTTTGGTAGGACCATTTTCAACTATTCGGTAATTGTCTAAAATGACCGTTCGAGTGGAATTTTTCCAGACCATATCAGTATCATGTTCGACGGTAATTATGCTTTTTCCTTGCTGGTGAAGCGATTTGAGGACTTTATATACCAGTTGAGCATTTAAATAATCAAGATTAGAAATAGGTTCATCCAAAATAATATAATCTGTTCCCATCGCTAAAACACAGGCAATACACAATAATTGTTTTTGTCCTTCGGAAAGATCATGAGGATTACGTTTTTCAAATCCTTTAAGTCCAACGGTTTGAAGAGCTTCGTAAACACGCTTTTTTGGATGATCAAGTTTAAGATTATAAACTCCAAAAGATATTTCCTCTTCTACCGTTAGGTTAAAAATCACCAAATTAGAATCCTGAAAGACTGTCCCTACTTTTGAAGAAATTTCTCCAATAGAAATTTTTTTGGTGTTTTTTTCATCAACATAAATATTACCGGAAAGTTTTCCTGGTATAGCATGAGGGATTAACCCATTGATGCAATATAAAAGACTGGTTTTACCTGATCCGTTTTTACCCAGAATCGCGATAAAATCATTTTTATTAATCTCAAGATTAATTGACTCTAAAATTTTTTGTTTAGGGCGATATTGAAAAGAGACGGCATCGATAACAATACTCATATTTGGCTGCTTTTTTGTCCAAAACGTGATAATTTATAGGGAAAGACCAAAAGCCAGGCAAAGACAACATCAATAATTCCTTGGACGGCATTTATTCCAACAATAATATACCAGGGAAAAATACTCATTAATTGGATAGGAGTTTTACCGGGAATCCAAATAGGAAGAGCAAAGTAATAATTGAAAAAAAACATAACTGCTCCTCTTAATCCAATAGCGATTAATATAGGGAAGATAATACTTTTTAGATTTTTAAATTGGTTAATTTTCTTTTTAAAAATCAAGATTGAAGCATGCAAGGTAAGAAACATCGGGACAGTAGCAATAAATTTTGCCGAGGCACCAAGCCAGGTGTCCGGGGCGATTAAGGTAATAATAATTGATCCAACAAGAGAGACAGTTAATCCACCTCTTACACCAAATAAAAAGTAAGCCACGATCCAGGGCACAGCAACAATATCAATCCACATACCCCACTGGGTTTTAAAACCGATGTGAAAAAGTTGTAATAAAGCCGAAATTGCCGCTAAAGCAGCAAAGATTGCCAACCGACGCGTTAGTTGGAAGCTGGTTTTCATAAAAATAATTAATTGATAATATTCGGAGCAAAGAAAGAAGATGTCTTTTCCTTCTTTCCTCCCGACTTTACGGTCGGCCCCGGAATTACACCGGATCATGCTCTGATATTATCTCGGCTCGTGGGCTATACCACCGATTGGGAATTCCTCGCCTCGCCGAAATCTTGATGAAGGCGGGTCACCCTTCCCCGAAGGAACGATTTGAATTATTATACTATTTTAATTAAAATAAAGTCAATGAAATTTGAAAGTACTCAAATAAAGGGAAAGGGACGGGGAAAACCAATAGGATTTCCGACGATTAATCTAAAGATTCCAGATAATTTTGAGTTAAAAAACGGAATTTATGCTGTAAAAGTTTCTATTAATAATAAATTTTTTAAAGGAGCTTTACATTATGGACCGGTGCCGACTTTCAACGAACAAGAAAAAAGCCTGGAGGTATATTTAATTGGATTAACGAATGACGGATTACAGATTAACGAATTAGAAAACTTAGATGGAAAGATAATCAAAGTTGAAATAATTAAATATTTGAGGGAGATAATTAAATTTAAACTGATTGAAGAATTGGTAAAACAAATTGAAAAAGATGTTAGAAAAATAAAAAAATTACGAATTTAAATTTCCCTCCAGCATATATTCTTATCTTTCTTCATAAAGGTCAACTGTCTTTTAGCATATTGTACCTCTTTGTTGATCCAATCGTCAATAGCTTTTTCTTTCGAAAACTCTTTATTTAAGTATTTAATTATTTGTTGATAGCCAATGGTTTTCATACCCGGATCATTTTCAGTGTAACCCATCTTCAAAAGCTTTTTGACTTCCTCAACGGCGCCGTTTTCCAATCTCTTCTCCACCCTTTTTGTAATTACTTCACGGAGTTTATTTTTATCTTTATATTTAAGGCCGATGAACATTTTAGGAAGGTCCGTCCTTTTAAGGTCGGACCTTATATAAGTTGTTTTTTTTGTTGTTGATGCAATCTCGATTTTTCGAATTAATCGTCTGGGATTAAGTTGGTCGCTATGATTTAAACTTTCAAAAACTTTTTTATTTAACCACATTAACTTTTTTTGTAAATAATCGACGGATTTACTATTCAGTTTCTCCCGGAGTTTAAAATCAGGAGGACTGTTATTCTCATCAATTCCATAGAGTAGATGTTTTAAATAAAGATAAGTTCCGCCGATTAATATTGGGGTTTTATTTCTTTTTTTAATATCTTCAATTATCGGTGTTGCCAGTTTTACAAAGTCGAATGAAGAAAAATACTGATCTGGAGTAACAATATCATAAAGCCATATTTTTGTTTTTGGAATGTCTTTTCCCGTTATTATATCCAAATATTTATAAATTTGCCGGGAGTCAAAATTTATCAGCTCACCATTGTATTTTTTTGCCAAATCTAGTGCAAGTTTTGTTTTTCCGGTAGCAGTTTGACCAGTTATTATGATCATTTTTGCATCTTGGCGGCGTCAATCAAATTCTTATAAAGATAGACTACGTCTATTGGTCCGCTACCGCCGGGAGTAGGCGTATAAAACGAGGCAATATCTTTTATTTCTTTTTCTTCATAATCACCTTTTAACTTACCATTTTCCTTGCGTACACCGGTATTGATTAAAACGACACCAGGTTTAAGCATGGACGGTTCTAAAACTTTTTTACCAACAGCGGTAATAATCAAATCAGCCGTGTTGTAATAAGATTCAGGATTAATTGTTAAAGAATTAGTATTGATATAGTTAATATTGAGATCTCCAAGGGTTTTTCCAATCGGTTTACCGCCAGTCATACCCCGGCCAACAACAATGATTTTTTTACCCTTAAGTATTTTTTTAAACAACAAACGGTCTCTTTTTAGATCAACAAAAAGACTATCGATCTTCTTTTTTCCGTCATAAACATATTTAATTATTGTCATAACTGCTAGCCCAAGCGGAAAAATAAACTCAGATTTTTTTCGGTGACCTTCGATTTCTTTAGTACGGGGAATATAATCGTAAATACTATCGGTTGAAAGTTGTGCAGGCAGTGGCTGTTGGATGATAATTCCGGTAACGTTTTTATCATCAACCTCTTTTTTTAACAGATTGGCAAAATCAATAAAATTTGGAGTTTTTATTAAATGAATTAATTTAAAGTCGACTTTCAAGGCTTTGGCAATATTAGATTTTATTTTTACAAAAGAAAGTTGTTCTGGTGAGTTGCCGATTAAAAATACGGTTAAACCAATAGGTTTTTTTATCTTACTACGTTCTTTTTTAAGAATATTAAGGAGATAACCGGCAATTTTTTTCCCGTCAATGAGCATGAGGTATTATATCATATTTTCAGACACTGGTAGCACTGACGATACGGTCAGATTTTTCGGAAAACCTCATCAAAATGACTCCCTTGGCGGTTCGGGAACGTGAAGGAATATTATTTATATTCATTTTGACCACTTGTCCCAGGGCGCTGGTAATGATTAAAGTCGTGTCTTCAGGTTCAATAATTTCAGAAAAAGCCACCGGTCCGATTTTTTGATCGACTGAAGTAATTTTGACACCTTTTCCGCCTCGGTGTTGACCCCGGAAATTTGATAGTTTGGTTTTTTTCCCAATTCCCCTTTCAGTGAGAACCAAAATATTCTTTTTAAATTCGGCGTCAGAAAAAACGTCGGCGGCTATTATTTGCTGATCTGATTTTTTATCAAGATCCATTCCTTTGACACCAATTGAAGCTCGTCCGGTTGATCTGATTTCTTTTTCTTTGAAAACGATAGCTTTGCCATTTTTTGAAGCTAAAATAACGTTTTTTTTACCATCGGTAAGTTTAACCCATAAAAGTTCATCATCCTTTTCCAAACGTATTGCAATTATGCCATTTGTTCGGATATTAACATAGTCTTCAAAGCATGTTTTTTTGACCGTACCATATTTAGTTGACATGACAACAAATAAATTTTTAGCTTTTTCCATGATCTCTGCGCTATAGCTTAATATAGAGGTAATTTTTTCATCTGGTTTAAGAGCCACGAGGTTGATGATCGCTTTGCCTTTAGAAACACGCGATCCAACAGGAACATCCCAGACTCGTGTTTGGAAGACTCGGCCTTGATTACTAAAGAAGAGCATGTAGTCATGAGTCATCGCCGTGGTTATATAATATACATTATCAGTATCTTTAGTCTCCATTCCGGAAACCCCTTTTCCGCCTCGATGCTGAATTCTAAAAGTTTCGCGAGGTACCTGCTTAATATATCCTTCTTTTGTTAAGACAACAATTACTTCTTTGTTTTCAATTAATTGCTCATCAGTGATCTCGCCCGGCTTAAACTTCATAACCTGAGTTCTTCTCTCGTCGCCATACTTGGTTTTCAGATATAAAATTTCTTCTCTGATGACTTTCAAAATTTTAAAAATATTTTTAAGTAAGCTTTCCAGATATTCAATTGTTTCTTTAAGAAGGGCCAGTTCATCTTTGATTTTATTTCTTTCAAGTCCGGTTAACCGTCTCAATTGCATTTCCATAATGGCTTGAGCTTGAAGAGGTGACAGCCCAAATTTTTTTATTAGTTTTTCTTTAGCTTCAGGTTCATCTTTAGATTTCTTTATAACGGCGATTACTTCATCAATATGATCAAGTGCAATAAGATAACCTTCTAAAATATGAGCTCTTGTCTTTGCTTCTGCCAGTTCATATTCGGATCTTTTGACGATTACTTCAACCCGGTTTCTGATATAAATTTCCAAAATGGTTTTCAAGGATAAAGTTTGAGGTACTCCATCAACCAAAGCGACGATATTAACCGGAAAAGATGTTTGGAGATTGGTAAACTTAAAAAGATTGTTCAACACTTTTTTGTACGACGCATCTTTTTTTAATTCAATTACTACCCTAATTCCATCTCTGTCAGATTCATCCCTGAGATCCGAAATACCAACAATTTTTTTATCATTAACCAAATTGGCAATTTTTTCTACCAACAAAGCTTTATTGACCTGGTAAGGAAGTTCATTGACTATAATTGCCATTTTTCCCTTACCCATATCTTCGTCGGTTACTCTAGCCCTCATAATGATAGATTTTCGGCCAGTAGCGTACATTTCTTTTATATCATTAGCACCGTAAATAATACCGGCAGTGGGGAAATCCGGCCCTTTAACAAATGTCAGTAAATCTTCTAAAGTGGTGCTAAATAAAAGATTTTTTACATCTTCCATCGGTGATTTTTTTGCTTTTTTTTCGGGCGAATTAAAATTCGCCCCTACATTATTTGTTTTGGCATGGTCAATCATAAAAACTAAGGCATCAACTAATTCAGAAAGATTATGTGGTGGGATTTTAGTCGCCATTCCAACAGCAATTCCTTCAGCACCCATGAGCAAAAGATTGGGAAGTTTGGCTGGTAAATAAACTGGTTCTTTTAAGGATCCATCGAAGTTATCAATAAATGGCGTGGTCTCTTTTTCGATATCGGTGACCATTTCATCGGAGATCTTGGCCAATTTGACTTCGGTATAACGCATGGCGGCAGGCGGGTCGCCATCAATTGATCCAAAGTTACCCTGACCTTTAATCAAGGGATAGCGCATGGAAAAGGTCTGGGCAAGACGAGCTAAAGCTTCATAGACTGAAGAGTCGCCATGAGGGTGATATTTACCTAAAACTTCTCCGACTACTTTTGCTGATTTGGAAAAACGGGCACTTGAAGTCAATCCCAACTTATACATTGCATAAAGAATTCTTCTATGAACCGGTTTTAGACCATCTCGAACATCAGGAAGCGCACGGGAAACAATAACAGACATGGAATAATCTAAATAAGCCCGTTTCATCTCCGAATTTATTTCCGTTATTTGTATGTTATTGGACATATTTGACAAAAGGGACAAATTTGATATTTAAATTAAAAATGGTGCTAATAATAAAGCAACAATATTTAAAACTTTTATCATCGGGTTAATGGCTGGTCCGGCGGTATCTTTATAAGGATCCCCGACTGTATCGCCGGTCACAGCTGATTGATGGGCAAAACTTCCTTTTCCGCCGAAATGCCCCTCTTCTATATATTTTTTAGCATTATCCCAAGCAGCTCCACCGGTTGTCATCGATATGGCTACAAAAAGACCGGTGATGATGCTACCAAGTAATAATCCCCCTAAGGCTTTCGAACCAAAAGCAAAGCCAATAACAATAGGAGTTAATATCGGAATAAGAGTCGGCACGATCATCTCTTTAATAGCCGATTTTGCAACAATATCAACGGCCTTACCGTATTCAGGTTTGGCTTTTCCTTCCATTATCCCTTTAATTTCTCTAAACTGTCTTCTTATCTCATTAACTATTGCAATACTGGCTTTTCCGACAGCTTCCATAGCTAAAGCAGCAAAAATATAAGGTAATGCTCCTCCTATAAAAAGACCTATAACCACATAGGGATCAGATAAAGAAAACACTACTTGTTTGCCCAATTCTTGGGTAAAACTAGTAAATAGAACCAAAGCGGCCAAAGCGGCTGATCCAATCGCATATGCTTTGGTAATTGCTTTGGTTGTATTACCGACTGCGTCAAGTGAATCAGTGACTTTTCTTATTTTTGTGTCAAGACCACTCATTTCAGCAATTCCACCGGCATTATCAGTAATTGGGCCAAAAGCGTCAATCGAAACAATAATTCCGGTTAACGATAACATGCTCATGGCGGCAATGGCGATACCATACAATCCGGCAAAATAGTAAGCAGTAATTGTTGAAAGAGAAATTACAATAATTGGAGCAAGGGTTGATCTCATAGACAAAGCTAATCCGGCTATAACATTAGTACCATGACCGGTGATAGATGCCTGAGCAAGATTTTTTACAGGTGAAAATTTTTTTGAAGTGTAGTATTCAGTAATTGCAACTAATGCTATTGTCAATATAACTCCTATGATCGAAGTGTAAAAAAAGTTAATTTTTCCAGAAAACATCATCGTTGTTATTAAATAAAAACCTATCAACGCGATTATAGCGCTTACTGTCAAACCCTGATAAAGAGCAAGCATGATTTTTTTTCCGGATAATTTGACAAAAAAAGATCCGATGACACTGGCAAATATTGAAACAGCTCCAATTAACAAAGGATAAAAAATAATAGTTTGATTACCAGGAAAAGTTAATTTACCAAGAATCATAGCAGCAATGGCAGTGACCAGGTAAGTCTCAAAAAGATCAGCCGCCATTCCAGCATCATCCCCGACATTATCTCCGACTAAATCAGCAATCACTCCAGGATTGCGAGGATCATCTTCGGGAATATTTCCAACCATGTCAGTACCAACATCGGCAGATTTTGTAAATATTCCTCCACCAAGACGGGCAAAGACTGAAATAAGAGAACTTCCAAAAGCCAATCCGATTAAAGGTTGGAGACTTGCATTTTTGCTAAAAGTGGTTAAGAGAAGATAAAATCCTGAAACTGCTAAAAGAGCTAGTCCTGCTACCATAAAACCGGTGACAGAGCCACCGGCAAAGGCTAAAGAAAATGCTTTTTCTAATCCGCTTTTTGCGGCTTGGGCAGTTCTAATATTGCTTCTGACAGCTATAGACATTCCAACTATTCCCGCAATTGCAGAAAAAACAGCTCCAATGGCAAAACCAATAGCCGTAAACTTTCCAAAAATGAAATATAAAATTGCAAAGACAATCAAACCTATAAAACTAACAACTATATATTGACGTTTCATATAAGCATTAGCTCCTTCGCTTATTGCATCTGAGATTTGATTCATTTTATCATCGCCTCGTGGATGTTTAAGAATTTTTGCCGTAAGAAAAACTCCGTAAATAATAGAAAAAATTCCAGCAATAATTGCCGGTTGAGTTGAGTTAAAAAAGTTTGAAAACATATTTTTTATTAAACTTTTAATTATAGGTCCAAGTTGGCCATCCTCGCGTGCGTAACAATAAATTTCTTTCTTGGTGGGACTTCATCTCCCATAAGCATTGAAAAAACTTTATCGGTTTCTTCCGCTTCGGTTATTGTAATTTGTTTTAAAATCCTTCTTTCCGGATCCATCGTCGTATCCCAAAGTTGGTCGGGATTCATTTCCCCAAGACCTTTATAACGCTGGATATTTGGTTGACTTGCGTGTTTACTCATTAATTGAGTAACTACTTTATTTTTTTCTTCATCAGAGTATACATAATAAATTTGTTTTCCCTGTTGGACCTTAAAAAGCGGTGGCATAGCCACATAAAGATGTCCTTTGTTAATAATATCAGGCAAATGTCTAAAGAAAAAAGTTAAAATTAAGGTTAAAATATGTTCGCCGTCAACATCGGCGTCGGTCATAATGACAACTTTATGATAACGAAGGCGCGCATAATTAACATTTTCACCAATTCCCATGCCGAGAGCAATCACTAAATCCTTTATTTCTTTAAAAGCTAAAACCTTATCTAAATAAGCTCTTTCGGTATTTAGTATCTTTCCTCTTAAAGGGAGAATGGCTTGAAACTTCCGGTTTCGAGCTTCTTTGGCAGTACCACCGGCGGAATTGCCTTCAACCATAAATAACTCACACAGGGCTGGGTCTTTTTCCTGACAGTCAGCCAATTTTCCAGGAAGAGTGGCCCCTTCTAAGGCTCCTTTTCTCAAGACCGCTTCCTTAGCGGCTTTGGCAGCCAAGCGGGCTTTTTGAGCAAGAAAAATCTTACTTAAAATTTCTCTTCCTGTTTTTGGATTTTCTTCAAAATACGTCTCTAAAAATTCAAAAACTGTTTGTTGAACTAAAGTTTGGATTTCCGAGTTTCCTAATTTAGTTTTCGTTTGCCCCTCAAACTGTAAATTGGTGGCGGGCATTTTTATATAAATAATGGCAGATAAACCTTCTTTGACATCATCGCCGGAAAAAGTTTCCTCATTGTTCTTATCACCCAGTTCTTTTTTAGCGTAGTTATTAACAGCTTTTGTAAGGGCCGTTTTGAATCCGGTTAAATGGGTTCCTCCTTCATGTGTGTTGATGACATTAACGAAAGAATGAATGTTTTCGTTTAAAGAATAGTTATATTGGATTGCTACCTCAACTTCTTTATCATCGACTTGTTTTTTGACATAAATCGGATCATGAAGAGTTTTTTTGCCGCGATTCATATCACGAAGCAAGGAAATTATTCCACCATCGAAAAAGTAGGCGATTTTTTCAGTCGTTTTTTTGTTAAAAATTCTGAAATAAACGTTATTAATCAAATATGCCCGTTCCTTAACCTGTTTTTTAAAAATATTATTGTTAATTTCAATGGTTTCTTTAAAGATTTCCTTATCCGGTAAAAAAGAAACAGCTGTTCCTTCTTTGAAGTTAAAATCCAGGATGGATTTTGTTACTTGTTTAACTGAGTCTGTGGACTTACCCTTTTTATATTCTTGACGGTAGATTTTATCATTACGTCTAACTTCAATGATCATATGTTCTGAAAGAGCGTTGACAACCGAAGCGCCAACTCCATGAAGACCACCGGAAACTTTATAAGCGCCTACATTAAACTTTCCTCCGGCATGAAGCTTGGTCATCACAAGTTCGAGCGCAGAAATATTGTATTTCGGAACTTTGTCAACCGGAATTCCCCGGCCATCATCAATCACTGTCATATAGCCATTATTTTCAACCCGGATTTCAATATTATGACAAAAACCGGCCAAAGATTCATCAATTGAGTTATCAATAATTTCATTTAAGCAGTGATTAACTCCGTACTGGGATGTTGTCCCAATGTACATCGCCGGACGCTTTCTAACCGGTTCCAATCCTTCAAGGACAACGATCGAATCAGCACCGTACGAAGTTTTATCAGACTTTTTTGCCATATATTATTTTATTATTTTAATTCAACCTTCCCTCCGGCAGTTTCAATCTTTTTCTTAGCTTCCTCAGCAACGGGTTTTTTTACATTGGTTAACAAATCTTTTGGCGCTGATTCGACTAATTTTTTAGCATCCATAAGTCCTAAATTAGGAAGGATTTCCCGGACTGCTTTGATGACTCCTAATTTATTGTCTCCTGCGGCCGTTAAGACGACTGTAAAACTAGTTTTTTCTTCCTTGTCCGCCGTAGCAGTTCCTGCGGAGGCGGCAGCGGCAGCGGCGACCGGCATAGCAGAAACACCAAACTTTTCTTCTAAATATTTTGCAAGTTCAGCCATTTCAACGACCGTCAGTGCCTCAACTTCAGTAACGATTTTTTGTAATTTTTCAGATAATTTTATATCAGACATTAATTACTCACCTCCTTTGATTTAGCTTTCAGAATATACACAAATTTATTAGTATTAAATTTTAAAGCGTAGACAAACTTGTTCATAGGGCTTTTCATACTACCGATAATCTTTCCTAACAGTTCCTCTCGACTTGGTAACTGAGCTATTTGAAGAGCTTTTTCCGCAGTATAAACATTATTGTCGAGCAAAGCCAATTTAAAACTTAATGACAGATCTTTTTTAGAAAAAAGATAAAATATTTTTAATCCTTCATTCCAGCGTTTACCTAAAGTCACTAAAGCAGTGGTTTCCTTTAAGGGAAAAAATTGTTTCTTCAAATCGGTAAAAATAACTTTTTTCGAAGCAATTTTATTAACAGATTTTTCAAATAAAGTATTTTTAATTACTTTGATCTTAGAATTGGTTTTTTTTAATTCTTTACGGAGTGACTCCAAACCTTGATGAGTAGTTTTACCGATTTTAACTAAAAGAAAGTTAGGACTTTCAGTCAATGATTGAAGAAGCAACTCAACCTGATTTTTTTTGATTTGATTAACCATATTTTTACCATCCCCCGCCACGGCGAGGTGTTCGCCAGGAATTTATTTTTGTACCTGGTGTCTTAGGTTTTTAAATTATATCATGATTCCCCTAAAAGTTCACGTAAAGATTTAGTATTTTTTTGTTCCTTGTTATTTTTCTTTTTCTTACCAGTATATGTGCTTTTGTACTTTAAAGCAAAAGCTTGTTTTTTTTGGAACGAATCAACTCGACCTTTTCTGTCTAAAAATTTGTGTTCTCCAGTATAAAAAGGATGACATTTATAACAAGCTTCAACTGAAATAGTTTTTTTTGTTGATCCGGTGATAAAAGTATTACCACAAGCGCAAATGGCTTGGGCATCGTCATAATATATTGGATGGATTTTTGCTTTCATAAGCATCAATTATAACAGAAGAAATATAAAATCAAAAGTAAAAAAAACTGTCATTCCCGCGGAGGCGGGAATCCAGACTAAATATTCATCTTTTAAAAATGTGATTATAATTTGAATTTTTGATTTTAATTCACTAACATAATCATATGCAGGAACCAAGCGGAGAACCAATCTCAGAAAATGTAGCTATTAAAATTCCCCCCCCAATAAGAAAAAGCTTTATTTTAATTGGGCAAAAGACATGTCTGGCCGGAGAGTTGATTTTCCAAGCGAGGAGGGTTTGGCTTGGGGAATAGAATTAACAATTCCACTCAATTACCCAATCTTAAGAAATGCATTAAAAAATATTTCCGGTATAAATATACCCGATCATATAGATACAATAACCTATCTTGATGTAGCCCCTCAGGAATCCTTACCTAAAAATATAAGAAATATAAGAACACAAAAATATTCTTTTCTACCTTCTCAACTAGAAGTTTTAGCAAGAAAGACAATTTCAAGTCCAAAGAATGAAAAGTTACAAAAAACATTTAATGTTCCAAGACCGTCAGATATGCAAAGATCAGCTCAAGTTGAAAGAATGATTGTTGATGTTTTTGGAAATAATCAAAAAGAGAAAGATGATTTTAATAAATGCGTTTCAGAAAATAAGGCTAATGAATTAGTGATTGTTCACGGACATGGTGGCTCAGAATTAATAATTGGCGAACAATATAATGATGGGACAACAGCTGAAGATGGAACTCCAATACAAAAAAAAGGAAATAGAGTTAAAATAGACGAGGTTCTGGAGAGATATAATAATCCTAAAAAACACGCAGCAATACTACTACATAACTGTCATTCATCAGATGAAAAAGTTATTGCAAAAAAAGTTCCAGTGTTTATGCCAGTTGGACATGTTGGAGGCGTTGCATCAGAACTGCGAATGAATAAGGCACAATCGTCTATTCCTGTTAAATAAATTACTTTACCCCGCAGGCTTTAAGAATTTCAGAGTTGCGAAAAAGCACGGTACCATTGGTTGTATATGTTAATCCTTTGTTAGGTTGAAATTGAAAACCCAAATAAATCACCTTAACGCCTCTTTTTCTTGCTTCCTGAACAGCTGGCTGTAAGTCAGAGTCAGAACTGCAGAGAATAGCAGTTTTTATAACTTTATCTGCAGAAAGTGCAACTAGATCAACAGCGATCTTAACGTCAACTCCTTTTTCTCGAAATATTATTTTTGTTTTGCCATCAATAGTTATTTTTTGACCACGAACATTGCCAGCTATTAAAAATTCAAATTTTTGATTTAATAATGTATTTTTTAATTTTCTTTGTGTTTTTAAAAGCTTTTCTGATTTTTCTTTTGTTTCAGGATGAAAATGAAGTTTAGCCACATAAAATATTTTTCTTGTTATTTTATATTCTTGGAGTGGAGTTTTAAAAATTTCATTGAAGTCGAGCGATGCAATATCAACTTTACCGCCTTTTAGACGTATCTTTAATACATCCTCAATTTTATGTAGAAAGTTTTCTCCGTCAATAAAAAGAATTGTTTGATTCATTAACTTTAATTATACATAAAAAAACCTCAGCGGACTTGCGTACTAGCTGAGGCGTTTATGAGAATAATATACTTTATTAGTTGTCAATAGTCAAGACCCTATAGTAATTTCAGTTCATTGCGTTGCAAAGACCTTGTCCCATTTACCTTCGGAAATTATATCCTCAAGATTATGGAAGCTTTTATTAATCCGGTGATCGGTCAGGCGGTTTTGGGGAAAATTATAAGTCCGGATTTTTTCAGCCCGATCCCCTATCCCAACATTGGTGACGTATGAGTGTCTCATTCCTTTTTTCTTTTCTTCTTCCAGTTGATAAAGTTTAGCGTTTAAAATATCCAGGGCGATTTTTCTGTTGGCTTCCTGATAACGTTCACGCGAAGCAGTTGTGACAATGCCGGTTGGTTTATGGGTCAGTCGAACAGCTGTCGAAACTTTATTAACATTTTGACCACCGTGTCCCCCCGATCTATAAAACTGCCAGTCCAAATCATTTTGATTAACTCTTATATCAGACTGGATTATTTGGGGTAAGACAACAATAATACAGGTTGAAGTATGAATTCTGCCTTTTCTTTCCGTCTCGGGAATTCGCTGGACTCTATGTACTCCAGTTTCATTCTTAAATAGATTGAATGCTTCAGATCCGTTAATTTTAATCATTTTTTCATCAAGATTAGAAAATTTAAACCCTTTTTTTTGAGCAAAACGTAAATAAGATGTCAATAATTCTTCCATCCAAAGTTTTGATTCGTCTCCCCCGACTCCGGGCAAGGCTTCGATGATGGCAATGTTGGGATTTATTAGCATATTAGATATAATTAGATTTAATCGGATAAAATTAGATGCAATCAGTTTTTAATCAATTCTATCTGATTTCATCCGACTCTGTCTGATTTTATCTATTTACGGAATAAATTGCTTAATAACTTCTTCTAAAGTTAATTCCTTCTGTTCTCCCGTCTTCATATCCTTCAAAACTACTTTTCCGTTTGCTACTTCCTCCGGTCCAATAATTATGACATAGGGAATATTTTTCTTATTGGCATACTTAAGTTGCTTATCTAGTTTTTCGTTTAGAATAGGATAAAGAATAGTTGAGATATTATTTTTTCTTAATTGATCGGCAATTATCAGAGAGTTATTAAAAAGACTTTTATCAAAAATTGTTACCAAAGTCTTTGTAATAGTTGAGGAAAAATTAATCATTTTTCTTGATTTAATTACTTCGACTAATCTATCAATACCAAAGGACCCGCCTGTTGCCGCGACTTCTTTTCCAACAAATTTACCAATAATATTATCGTATCGACCGCAACCAGCTACAGATCCAACATCGCCTTCCAATATTTCAAATTCCCACACAGGGCCAGTATAATAAGCTAATCCTCGGGCAATAAACGGGGTAAAACGATAAAATTTCTTATCTAGTTTAATGGTTTTAAAATAATCAAAGATAATTTCAAGTTCACTAATTGCTTCCACAGCCACAGGTATGTTACTGAGTTGTTTTTTTAACTTAGTTAATAATTCTTCGGTTTCACCTGTTAAAGTAATAACGTCCAAAATCTTATCAGATATTTCAGGATTAATTTTTCTTTTTTCAATCAACTCTTTTTTTACTTGATCTCTTCCAATTTTTGATAGTTTATCAACAGAAATACAAATAGGAATAAATTCTTTTTCAGAGGCACCAGCAAATTGAATAATCCCACTAAGTAATTTTCTATTATTTATATTGGCTCGAAATTCTTTGAAACCTATATTGATCAAAGCCTCGATGCCCATTTGAATAAATTCCGCGTCGCAAATAACGGAGGCACTGCCTATCGTATCAGCGTCACATTGTGTGAATTCTCTGAATCGACCTTTTTGAGGTTTTTCGCTTCTCCAGACGTTTTGTATCTGATACCTCTTATATGGAAAGACAATATTATTTATATTCTCGGCGACTGTTCGGCACATTGGCGTCATAACATCATATTTAAGCATAATATCTCGTCCACCTTGATCTTTAAATCGATAGAATAGTTTTTCCGCCTCGTCACCCAATTCACCAACAAAAATATTGCTATTTTCCAAAGCAGGAGTCTCTAATGGCTCATAGCCATATTTTTCAAATATTTTTTTAAAAATATTGATAACATATTCTCGAATCTTCACGTCTTCAGCAAAATAGTCTCTAAAACCTGCTAATTTTTGAACCTTAATTTGATTTACCATATTTTTTAATTATACAATTTTTAACATAAAAAAATCCCTCCTTTCGGGAGGGTTCGTTGTTTCTTTTTTCAACAAAATCATCTCCCGCCTTTAAGCCGGATGATGGAAACATGTCAAAACATTTATTTTCATATGTTGCATTATAACATCTTTCTAACAAAAATTCAGTTTTGATAATAAATACTACCCTCTAATATTACGGAGTAGTAAATAAAATATCACAATCCTCTTTCCTTTTTACGTTCCAAAGCCATTCTCATTTCCCAAGCCGCTTTCCAATTTATTCCAGGTCGTCCTGGATAAAAAATCTGACTGAATATGTTTTCAAAGAATAACCAGATTTTTTCATTTCCAATCATCTTTTTTAGAACGGGAACAATACCTCTACTGCTTTCCATTAACAGTTTATATTTACTTATAGTACCATTTGATACTTTCAATACTTCACAAATAGTTAGATAATCAACATCTTTTAAAAGAAGATAAATAACCGCAATTCTTTTTATAAGCATGATTCTTTCAGCTGGAGTTAATAAATCAAATAAAATTTTGCTAAACTCATCTTTATCTTCAGTTTCGCCCAAAACCTTATAAAAAATAGAGAATATTTTCTCGTAATCTTCTTCCTTTATTTTGAGATATGAAATTCTTATCATACTACTTCCTAATATTACAGAGTAGTAATTTATTTGTCAGTCGCTTATAACCTACAAAAGTGTATATTTAGGCCATTAAAACAGTTTAAAAAAGACGATAGATACATGGCAAGCTTATACGCATAAATTAAATTTAAACCGATATTTGATAAAATATATAAATAACAACAATTTATTTTGTTAGACACGGAGAATATAAAAATCCAGGTAATATCGTTCCTTGGCGACTTCCCCATTTTTCTTTATCTGAAAAAGGAATAGAAGACATCAAAAGGGACGCTGAGTATTTTGAGGATAAGAATATTGAAATTATTTATTCAAGTCCAGTTCTTCGAGCTAAACAATCGGCCAAAATATTAGCGGATAAATTAAATAAAAGAATAATTATCAGTAAATTAATCTCCGAAGTTTATACCCCATTGCAATTCAGGCGCTTAACCTATAAGGAATTTTATGAAAAAAGAACTTATCCCTATTTAGACGAGTTTCATTTAAAAAATAAGGGAGAAAGTTTCGCAGATATTTTTGAAAGAGTTAATAAATTAATACTAAGAGTAATAGAAAAACATCATGATAAAAATATTATTTTGGTTTCCCATGGAGATCCAATAATGATTTATACTTTTACTAAAAAAGGCCATAAAATAACCAATAAAGATTTAATAGATGGAAAGGATTATATTCCAAAAGCTGGAATTTTTGAACTAAAATTTGAAAATTTAGAATTAATCAATGTTAATTTTATGAATAAAATAAACAGCAGACTTACTAGTAGGCTAATTGAGTTTAAGAAGTATTACTGATAAACGGCGGTTTCGAGTTTTTCTATTCGCTTATCATGATCTTCTATACGGTTTCTATAACCTATGACAATCGTTACGTCCTCACGTAGTTTAATAATCTCATTGAGAATACTATCTTTAAAATCTACAATATCATTTTTCAGTTCAGATCTAAACGAATTAATTAAATCAATTAATTCTTTAGTCGCGTTAGATAGATCATCTTTAGTAGCATATTTTTTTAACTCTTTTCTTAATTCTGTTTGAATCTCGCCTCTAGTGATTCCTTTAATTTTTTTTAAATCAGTCGTTGTTAACATATGAAAGATTATATATCTTTTTAATTTTATAATTCAAGTGAAAATTATTTAACTGATTCGAGGGTGACGGAGATATTTTTGATTTTTTTATTTCTCCAGATTTTAAGACTAACTTTTTCACCCGGATTTTTTTCAGAAATCAAATTAATAAGAATTTGCTTGTCACTGCCATCAATCAGTTTATTATCAAATTCGATAATAATGTCCTCTTCTAAGAAACCTGAACTCTCAGCCGGTGAATTATCGATAACCTGAGTGATATAAGCACCTTCAGAAATATTATCTAATTTGGCGGCCTGTTTATCAATCATCTTATACCGGATACCCAAATAAGTCTGAATGTTTTGCTTAGTTAAAGTCGGAGTTAATATCTTTACCGTTACGTCATTAGGAAGCTTTGGAATGTTTGAGAAAAAAGTAACAAGTATGGCCACAACCGCAATTACTGCTATTAATAACAGAAGTTTTTTCATACTTCGACAAGCTCAGTATAAATAATAATTATTTTAGTAAAATTTCTATGGCTTTTTCAAGTTGTTTGTCAGTTTCTTGAGTAATGGTATTCCCTTCTTTGATTTCATTTTCTATTTTAATATTCGGTTCAATTCCTTTACTGTTAATCCAATCACCATTTGGTAGTACCCATTTGGCGACCGTCACATGTAATCCCGCCCCCTCGCCAAGATCCAAAGCTTCTTGAACCGAACCTTTGCCAAAACTTTTCTCTCCAACAAGTTGAGCTCTTTTATAATCGCGTAACGCTCCGGCTAAGATTTCTGAAGCAGAAGCAGACCCTTTATTTATTAGTATGACCAAAGGAATATCTTTTAGTTTACCCATTTTTAAAACCCGATATTCCTTGTCCCCGTATATAGTTGCCTCTTGCTTGACAATCAATTTCCCTAAAGGTAGGAATTCCGAAGCAAGATAAACAGAACTTTCCAAATAACCTCCCGGGTTATCACGTAAATCCAATATCATTCCTTTAATTTGTTTGTTTGACCATTTATTATTAATTTCATCAATGGTCTTATCCCATTCACCATTGGTATTATCTCCAAACTGATTAACTTTGAGGTGAGCGATATTTTTAGTATAAGAAAGTTCCACCGAGGCAACAATAATTTGTTGTCGAAAAATTGTTACTTCAATTTCTTTATTATTTCTTTCCAAGGTCAACTTAACTTTGGTATTTCTTGGTCCACGAATTTTAGAAACTGCCTGAGATAAAGTCCAGTTAACGGTCGCGATGTCATTGACCTTATTGATATAGTCTCCAGGCTTTACTCCTGCCGTTTCGGCTGGAGATTTTTTTAGTGGAGCAATAATTATAATCCGATTATCTTTTAAACCTAATTGAGCGCCGATACCTTCAAACTTACCACCTAAATCATCTTTGGTTTGTTTATTTTCATCAGGAGTAAGAAAGAAAGTATAAGGATCTTCGATCGATGCCACCATGCCTTTTATGGCGCCATAATACATTTTGTTAGGATCAATTTTCTTCTGATCGACGTATCTCTCTTTAAGTTTATTCCAGGTTTCCCAAAAAAGATCAAAATTAAAGTTAGATTGCCGATGACCAATTGTTGATTGTTGTAAAAAAGACTTATTTTTATATTCCCCTAGCTTATAACCGCTTCCAAAAACAAGGATTATGAACGATAAAACTAAAAGAATATTGGTTAATTTATTATTTTTCATTGATAGAAATAAATCATACTTGATGTACTAACAATAGTGCAATAGGGAAATTGTTGTTTTGTAATTTTCTTGTAGTCATCGATATTTTTAAATTGTGCATGAGGAATTTCTGATTCATCGGTTGATTTAGTCAAAGTTAAGAAACCCTGACAACCTAAAGCTTCGGCCTTTGTTTTGAAATAGGTAGTGATACTGTCACAAACAACGACACTGTTTAGTAAATTTTCCGAAACAAAATTAGAATTATTTTCTAAGAAGAAAGTTTTGCCGCCAAAATCAAGACTGACGTTTTTTGCCGAGAATTGCTCTCCCTTGTTGGTCTCAACCAATATTTCATTTTTTTTAATTTTATTGACATTACCTTTGAAAAAAGCATTGACAACATTGTCAATTTTAGTTTTGCTTGATATGGTGATTGATCCGTCAGAATGATTAATTTCTTTAATTTGGCCGGTATATTTTGAGATGATTTTTTTTGTCGAAAACACACTTTTATTAATGGCAATTATTTCATCTTTTTCGATTAATTCACCGACAAATTTTTTTAAATAATGAAAAATTTTTTGCGGCGGAACACCAAGACTTTTCGCAATCGAAACATTAACTTCTTCTTCAACTTTTTTCTCTAAAAATGGAGTCTCAAAATCAACCGGTTGGTTTTCTTTTAATAAACAACGGTCAGTAGTATAGATGGGAACAGAAATAAGCATGATAGTTCATTATATGAAGAAAAAATACTTAACGCAAACCCTGATAAGATACGTAAGGAATAAGGCCCAAATAACGGGCATGTTTTAATTCTTTAGTTAAGGCACGTTGATGTTTGGCGCAAACACTGGTTTTTTCACGGTTAAAAATTTTTTTCCTTGGAGATAAAAATTTTTCCAAATTATCAGCATCTTTAAAACTCGGATTGCTTCTATATTGGCAAAAAAAACATTTCATATTTTTAAAATGGTATATCATCAGGGTTAACAGTTTCTTCTTGAACTTCTTCGGTTTTTACCGCAACATCTTCTTTTATAGGAATTGTCTCAACTTTTTTTTCCGTTTCAACACTCTCCGTCATTCTTCGTCCATCGCCAAAAACAATAAAATCATCAAGGACAATCTCTGCGATGGTTCGCTGAATTCCGTCTTTTCCGGTAAAAGTTCGGTAAGTCATACGACCCTCAGCAAATACTTTTCTACCTTTATTGAGTAATTTTCCACAGAGTTCGGCTAATTTTTGCCAGGCAACGACCCGATGATATTGGACATCCTCCTTTGTTTGACCATCATTAGTTGTCCAACTGCGGTTGGTGGCAATACCAAAAGTGCAGACAGCCGTCCCGGTTGGAGTATATTTTAACTCCGGATCACGGGTTAAATTACCGATTAAAACAATTCGATTTAATGACCGGCTTGACATAATTATTCTCTTGTCAATAATAAATATCTTAAAATTTTATCATTAAAGTTTAGTTTTTTCTTTAGTTCAGCAACATTTTTTTTATCTATTTCAAATAGAAAGTTATAAAAAAGTGCGGTATGATTTTTCTTTATGGGATAAGCCAAAGTCTTTTCACCCCATTTTTCTTCTTTGCTGACCTTACCTTTAAAAGACTCAATTAGTTCTTTAACGCTTTTTAGTTCAGTTTCTTCTTTAGTAAGAAAAGTTAATTCATATTTCATAAGATTATCTGTACAATAATACAAGTAATCATGAAAAAAATCAACAGGAAAGTATTATTGGTTATTGGATTTTGGTTATTGGTTATTGGCTTATTGGTTTATTCAAGATTTATTAATCTTGGCTGGGGTCTTCCCTACCCGATGCATCCGGATGAGAGGAATATGGCAATCGCAGTTCAAAATTTGAACTGCTCAATATCAAATATCAAATATCAAATATCAAATCTGAAAGAATGCTTCAATCCACATTTTTTTGCTTACGGACAGTTACCACTTTATTTAGGTTATTTGTTGATATGGATACTTAAAGGTTTTAAAAACTTTGGAAATTTAGTTATTAATTTTGAAGAAGCAATGATGAGTTTACGAATAATTTCAACATTGGCTTCCGTGGTAAACACAATAATTATTATAAAAATTATAAATCTTATAACTAAGAAAAATTCCTATTTCCTATCTTTTATCTTTTTTCTATTGATAATGTTCTCCCCATACGCAATTCAGTTTGCTCATTTTGGCACGACTGAATCGTTTTTAATGTTGTTTTATAGTTTGATTATTTATTATTGTCTTTTGTTTACTCAAAAAGAAATTCATAATTTTAAATTCATAATTCTAAGTTCTTTAATCTCTGGTTTGGCAGCGGCTACAAAAGTATCTTCAATAATATTTATTGCCGTTCCAATAATTACCATATTATCTAGTCTACGATCGTGGGATAGATATAAAAATCTAATTAAATTTGGAACGTTAACAATAATTTTTATAGTATTGTTTTCTCCTCACAGCCTAATTAACTTTCAAGACTTTGTCAGTTCAATAAGATATGAATCAGATGTGGCTTTAGGAAGAGTCTTGGTTTTTTACACAAGACAGTTTGTCAACACGGTTCCAATCTTATTTCAATTTACTAAAGTATTTCCTTATGCTTTAGGTTGGCCGATGTTTATCCTAGGAATGTTGGGTTTCTTGGGATTATCATGGAAAGATAAAAAGATTAATCTTCTACGCCTCTCCTTTTTAATTTACTTTTTACCAAATGCTTTCATGTTTGCTAAATGGTCAAGATTTATGGCACCGATATTTCCCCTGATGGTAATATTCGCGATACTTTTTTTGTTGAGAATAAAGATTATAAATGTTATAAAAATTGTAATTATTATATTAGCAATCCTGCCAGGGGTAGCTTATCTTAGCGTTTATCAAAATTCAGATGTTCGATTTCAGGCTTCAGAGTGGATTTACAAAAATATTCCTGCCAACTCATATGTTTTATCGGAAACAGCCAATGTTGTAGACATTCCTCTATTTAATGAAAAAAATTTAAATGTCATTTCTTTTAATTTCTATGATATAGATGAAAATCCACAATTGCAAAATGAATTAAAAGAACATTTAATGAAAGCGGATTATATCTTCGTTCCATCCCGTCGAATTTTTGCAAACCATCCCCAAAAAAAATATCCTCAGTTAAACGACTATTATAAAAAATTATTTTCCGGCAAATTAGGCTTCAAAAAAGTGGCAGAGTTTTCTGCTGGGTTAAATGATGAAAATGCCGAAGAAACCTGGACGGTATTTGATCATCCGGTGATTAGGATTTACAAAAGAATCTCAAATATCAAAACTCAAATCTCAAAACCACATCTCAAATCTTAAATCTTTTTAATCGTATAAAAAGGTATGTTGTCAATTATTTTATCTTCTAAAATGTAACCCTTTTTTTCGATTTCTTTTCGAAGAATATCTGCTTTAACAAAATTCTTTTTTTCTCGTAGAATCAATCTTTGATTTGCTAAATTCATAATTTCAGTTGGAATTATGTGTTCAGTCAATTCGTTCAATTTAAGTCCGAAGACTTTATCAAAGTCAAATAATAAATCAAGTTTTTCTTGAGGTGACAAATTCGATTTTAACATTTCCCACATGATTGCAACCGCTTGGGGAGTTTGTAAATCATTTTCAATTGCATCTATAAATTTTCTTTGATAATTATTCTTACCATCTTGGTGCGATCGTCTCAAGATTGTATTTGATAAATTTTTTAAATTTAAAACAATATTTCTTAAATTGTTATAAGCTTCTTGAGAGGCTTTAACTGATTCCCAAGTAAAATTAAGTGTCTGCTGATAATGAGTTTGAAGGAACAATAAGCGGAGTGAAATCGGGCTAATGCCATGTTTTTTAATATCTTCGATGGTATAAAAATTTTCCAAAGATTTACTCATTTTTTGGCCGTCAACAGAAAGAAAATTATAATGGATCCAATATTTAACAAAAGGTTTGTCAGTGGCAGCTTCTGACTGGGCAATTTCATTTTCATGATGAACCGGCACGTGATCGATCCCTCCGGAGTGAATGTCAATCGTTTCTCCCAAGTATTTCATACTCATTGCAGAACATTCAATGTGCCAGCCGGGAAAACCTTCACCCCAAGGAGAGGGCCAGTGCATGGTATGATCTGCAAAACGGCCAACCCGTTTAAACCATAAAGCAAAATCAGCCGGGTGTTTTTTTTGCAAATCAATATTGACATCTTTTCTGACTGCCTGAATTTTTTCTTCTAATTTTTGTCCTGATAGTCTTCCATAATTCTTAAATTTGGTCACATCAAAGTAAATTGCTTCGTTAGTTTCATATACAAAACCTTTCTGTTTCAATCTATTGATTAATTGAAGCATGTTTTCAATATGATCAGTGGCTTTGCAAATAGTACTAGGACGAATAATATTTAAAGCATCAGTAGTTTTAAAGAAAAAATCAGTGTAAAATTCAGCAACTTCCCAGACAGTTTTATTAAATTTTTTTGCCCCTTTTTCCATCTTGTCTTCCCCACTATCATCATCACCAGAAAGATGACCAACGTCCGTAATATTCATCACGTGATTAACTTTGTAACCAAGATAACTCAAAGTTCGCTTTAAAACATCGTTGTTAGTATAAGTTCTCATGTGGCCGATGTGGGTAAAGTCATAGACAGTTGGGCCACAGGTATATAAAGTAATATTGGGTGGATTAATCGGTTTAACTTCTTCGAGTTTACGAGTTAACGAATTAAAGAGTTTCATAACAAATTAATTGTAGCAGATATAAAAAAGTCGTGATAGCAAGAATTACCCGAAAAAATTTCTGTCGTGAATTCAAATCTCTTAGCTTGGTTAAACAACAAAATAGGTTATTTTCTTCTAATTCTTGAATACCAACCTCGAAGTACATGTCCTGAACTTCCAACATTAACTTCACTTTCTCTATCTTTTTCTTTTAATTTTTCTGCACCAGCTTTTGTAAAACTATCTTGTCTTTTTATATGTCTATTAATTCCTCTTATTAAAGCAAATACTACCGTACCTAAAATTATTGCAGTTGGTATACAATAAGGAGACTCAACTAATTTTTCCATAATACTTAATTATATTATTAAATTAATAAATAGTAAAGACAATCGTAGCAGATTTTATGAGATAGGGTTTTTAATTAAGTTTTTTTCTTGGCTATAAATATAGGCAGGAATAATTGCTAAAAGAGCAAACATCGCAGATATATTAAAAGAATTAATTATTCCATATTTATCGGCAACATATCCAAGGATAATAGGTGCCAAGCTGGTAGCTATATTTGCCACAAAACTTGCGATACCAAAAACTTCTTCATATTGTTTATGATGCTGAGTTGATTCGGAAATTATTGTTGACCTGACAGGAATTGTTCCTGCAGTTAGAGCTCCAAGGATAACAGAAAAAATAATTAACAAAAATTGTGAATAACTTAGTGTCAGTAAAAATATAAAAACTGCCATAAAAAATTCTGCAACTATAAATACTTTTGTATTTTTATATTTATCTGCTAATCTTCCTAGCATTGTTTTACCAATTAAATTTCCAACGAGAAAAGCACTGGTAAAAAGACCTAAAACTGAAGGGTTGATATTTCTATTCAAAAAAAGAAAAGGTATAAAAATAAAAAGCGCTGAGGATGCCAGATTATCGAAAAAAGTTATCAAAAGTGCAAAAATAATTTTTTTATTTTTAATTATTTGCCAATAACTTATTTTCATTATGTTTTTTTTAGATTCAACATAATCTTTTTTATTATTGAGAAAAATAATGATAAAAATGGAAAAAAGTGAGATTATTCCATAAATGATTGAGGTTTTTTGCCAACCTATAGCAACTATAATAAATGAAATAGTAGAAGAGAGTGTAATTCTCCCAACATCTCCAATAGCAGTAAAATCTCCCATTGCTTTACCTAATTTATCAATCGGGGCCCACTTAGCAACAAGTGAAAACGCGATTGGATGAAAAATTCCAAAACCGAGAGCAGCAATCAAAAAAGACGAGATTAAATAAAAGTAAGAGAAAGATAATCCAACTGCAATAAAACCAATTGAGTAGAAAAATATTGCAAAAGAAAGTATTTTTATCGCACCAATTTTACGACCAACGTAGCTTACGGGTAATGATAAAACGATACCAGATACTGAAAGTATGGAAGTCAAAAAACCAACTTGTATTAAAGAAAGATGTAGACCCTGCTTAATAAATGGTAGAAGTAAAATAATACTAGCCAGAAAACCATCATTGAAAAAATGGAGGGCAAAGATTTGAGTAAGTTTATTTTTCATTGATAAGTCCTCCTACGTTCATGTTCGGCTCGTGGTCTACGTCCACGCAGCCGAAATATTCACTTCGGAGGACACAAGAAACAGTAATTTCTCGTTTCCTCGAAAACTGTTTCTAGTGTCGGAGTAGTGAGACTTGAACTCACGACCTCACGGTCCCGAACCGTGTGTTCTGCCATCTGAACTATACTCCGTAAGAGATATTATATCATTGCTTTCCGCTAGCCGGTTTAAGTTCGGCGTGTTGACGGTCAGCCATTTTTTTGGTGAAAAAAATACTTTGTCGAACTTTACCTTTAGGAATATTACCCTGCAGTTCTCTTTGTTTTTTCTCCTGCTCTTTTCTTTTTTTCTCCTGAATCAGATATTCTTCCTTTCTTTTTTTCTCAGCCTCCTCCATTTTTTTTCGTTCCAAAGATTTTTCATCTTCTTGCCGAACAATCTGAAATAGTCGATTTTTTAAAGCTTCAGCCCGAAGTTTATCTTTATCTTTAAATTTATTTTTTAGTTTATCAAAATCAACAGGAGTATGATTATTACCGCGCTTAACCTCCGAGGTTCGTACTAAGTTTTGCTCACTATTAACCTCGGAGGTTTTTGCTCCCGAGGTTTTGTCAAAGGGATTTACAATTTGGACAACTGACTTAACAGTTTGCTTAGCTGTCGAAGCTCCTAGCTCTGCCAATTGTTCAAATGTATCTCCAAGGATGGTACCTTTAGCCATAATTGTAAATTAAATTCCCCACATCGCTTTCCCCTTCTTACTCATCTTCTCCATTGTCCAGGGGGGATCAAAAGTCACTTTTATGATAATATTTTCTTTTTTGACTCCTAATTCAGCTATTTTATCTTTTATTTCCGACTGAATTATATCAATCAACGGACAGCCAATGGTTGTTAATGTCATTACAATTTTAACCTTGTTTTTAATTATCTTGGTTTGATAAATCAAGCCTAAATCAACGATTGAAATATTGAGTTCCGGGTCCATCACTTCTGTTAACTTATTTTTAATTTGCTTGGCGGTTAGTTTCATAAATGTTATAATGATCATAATAATTATAACTTTTATAATGATTAAAACCATATGAATTCATACAAACTTCACTTTATTCCCTTGGGCGGCATCGTCGGTGTTACTAAAAATATGTATGTGTACGAAATATATAGTAATGATAAACTCAAAGACATTGTCATTGTTGATTGTGGAATTGGTTTTCCTCAGGAAAAAGAATTAGGTGTGGATTTTGTTATTCCGGACATCAGTTATTTAATGGACAAAAAGCAATATATCAGGGCGATTTTAATCACCCATGGTCATGAAGATCATACTTCGGCCCTTCCGCTTCTTTATGATGATTTAGGCCGGCCTCCAGTTTATGCAAGTTTACTGACGTCGATGTTTATTGAAAATAAATTTAAAGATAAACATAAAAAAATTTTAGTTAATAGGGTTAATTTTAATAAAGAGTATATCTTTGGCGATTTCCGCGTTTCTTATTTAAAAATGACTCATTCAATCCCTGATACAACCCACATTATTATAAAAACTCCAGTCGGAACGATTTATCATGGTTCAGATTTTAAATTAGATTTAACTCCTCCTTATGGGCCAAGTCCGGATTTTTATAAAATTACTAAAGCCGGACATGAAGGAATTTTATGTTTGTTATCCGACTGTTTGGGAAGCGAGAGAGAAGGATTAACTTTGTCTGAAAATATTGTTGGTCAAACTTTTGAGGATGAAATGAGAAAAACTAAAGGTAAATTTATTATGACAACTTTTTCTTCCAATATTTCCCGGATCCGCCAATGTGTTGATGCGGCCATAAAGTTTAACCGTAAAATTTGTTTCTTAGGTCGTTCAATGAGAGAAAACACAAAAATAGCTGCCAACATTGGTTATTTGCCAATTCCTCAGAGTCTTTTTATTAAAGAAGAAGAAGTAAGTCGATTTCCAGCGGCTAAAATTTGTTTGATCGTCGCCGGTTCACAAGGTCAATATGGATCAGCTCTGTCAAAGTTAGCTGATCGACAGAATAAAAATATTGCGATTAAGTCGGGTGACAAAATAATTTTTTCATCAGATCCGATTCCGGGCAATGAAAATGGGGTATATGAAACCATCGAACAGTTATCTGAAGAAGGGGCCGATGTCGTTTATTCTGATATTGCCGATCAGCTTCACTCTTCAGGTCATGGCAATCAAGAAGATCTCAAGTTCTTGGTACGATTTACGAATCCAAAATATTTTATTCCTATCGGCGGCACAATAAGACACCAAAAACAGTATGAAAATTTAGTTGAGCAGCTAAGTTATAATAAAAAGGATGTTTTTTCTCTCAATGAAGGAGAGACAATCTGGTTTGTAAAAAATAAAGCATATAAAGGTGATAGAGTTGAAACAAAAAATATTTATGTTGACGCATATGGAATCGGCGATGTTGGCAGTGTAATTTTGCGGGATAGGAAAACTTTAGCTACCGATGGAATTGTTTTTGCATTAGCGATTGTTGACAATAAAGGAATATTGTTAGGACCTCCAAAAATATTTTCCCGAGGTTTTGTTTTTGAAAAGGAAGAAAACAGGCTATATTTAGAAGCGGAAAAAATTGCAGAAAGCGTTTTCCAGGTCAAAAATGATAAAGCATTTGAAGTCGGAAAAATGCAATATGAAGTCATAAAAAATCTTGAAGAGTTTTTTAGGAAAGCAACCGGAAGAAAGCCGCTAATTGTTGCCGAAGTAATACAGTTATAATAACTTGATAGCAAATTCATTTAGATTCTGTCACCTGTGACCGCTATTCCCCTGTGAGGCTCTGTCCCGACTGAGTCGGGACAATCCGCTTCTCGGGGAACCTTTTCACATTGTGACACCTAAATGAATTTTATTTATTTATGTCAACTTTACCCAACAGTCTTAAAAACATTTCCCTATTTTTAGAACGTCTTCCCGGAATTGGTGAAAAAACTGCTAATCGTCTGGCATTCTTTTTGCTTAATTTACCTGAGGAAGATTTAAAAGAATTTGCAGAGAATGTTTCAAGTTTAAAATCAAAAACAAAACTTTGTAAAAATTGTTTTAATTTTACTGAAAAAGAAGTTTGTGAGATTTGTGAAAATAGTGAACGGGATCATTCTATCATCTGCGTTGTGGAAACAGTCTTAGATCTACTTTCTTTTGAACAAGGGAGAATTTATAACGGGGTTTATCATGTTCTTCATGGGAAGATAGATCCTTTAAATAGAGTGGGGCCGGAGGACTTGAAAATAAAGAATTTAAAGTTTAGAATTCAGAATTCAGAATCCAAAATCAAGGAAATAATTCTTGCCACTAATCCGGATATGGAGGGTGAAGCAACGGCGATGTATATAAAAAATCAGTTAATAAAGTTAGAAAGTTATAAAGTTATAAAGTTTCAAATTACTAGGTTGGCTTACGGACTGCCGATGGGAGCCAATCTTGAATATGCAGATTATATGACTTTGAAAAAAGCGATTGAAGGAAGAAATAAATTCTAGCTAGAGGATTGCTTCATATATCGTTAAAATAATCCTTTCTCAACAATCTAATAGGGTACTTTTGTTGGTTATAAGCGGTGGACAAGACCATTATTTCATTATTCAATATATTCATGTTCGATAAACATCGAAGATCTATCCGTCTGAAAAAATATAATTATTCCGATGCAGGGTGGTATTTTATTACAATTTGTACACAAAATAGGAAATGTCTATTAGGAAATGTGATTAATGATAAAATGGTTTTAAATGAATTTGGAAAAATTGTTAATAAAAAAATTAATGAATTAAAAATATATAGAAATGTTGAAATTGATATTTATTGTGTCATGCCGAATCACGTTCATTTGATATTGATTATTGTAGGGGCGGACCCCCGTGTCCGCCCTTTATTAAAAAACATTGGTTTGTCACAAAATATTGATTTAGGGTCGACACAGGGGTCGACCCCTACGATCGGTGAATACGTTAAACGAATTAAAACATTAACAACATTTATTTATATTAATAATGTTAAAAATAATAATTGGCCACCGTTTGAAAAACGATTATGGCAACGTAATTATTACGAACATATTATCCGTAATGAATATTTATTAAATAAAATCCGCCAATATATCAAAGACAATCCAATAAATTGGAACGATGATAGAAATAAGTTTTAAAGGAATTTTTTTAGTTTTTCGGCGATTAGAGGGGCAATCGAAACTTCTTTTAATTTTTTAAAATTTTGTTTTGGATCAAGCTCAATAGAATTACTCATGAAAATTTTTTCAATTGATGAATCTTGCAGTATCTTATGGGCGTTTGCCGAAAAATCATGATGGACAATGCAAGCCAGAACCCGTTTGGCTCCCCTTTTATAACAAAAATCTGCCGCATGAACAAGTGTTCCTCCCGAAGTGATAATATCATCGACGATAATGCAGGTTTTATTTTTTACTTTTCCGTAAAGATTTAAAGCTTTTGACTGGTGAATAACATTTAAATTCCGCCTTTTTTCAATTACAGCCACGTCAACCTTATTGCTATGAAAAAAGTTTTCCGCAAAAATCTGAGCCCTGTCGACACCGCCTTGATCAGGGGAAACGATGGCAACTTCTTCAGTATTCTTATTATTTTTTAAGTAATGAGCTACTTCCGGGCCAAGGATGGGAAATGCGGAGCTATTTCTAAAAGGTATTGAAAATATGCCCTCTGTTCCTTCGTCATGAAGAGTGATTGTAAATACCTGATTAAAACCTATTGTTTCTATAAATCTGGCTATGACGTTAACGGAAACTGACTCCCCAGGTCGATGTTCACGATTTTGTCTGGCATAACCAAAGTAAGGAATGTAAGCAACAATTTTTTTAGCTTCTCTCCTTTTTAAGGCGTCGGCAAAGAAAAAAAGCTCCATTAGATGAGTGTCGGTCGGATTGGCGGTTGGTTGAATAACAATGCAGGTATCGTCTTTAACTTTTTCCTGGATGGTGACTTTAATTTCTGAATTACTGAAACGAACGGTCTCAGATAAAGATAATTTGATGTTTAACAATTTAGCAACTTCTTGAGATAGTTTAGGATGAGCCGATCCAGAAAAAAGTTTAAACATTTATTTGTTTAGTTGTTCCTGCTGACTGGAAATTTCGATTAATTTTCTAGCAGCCAGTTCTTGGGTTTTCTTGACAGCTTCATTAATAGCTTCAGCAATACGATTTTCAACAATCCCATCAACTTCAATTGATTCAATTACCTGATCGCCGCGAATTATGACTTTAACTCCGTTTTTCTCTACTTCAACTTGTTCTTGCTGTAAGGCTGCCTGCATTTTTTGCGCTTGTTGTTGTAATTTTTGCAGATCTCCTAAAGCTCCAAAAGGGTTTAACATATTAATTAGTTTGAAAGTTTATAAAGTTTTTAAAGTTCATAAAGTACTAATCTTTACAAACTTTTTAACTTTATAACTTTATGAACTATGTCTATTGTAGAACTCGATAAGGGCAATTTCAATGGGTAAAGAATCAATCGGTGTGTTTTTTAGATTTTGATAGGCTTCGATTAATAATTTTATTAACAATGATATTTCGTTTAATGTCAAAGTTGTCTTTTTTTCATCGCTATTTTCAGCCCCATTTTTAATAAGAAATTGAAGATGCAGTTCATTAAGAATATCCTCAATCAGATTTTTGAAATCACCGTTGTTTTGAGAAAATACTTCAATCCATTCAAGAGTTTTTTTTGGATCTTTTTTTTCAATTATTTCCATCAAATCATTCTTTCCCCGAATTCCCAAAAATTTTTCTAACTCTTCTTCAGTTTTAATATCCTGGAAAGTTACTTCTTCAAGAATTTTAGCGGCATCGCGGAAGGAATTTTCACTATGATGAGCGATTAGTTTTAATAGATTATCATTAAACTGCAGGCCTTCATTTATAATAATTCTTTTTAACATCGAACTTATATCAGAAATTTTTGCCTTTCCAAAATTAATCTTTAAACACCGGGAAACAATGGTTTTAGGAAGTTTTTCCAGGTTGGTGGTCGCCAGAATAAAAATGGCGGTTTTTGGCGGTTCTTCTAAAGTTTTTAAAAGAGCGTTGAATCCCTCCGTCGTTATCATGTGAGCTTCATCAATAATGAATACTCTAAAACCTCCGGACATAGGAAGAAAAGAAGTCTCGCGTATTAAATTTTTTATTTCCTCAATACCACGGTTGGACGCGGCATCCATTTCAATAACGTCGGTAAAAGAAGAAAGAGAAATACTTTGACAGTTAGCGCATTTATTGCAGGGCTCGAAAGAGTTGGGGGTATTGGGGAGGTTGGGGGAAAATTTATTGTTTAGACAGTTGACGGCTTTGGCAATAATTCTGGCGGTTGAAGTTTTTCCGGTGCCTTTTGATCCGACGAAAAGAAAAGCATGAGGTAGAGATTTTGAACCAAGAATCTTTCCGATCATTTCTTTAACCTGTAGGTTGTCAATCTCCTCAATGGTTTTCGGACGATACTTTAGGTAGAACATATTATTTCAATAGGTTTTCAATTCCGTGTTTTATCAGCTCATTAATCACTTCATCAACACGCTTATTTCTTTCGGCCGCCAACAAGATAATTAACGGATAACAAAGAATTACTTCTCCCAGCAGGATTTGATCTTCATCCATTTTTTCATTATAAGGAAAAGATAAAACTGGCAAGGTTTCTTTTTCACCCTTATATTTTTCCGTAAAACTTTTCATTTTATTTTTTCCCACAAAAACAACATTTAAACAAAACCGGGAAGTAAGTTGTTCTTTTTCGAATATACTTTCTACAAACAGTTTTATCTTCTGACGATTAATCTTGTATCGTGATGAAGTGACAACATTAATCATATTCTTTTATATATTTTTTTAAAGACCTTTCTATGTTTAGAAAAACGATTTTTCAATCTTTCTTTTTCTTCCTCTTTTCTTTTTAGGGAAGGTTTTTTATAAAACATTTTTTTTCTTAGGGTATCGACAATTTCTTCATCAATGAAGGAACGGGTAAATTTCCGAAACATACTGTCTTTTGATTCGCCTTTTCTTTTTATGACTAAAACCATAGATTGTAAACGCCTCCTTCCAATGAAAGTTTATGAACTGTTGTGATTTTATTATACACTTTTTATTATTTCAATTATTTGATTTAAAGATAATGGTGTTGGAATGAGATTGGGATTTCCCGATGACCCATTGAGAAGCATATGGCCGGAAATATGGAAAAACCAGCTGCCTTTTGTATCTTTTTTGATAATCTTCTCATAGACCGGCTTTAGAGTTAATTTATCCCCGGGTAAGGTTTTTATTCTGGTAAAACCAGCTTCCGGATTGCGTCTGATAACTAATGAAAATCCTTTCTTAAGGGCAAGTTTAACAGCCTCTTCGTTTTTAGTTTCGATTGCCAACGACTTACCAAGATATGAATTAAAAATAAATCCTTTTTTAATTTCTACTTTGGCACTTTCTTTATTTTTAAATACAATTAAAACAGCGTCTAACATTTGAAAAACAACTTCAAAGAGATTAGTTTGTTCTCGATTGATTATTTTTAGTCCGTCAATCAGTTGGCGAATCATAAAGTCATAACGGTCAGAATCAGCTTCAGGATAAAAAACTTCGGCAAAATGATCGGTTGTATTGACATAATCAACAATTATTTCCAAGGGCCTGATTTCTCTGTCATCAACATGACAATTTTCGATTAGATATTCATAAACAAGTTTTGCTGCTGAAGTGTATTTATCAGTTTGATGGTGATCAAACTTACCTAAGCCTGTATCTACGTGAATAATGTTTTTGTTGCCATCGGGAGAACGGTTATTCAAAGTAGTTCCGGAAGGAACCAGTTTTATTTCGGCGTCATTCCATCCGGTTAAATATTTTTTTATTAGCCAGATTGAGGCAATTGCATCTAAATCGGGAGAAAGATGGGTGACAATGGTTTTCATAAAAATTTATGGTGTCATTCCCGTGAAGACGGGAATCCAGTTAGTACATTTTAAAATGTAATCATAGTCTGGATCCCCTCCTACGAGGGGATGACAGCGTTCATTTGCTTAATTTTTTAAGAACATTTTCTAAGGACATTACTTCGGATTCTTTTTTGTCTCTCTTTTTAAATTCAACCTTATCCCCCGTTCTTTTCGAAACCACCAACCGAACCGGGATTCCGATTAAATCGGCATCGGCAAATTTTTCTCCAGCGGTTACTTCTTCTCTGTCATCAAAAAGAACTTCAACATTGTTTTCTTTAAGAACTTTATAAACTTTATGAACTTTAGAACTAATGTCTTCGTTTTTCAGGTCAAGTCCGATCAAATGAACTTGGTAAGGAGCGACTGCTTCCGGCCAGATAATGCCGCGATCGTCATGAAATTTTTCAACTATAACGCCCATAATTCTTGAAGGTCCAATGCCATAACAACCCATATAAATAGGTTTTTCTTTTCCATCCCTGTCAATAAATTTATAGTTAAAAGCATCAGTAAATTTTGTATAAAGAGGAAAAATATTACCAACTTCAGCCGCTTTTATTACCTGATATTTTTCTTTTGTTTCCGGATATAGATCTCCAGTTTTTGCCACTTTTATATCATAAAATTCTTTTGGGAACGGCAGATCCCGACCAAAATTAACATTAGTTGAATGATAATTAGTTTTATTAGCTCCGCACTCAAAGTTTAAGCGATTATTAACCGATTCATCAATAAAAACATCAATATCTTTAGGTAGGTTTAAAATTCCGGCGTATCCAATTTCAGCACCAGTGACTTTTTTAACAGTTTCAGCGGAAGCAAGTTTCAAAGCTTTACATTTAGATATTTTTCTTAATTTATCTTCATTAATATCATAACCACCGCGAACAGCTGCGGCAATCACTCGATTATCATCAGTCTCAAAAATTAAAGTTTTTGTCGTTTTTTCCACAAGAATTTTTAAATAGTCTGCCAGTTCTTGAACACCGATAATTCCTTTACCTAAAACATCCTTTTTTGGTAGCATTACTTTATCTTTTTCAATGATTTGAGGAGCGAGGCTTGGGGCAACTTCACGATTATAATAAATACTTTTGCTTTTAACATAAAATAAAGTATCTTCTCCGGTTTCGCAGAACGTTTGAAATTCATGGGAATAATCATCGGTAAAAGATCCTCCTGAGGCTAAAACAATTACTGTTTCGTCTTTAAGCCCCAGTCTTTTAAAGACTTTGAAATAGACTTCTTTTGATTTTTCGTAGTATTTTTTAAAATCTTCAACAGAAGTGTGAAAACTGTACAAATCTTTCATGCGAAACTCTCTACCTCGGAGTAATCCTGATTTGACTCTTGGTTCATTGCGGAATTTAGTTTGAATTTGATAAAGGGCAAAAGGAAAGTCTTTATAACTTAAAATAAATCTTTGCGCCAAAGGAGTAACTACTTCTTCATGAGTTGGATTGAGAACATATTCAGTATCGTTTTTTGCTTTGGCAAATATATTGGCCGGAGTCGTTTTCATTAGTATGTCAACAGTGTCGAATCTTCCGGTTTGCTGCCAGTTGGCAATTGGGGTGATTGACGGCATCAAAACTTCGTTCCCGATCTTATCCATTTCTTCTCTAACGATTTGTTCAATTTTGTTAAGGACACGTAATCCTAAAGTAAGATATGTGTATGTTCCCGCCATTACCTGATCAATAAAACCGCCTTTTTGTAAATAAGTAGCGTTGACCGAATCGTAGGTTTTATTACTTTTTTTCGTTTTTCCGAAAAGTTTCGAGTAAAGCATAGACTAATTATATAGTATAGATTATATTCTATACTTTTAAACTTTTAAATGTAATTCAATAGCTCTTTTATAAGCTGATTCAATAGCTGATAAAAAAATACTTTCAAATTCTGAGTTACTTATTTTACTAAACGCTGCTTCTGTTGTTCCTCCTTTGGAGGTTACTTTTTTTCTTAAGGCTTCTGGCGATTCTTTAGATTTTTTTAAATACTCAGAACTTCCAACTAGGGTTTGGGATACTAATTTGTATGCTAATTTTTTATCTAACCCAATTTCCATTGCAGATTTGGTAAGTAACTCGGCCAGGTAAAAAAAATAGGCAGGACCACTTCCGGAAATGGCAGTGACCTGATCTAATAAATTTTCGCTTTTTAATTCTATTTCAGTTCCTATGGATTGAAAGATTTTTTTAAAAATCTTAGTATCTTTGTTACTGACATTTTTATTTTTAACCCAACATGAGATTGATTGATTAACCTTGGCACACAGATTAGGCATTACTCTTATGATTCGTTTTTCCTTTCCTAAAATTTTTTCTATTATTTTTATCTCAACTCCAGCAGCTATAGAAAAAATTAATTTATTTTTTGAAACAACTTCTTTAATTTCTTCTAAAACAGATTTCATTACTTGAGGTTTTACGGCAATAATTAATATGTCACTTTGGCCGGCCACGATTTTATTAGTTAATTGTTTATTGCTAACAAACAAATAATTCTTGTTAATCAATTTTTTCTTTAGTATTCCGTCTCTAATGGCGCAACCCATATTTCCCAAACCAATGATGGCAATTTTTTTGTTTATCATAGATTTTTGTTTTCTAAAACTTTTTTAATTTTTTTTAAAGCAATATCTATCTCTTTTTTTTTGATTATTAAAGGAGGGGCAAAACGAATGACATTTTCATGAGTTTCTTTGCATAAAAGCGATTCTTTCATTAATGCTTCACAAAAATGTCTCGCACCACCAGCCTTTTTATGAAGCTCAACCCCTATAAGCAATCCCTTTCCTCTGACTTCTTTGATCCATTTACTTTTGATGGTTTTAAGTTTCTCTAAAAGATAATTACCAAGGAAAAAACTATTTTCTACAAGTTTGTTTTTAACTATAACTTGCAATAATGAACGGGCGACTGCACAGGCTAAAGGATTACCTCCAAAGGTGCTACCATGATCTCCCGGTTTTATTACTTCAAAAATTAATCGTGAAGAAAGCACCGCTGAAACAGGATAAAAACCGCCGCCGAGAGCTTTTCCAATAATTAAAACATCAGGTTTAGCATTATAATCATGTTCATAGGCAAAAAGTTTCCCGGTTCTGCCTAAGCCTGTTTGGATTTCATCCAGCATAAATAAAATATTATTTTTTCGACAGATGTTGACAACCCCTGTCAAATATCCTTTATCCGGAATAATAATTCCTCCTTCAGCTTGGATAGGCTCCATAAGGACAGTGATGGTTTTTTTGGAAATAGACTTTTTAATTGATTTTAAATTATTGAACTTGATGATTTTGAATCCTTTGGTGAAAGGACCAAAACCGTCACGGTATTGACGTTCAGTTGAAAAACTAATAATCGAGATCGTTCGCCCATGAAAATTATTTTTGCAAACAATAATTTCTCCTTGTTTTACTCCTTTTTTGTAATATCCCCATTTCCGTGCTAATTTAATGGCAGTTTCAACCGCTTCAGCCCCGGTGTTCATAGGCAACATCATTTCATATCCGGTTAGCTGACATAATTCTTTGGCGAAAAGTCCCAGTTGATTATTATGAAAAGCTCTTGATGTTAAAGTAATTTTTTTTAATTGATTTGTAATCTCTTTTATTATTGTTTTGTGTCGATGGCCTTGGTTTAAGGCGGAATACCCGCTCAAAAAATCCATATATTTTTTACCTTTATCATCATAAACCCAAATACCAGATCCGTAAGTTAAGACAACATCCAAAGGATGATAATTGTTAGCACAATATTGTTTGGTTGTCTCTATAAATATATTTTTTTCCATAAAAAAACCTCGTCTTTACCCATCAGATAAAATCTGAAAGGCAAGGACGAGGTTTAATTATCGTGGTACCACCTTGCTTAAATTCTCTTTTTAGTGCTCCGTTTTAACGACACACCTTGGATTTATTTCTACGGTGTCCTTCCGTCGTACTCTTCGTACGCAGCGCCCTCCTGAGTTTACCGAAGGATTGTTTGGCGGGAAACCAAACTTAACGCTTTTACGAATTGTAAACAAATTATAACAAAAGTTAATTGTTTATCAACTGATTTTTTAAAAAAACTATTTAAAAAAAGATTTATTCAATTTTTCTATAAATTGTTGTGAACGTCATATTTAAATAGTATATCGAGAAATTTGTATTGTTGTAACAATATGTTTTGCTATTTTTGTAGGTTATAAGAGGTTGACAAAATAATTGTTTCATGGTTTCATTGTTTCATGGTTATAAAACATAGAAAACCCAATCGTTTAAAGAATTTTGATTATTCGTCATCAGGATGGTATTTCATTACAATATGTACGCAGAATAGAGAACATTTTTTTGGAAATATTGTTAACAATATAATGGTTATGGTTAAAAAAACAATACGTTGATTTTGTTAATACGGATGAATTTATCGTTATGCCAAATCATTTTCATGGAATATTAATTATTAAAAATATATTAAATCCCGTAGGGACAGGTCTAGACCTGTCCCTACAAAAGAAATGTTTATCATTATCAAATATTATTGGCGCATTTAAAACAACATCATCAAAATATATTCATCAAACGGGATTAGATTCATTCAGATGGCAACGGTCATATTATGACCATATTATCCGTAACGAATATTCATTATTCAGAATAAGAAAATACATCAAAAACAACCCTCGGAATTGGGAAGATGACAGAAATAATCCTAATAATGAATGAATTTATTTATATTTAAAACCTAATTTATCCAATACTTTTCCCAGAGTCTCCATCGGGCCTGAGGTGTAAGTATCAATGACCAATTGGTAATATTTAGGGTCGAAAAAATCATAGCTGCCGTAATATTTTTTCCATTCACGAAAGTTAGTCTCTTCTCTTTCTTTAATATATTTTTTTGCCATATCAACGGAGATTTTGTCTCGATTGACGACCCGATCAATTCTTAAAGCATTGTCTTTACATACAAGAAGAATTCGAAGAGTATTATTCATATTTCTTGCAAAAAAACCAGCCAGCCAAGCCTCTACAACATAGTGGCCATTTTTTAGAAGTTTTACTGTTCTTTCATCTATCATATTATGAGTTTTTTTGTCAACCAAACTAGCTAAAGGTTGAACATATTCTTTAGCGAAATCACGAAGAATCTGACCGCCGGAAGTAAATTTCCATCCCTGAGGTTCAAGGTATGGTCTGAGATTATCTAAAAGAGTATTTTTTCCGGTTGAGATACCGCCAGAAATAGTGATGTTATCAAATTTTAGATTCATAGATAATTTTATCTAATTATTTTAATAATATCATTAATTGTAATAAGAACAGCTAAAGATAATAAGAGTATAAATCCGATTAGGTTGGTGTATTTTTCAACGTTTTTATTCGGTTTTTTTTTGGTTAAACCTTCATAAAGGACAAAAACCAGTCGGCCGCCATCCAGAGCCGGAAAAGGAAGAATATTTATAATGGCTAAATTTAATGATAAAAGGGCCAGAAATTCAAGGAAGGCATTTCTGCCGAACTTCACCGCCTGTCCGGCTAAGTTGGCAATTCCAACCGGTCCGGCGACATCAATATGGGTTTTTTGAAAAGTAATCAGTCCAAAAAGTAATTTTCCCAATTCCGAAGCGATTTTAAAAGTAATATTGAAAGCAACAGTTAAACCATAATAAGGAGCGCTATACCAGGGATATTTTTTCTCAGTAAAAGAAGTTATTGCAATTCCCAAAGGGCCTTCACCTTTAGGAGGATTTTTTCGAGGAATTATTTTTGTCAAAAATGTTTTCCCGTCTCTTTTTATCATAAGACCAATAGCCTGTCCGGCAAATTTATTAGTTTGAGAAATTAGATCTTCAGATGAAGATAAAGATATTTGCCCGTCTTCGCCAAGGTTTCGACGGGTAAAGGGGTCTTGCGGGATTAATTTTAGGACGATATCTTTTTCTTTAAGTCCGGCAGTATAAGCAGGTGAATTTTTGGTTACTTTTTCAATTATAACGTGATTAGTTGGGACAGGAACGCCCTGGGTAACTAAAAAAGAAAAAATAAACCAACCTAATAGAAAATTTCCGATCACTCCCCCCAGGACAATCAAGGTTTTTTGCCAAGGTTTTTTGTTGACAAACATCTTGTTTTTATTTGTTTTTTGCGATTCACCATATTCTTCACCGTATAATTTGACAAATCCTCCCAGCGGCAATAAATTAATACTATATAGGGTTTCCCCCTTTTTTATACCAAATAATTTTGGAGGTAATCCAATCCCGAATTCCTCAACTTTAACCCCCATTTTTTTAGCCAACAAAAAATGACCAAGTTCATGAACGAATACTAAAATAGTTAAAGTAAGGAGAAAAATTAAAATTGTCATTTGTTAAACTTCTCTAATTTCATTTTCTTTATTTTCTTTAATAGAATTTATTTCTTCCATAAATTTTGTTGATTTGGTGTCAATGTCTTTTTCCAAACGATATTTTTCGTCTTCACTCATTTCTTTTTTTTCAAAAGCAGTTTTGATTATTCTTCTGGCATCATCCCGGTGATTTCTGATAGTCACTTTTTTTTCTTCAACTTTTTCTCCGACTATTTTTATATATTTTTCTCTCTGTTCGGTGTTAAGAGATGGAATTCTGATTATAATCTTTGATCCCTGGACGGCCGGCGTTAATCCTAAGGGAGATTTTAAAATAGATTTTTCAATATCCTGAATAATTGACGGGTCAAAAGGAATTATTAATAACGAAGAAGGGCCGTCAGTCGTTATAGTGGCCAGTTCCAATAATTTTAGTTTACTTTGACCTCCATATGTTTCAACTGGTAGATTTTCTACTATCGAAGGCGAAGCCCGCCCGGTCCGGATGGATTTGAGATCTTCTTTTAAAGACTGAATTGTTTTATTGGCTAGTTGACTAAATAGAGAAACATTGTCCATAAGAGATTAATAACAAATAACAAATGATAAATAACAATTGAATAACAAATTACAAATATTAAATGTTTAAAACATTTGTTATTTAATATTTGTTATTTATTACACGTTCCATCTCACAAACTTTACCACTTTAATATTCTCTCCAAACTTTAATACCGCTTCCTTAATCAAATCACTAATCTTTTTTGAGGGATCTCTAATATACTCTTGATTAAAAAATTCCTCATTGGTTTCGGCTCTGACTGAAGCGACCTGCATAGCCAGTTCCTGACCTAAAGTTTGAAATTCTTTGTTTCCGGAAACAAAATCGGTTTCACAGGCTAATTCAATAAGTGAGGCGACTTTTTTATTATGATGGACATAGGAAAAAATGGCACCGGCGGCTGTAATTCTATCAGATTTATCTTTAGCCTTAACAACCCCCCATTTTTTTAATAATTTTTGAGCTACATCAAGGTTGTTTTTACTTTCTTCAAGAGCCTTTTTACATAAGGAAAAAGAAATACCAGTTTCCTCACGAAGTTGTTTTAGTTTGCCGATGTCGTACATAAATAAATTTCAAAATTAACAATAAACAATTATCAATTACTTTGCATCAATTTGATAATTGATAGTATTGGAAATTGATTAATATTGGTGTTGATCATTGGGTTATTGGTTATATTTAAGAAAACAATTTATTTCTTTGCCGCTTCTTTAACCTTAACTTCTTGGGCTTTGAGATAGCTATTGGCGTATGTTTCGATGATTTCTTTCAAAAAATACTCAATCGATGTAGCGGAATCATCATTACCGGGAATAGGATAATTAATTGGGTCTGGATTAGCATTGGTGTCGGTAACGGCAACAACGGAGATCTTCATTTCACCAGCCTCTTTAACAGAGTTTTTTTCCTTTTTAATATCTATGACAAAAAGTGCATCGGGTAATTTTTTGAGATGGGCAATCCCTCCATAGAATTTTTCCAGTTTTTTTAAATCTTTGTCTAATTTAACCTGTTCATGCTTAACGAATTTATTCCATTCCCCTTTTTCTTTTTCTTCACGCATGGTGTTTAATTTTTTAACATTTTTGATAATCATTTCAAAATTGGTAAGAAGTCCGGCTGGCCATTTGGTATTAATAAAAGGAAGATTATTTTTTTGACATAGTTCCTGGGTGAGATTAGAAACAATTTTTTTGGTGGAGATGACAAGAAGTACTTTTTCATTTTTTCCCAGTT
>CAYNFC010000003.1:0-117610 GCA_964396395.1 uncultured Gammaproteobacteria bacterium | reverse complement strand
CCGCGGTCTAGGAGATTATGAGCCTCCTGTGCAGCCGTACACTACCCCGTATTGTCAAATAGCTCTTAAATTATACAAAATATTTTATTTTAAATCAGGGCAAATGTTATAATATGATAATGAACAATTTCTTACTCTCAATCATCATCCCCGTTTTTAATGAGGAACAAAATATTGATCCGTTGGTTAAGCGCCTTCTTCCTGTTCTAAAAGATTTTCCCTATGAAATCATCTTTGTTGACGACGGCTCAAAAGATAAAACAGCATCTGTTATCAAAAAACAATCAGCTAAGAATAAAAACATAAAATTAATTTCTTTCTATCGTAATTTTGGTCATCAAATGGCATTAGTAGCGGGTTATGAAACCGCTCGCGGCGATTGTGTGATTACAATTGATGCCGATCTCCAGGATCCTCCGGAAATCATCCCCCAAATGATTGAAAAATGGCAAGCGGGCGCAAAAATCGTCTATGCTAAAAGAAATGAAAGGCAGGGAGAAAACTTTTTTAAAAAAATTTCAGCTTCAATATTTTATCAGTTGATTAATTTTTTGTCCGACACCCTTATTCCCCAAGAGGTCGGTGATTTTCGTTTAATTGATAAAAAAGTCGTTGAATTTTTGAAAAATTTAAATGAAAAACCGAGTTTTTTACGAGGTTTGGTTTCCTGGGGCGGGTTTCCAACTGAGTTTGTATTTTTTAACAGAGACAAAAGATTTTCCGGCCAGACCCATTATGGTTTTTTTAAGATGTTAAATTTTGCTTTAGAGGGAATTACTTCTTTTTCCGTCAAACCACTCCGAATTGCTACTTATTTTGGTTTTATATCCGGAATATTTGGATTTTTGGGAATAATATATGAACTGATTAGAAAGGTAGTTTCTCCTCAATCATTTGTCATCGGCTGGGCCGGTCTTTTTACGGCGATTATGTTTATTGGTGGTATTCAACTGATCACAATTGGAATAATCGGCGAATATATTGGTAAAATGTATCAGGAAGTGCAGAAGCGGCCGAAGTATTTGATTAAAGAAAAAATAAACTTATGAAAGGACTTGGTATTGTCTTAATCGCCATTGGAATCGCTCTCCTTATGTTTGTTATTTTTAATTTTGTTAAGGAAAAAAACAAAATTGCTTCGCCAATTCCTGAAGATAAAGGAGTGAGGATAATCTTTGTGACTCCATCAAAATAAAACAATCTCCAATATCCAACTCCAATTAACGATGAATAATTATCGATTACTTTCGAATTAGTTTGATCATTGATAGTATTGGAAATTGGTTAGTATTGGTTTTGGTCATTGGTTTATTGGTTTATATTGAATATTTTTTTATGGAGGTGTTTCTAAATTAAATTGGAAAATATTTTTTGCTCCTCCTAAAAATAGAGTATCAATGATTGTTAATATCAAAAACGCGCTGACAAATAATATAAATCCTATGAGCGCGTATTTTAAAGTCCCCTGTGCTTTTTTAATGGCTTCGGCATTACCAAATGAAGTTAAATATTTAAACGAGCCGACGATAAACATAATAAATAAAACGATGATTATAAAAAACGAAGACATATAAAGGATGTTGCCAAAGACTATCTCTAAACATTTTAGAGTGGGAACTCCGTCAACAACACAAGTTTCCCCTGTTGTTGTATTAGTCCAATCTCTTATTTGGGCAGAAACTGTAAAAAGAGGTAAAAAAAAATTAAACACAGTAAAGAGATAATTAGTTAGGTGTAACCAAACCGGGAAAAACAATCGGTTTCGTTAAACCTAGCCCTTCCGTTGGAATAAAAAAGATGTTTTCTATAACCGCAATCACAGCTAAAACAACAAAGATAAGAATCAGTCCAACCAATGCGGCTTGAATTTTTTCTCTGGCTTTATCAACTGATTCTTTATTCCCTCCTGAAGTAATCCATCCAAGAGCTCCTAATAAAAGATAAATAAGTGCTATTAAGCCGGACAGGATAAAGAAAAATCTGATGATAAAAGTGAGAACTAAATTAAATTCAGGAATTTTAAATCCAAGCTCAACTTTCGGATAACGAACATCCTCTGCTAAAACCATAAAGAAGTTAAACATATGAAAAAAGTATAAAGAATCTATTTTCCGATGTCAATACCCATTTATATTAGATATAATCAGATAGAATCAGATGAAATTAGATAAAACCAGTTAAAACGGTTAGAATTTTGAGGAAAAAGAATTAATTTGTTTGCCTAGAATTGTATATTCTTCTTGTAACTTATTTGTATCTATTTCGTAAACCATAAAAATGATTTTGAGTTGAGTCACAACCTCATTAGTCGAACCTGAGGAAATTTCAAGATAATTTTTAGTTTGTTTTTTAGACCGAAAAAAACCTTCAGATATATTTGCTGGAACAGAAACTGAAGCCCTTTTTATTTGATCACATAAAGAATAATCTTTTGATAATTTTTGATTATTTTTAATTAATAAATAAATATCTTTCACTAAATTTAAACTTTTTTGATAAATTCTTAAATCTTTTATCTGAAACATTTTTTGTATTTGAAACTGATTTCATCTGACTCCGTCTGATTTTATCCGATTTCATCTTAATCTATTCATCATGCGATCTAAACTGCAAAGCTTCCGCCACATAAGAAACTTCAATTTTTTCTTTTCCATTTAAATCGGCGATCGTCTGACTGATTTTAATCGTCTTAAAATAACTCCGGGCTGATAAATACAGTTTGGAAATCGCTTGTTTTAAAAGAGTAACCGCTTCCGGTGTTAATTGACAAAATTTTTTTATCTGGGCTGAGGACATTTCTCCATTGGTAAAAATTTTTAAACCCTTAAATCTTTTCTTTTGAATTTCCCGGGCTTTAACTACCCGCGCTCGAACTTTTTGGCTGGATTCGCTCAATATTGTACTGGTTAATTTTTCCTCCGGCACTGAAGGAACGTCGATGTGCAGATCAATCCGATCTAAAAGCGGACCTGATAATCTTTTCCGGTATTTTAAAATGGTTCCCGGCAAACAATGGCAAGGTTTTTTTTCGTGCCCAAGATAACCGCAGGGACAAGGGTTTGATGCGGCAAGTAATAAAAACCGGGAAGGAAAAACTAAAGTTCCTGATGCCCGGGAGATTGTAATGAAGCCATCCTCCAAGGGTTGTCTTAACGATTCTAAAGTTGATCTGGGAAATTCGGGAATTTCGTCCAAAAATAAAACACCCCGATGAGCTAAAGAAATTTCTCCTGGACCAGGATTTGAACCGCCGCCAACCAGACCAATTCGGGAGGTTGTGTGATGGGGAGAACGAAATGGCCGGCTGGCAATAAAATTTTGGTTATTAAGTAGTCCTGCCACCGAATAGATTTTAGTCACCTCAAGAATTTCTTCTTTTTCCATTGGTGGAAGAATTGAAGGGAAAGCTCTTGATAATAGCGTCTTACCTGTCCCTGGTGGGCCCTTAAGAATAATGTTATGAAATCCGGCCGCGGCAATTTCCAGCACCCGCTTGGCTGTCTCCTGTCCTTTTATATCCTCAAATAAATAGTCATATTTTTCTTCTTTGGCAAGACTGATAAAATCCTTATGGGGAAAGGGGGAAATCAATTTAATTTCATTCAAATGTAAAATTAAATCAACAAGACTGTCAGCCGAATAAATATCAATCCCGTCAACTAAAATTACCTCGGAAATATTTTCTCTTGGGACAAAAATTTTCTTGATTTTTTTTGATTTGGCTAAAAGAGCAATCGAAATTGCTCCGGGAACTTTCCTAACATCTCCTTTCAAAGACAGTTCTCCAAAAAAAAGACTGTCCGACAAAATTTCTTTACCGATCATCCCGCCGGCTGATAAAATTCCAACCGCCATCGGGAGATCAAAGGCCGAACCGACTTTAGGAATATCGGCCGGGGCCAAATTAACGGTAATCCGAGTATCGGGGATCTTAAAAGACGCATTAACAATGGCGGCTCTGACTCTTTCTTTGGCTTCGCCAACCGCTTTATCAGGAAGACCAACAATGGTAAACCCAGGAAAACCTTTTGAAGCCACATCGACTTCGACCTCAATTAAAATTCCATCCAGCCCTATAACAGTACCTGAATAAATTTTTGCCAACATAATAAAAAGTTTAAATATCAAACCTCAAAGGTCAAAAACAAGTGCAAAATTTAAAGTTGTCTTTTACCCTTAATTGTTAATACGCTTGAACCAATTATTTTTGAAATTTCATCTATTTCTTTAAGAAAAATATAAATTTCTTTAGATTTATCAGGAAGTAGCTTATCAAGTAAAGCTAACCAATACTTAGTTTCATTAGCTGATTTTAGAGATATTTGAAAGTAATTGAGAAATTCACGTTTTGATGAAGATGACTTTGCTTCAACTATATTAGCACCAATTGACGTTACACTCCTTATGAGTTGATCCGAAATAATTTTTATTGATTGCTTATAAGTTAGATCATTCATAAATTTAATAATTTTTATAGATAAATAAAAAGCTCTATATTTTACTTCCATAAAATTATTTTTTAATTTTTAACTTCGTTTTGATATTTGATCTTTACACTTTGATCTTTCTTTGTCCACCGCTTATAACCTACAAAAGCATATTGTTAGATTGTTACATGGCTATATTTTTGGCGATAGATACCTTCCTCTCTCATTTTTCCGTTTGACATTAAAAATAACCCGTACTAAGATATGAAGTTATGGTCGTTGCTCATCTTGATAAAAATAATTTTGGAACTGAAGTATTAAAAAATAGGGGGATTATTTTGGTCGACTTTTATGCAACCTGGTGCGGCCCTTGTAAAATGACGGGTCCAATCATTGAACAGCTATCTGAAGAAATAAAAAATGTAAAATTCGTGAAGGTTGATGTTGATCAAAATCAAGAATTAACTTCTCAGTATCAGGTTTTTTCTATTCCGACTTTTGTCGTTTTTAAAAACGGTCAAGTAGTCGGTCAATTTACCGGAACGATGGGAAAAGAAGGATTTTTAGCAGAAATACAGAAAGTTATGGGTTAACGTTTCAATACTCTAATCACGTGCCCATGAATCACTTTTAACCCCAGATGGGCTTGCGCAAGAATATACAAAGCAAAAGTGGCCAACCAACGAAGAGATGACGTGATAGGTGCTTTTTGGCCAACAATAATTTTTTCGTCACTTAACGGTAATTTAATATTTTTATAACCGGAAAATTTAGAATGGGACACTGCTTGTAGACCTAATTTTTTTAAATCCGGAGGTAGCTCAATTGTTTCTGCCCTTGGACTGATAAACGGTCTCACTTCTTCTTCCAGGTTGTCTTCAGCCGGTTCTTTTATCTCAAACTTTTCCGCCGCAATCGGTTCGGCTTCTTTAGGGAGACCGACCCCCAGCAAATCATCAATGGCGGTATAATTTTTTGTTGACATAATTTGATTATAATATACTTATGATCACTTGTACTTTTGAAAACAGTAATAAAGCTTCGCTTCGTCACATAACAGTCAACGCGATTGTTGTAAAAGACAACCAAATATTACTTGGAAAAAGAGGCACTTTTAATGGAAAACCAATACTGGAATCGGGAAAATGGGGTTTACTCGGCGGATTTTTTAGTCGGGACGAAAATTTTACTCAAGCCGTCAAGCGAGAAGTGATGGAAGAAAGTGGTTGGGAAATAAACGATTTAAAACTTTTTCGAATTAATGATAACCCAAACAGACCGATGGAAGACAGACAAAACGTTGACATAATTTTTGTTGCTAATGCAGTTAAACAAATAAAAACTTCTGATGAAGAAGTTAGTAAACTTCAATGGTTTGATTTGGAAAAATTACCGTTAAAGGAAGAAATTGCCTTTGATCATGGAGATGCTTTGGATTTATATAAAAAATATCTGAAAGAAAAATTCCCTCTTCCGGTTTTGGGGTAAGATTAAGCTTTCTTTAATAACCCCAATTTATTGAAAACAAAGTTTGACAAAAATTTATATCCGTAAAAAAACGAGAATGTATAAAATAAATCAGAAATCAAAGTGTTTCTGAAAAACGGAATTCCAAAAGCATAACTTTGCATTAAACCACTCAAATTTTTTTGATACATTGATCCGGTCATCCAGACACCAAAGTTAGTAATTAAAAAAAATAGAACTGAGGAAAATAAACTCGCTTTTAATAGTGACTGCCATTTATTATTTTTTATCAACCCTCCAATTAGAGCAATAATTATAAAACTCACATAAACATAAGGAATGGTTTTATGAAATCCTAAAAAAATATCGGAAATAAACATTGCTGCCAGTGAAATTAATAAAGCAATTTTCTTTTTAAAATGAGAGCCTGAAAACAAAGCTAATCCTCCAATTGGAGCAAAATTCGGCGGATGAGGAATTAGACGGGCAATAATTGCCAGCAAAATTATTGCTAAATAAGAAGCTACTTTATGAACTTTAAAAACTTTATAAACTTTATTAACTTGTTTTAGTACTTTTCTATCTTCCATTCGATTTTATCACCCTCTTTTAATTTATAACTGCCCGCCCCAACCGTTGCTAATTTCCCATTCACATAAAACGCCCAAAATTCTTTTTTGGAATTTTGGGCTGCTATTCCATTTATCCCTATGATATAGGTATTTTCTTTTTCACCCTTTGTCACGATATCAGCTTTTTCTTTTGTAAGATCTAAGGCTGTCTTACCTGCGCTAATTTCGTGTTTAACAAAATCCGTCAGACCAACTAGTTTTAAATAAACGGTTATGTTTTGCTGCTGAACAACAGATTTTTTTGTTGACGACAATTTATTTTGGTAAAAAAAATATCCAATAGTAATTGCCAAAATAATTAAAACGAAAGTAAAAAACTTACAAAACAATTTCTTTGTTTTTCCCATAATTTCGCGCCATAATAAATAATAAATCTGAAAGGCGATTCAAATATTTTACAATTAATATATTGCTTTTGAATTTTACCATATTTCTTTCTACCCGGCGGCAAATCACTCGCAAAATATGAAACCATGAAGACATTTCGTTTCCTCCAGGTAAAATAAATTTATTTAATTTGGGCAGTTTTTCTTCTATTGAGTCAATCTTTTTTTCAAATTTGATAACTTTTTTTTCGAGCATTGTTAGATCAATTTTTGCTCCAGACAAAAAACTCATTATCTGATATAAATCTTTTTGAATTTCTACTAGAAAATCAGCTTCTTCTTTATTCTTTAATCTAACAACCACAAGGCCGATATAAGAGGTTAATTCATCTATTGAGCCATAAGCTTCTGTTTGGCAGTTGGCTTTAGAAATTCGTTTACCACCGTATAAACTGGTCGATCCTGAGTCACCGGTGCGAGTGTAGATAGGCATATTAGCATTCGCTGTATCCGCAGCCGTAACATTTCTTACAACCTTCTTCATGAACTAAAGTTGCCTCTCCACAGCTTGGGCAAATGTCAAAAGAGCCATTATGGGCGACCACTGCCTGCGGTTGAATTAATGATGGTTGGGTTGTAGATGTCACTAACTTCGGATCTTCTTTAACTGGTTGATCGCTAGCCCCATTGGATTTTCTTACTTCACCATTTAAACCATAATGCATGGATAATACTTTAGCAACCGCGTCAGGCAAACTTCTGATTCTATCTTTTCCAAATCCCATACTGCGCGTTCCACCAATTCCCTGCAATTGAGTAATGATTTCATTTAGTCGATCTAAAACTGACAGATGAGAAGAAAAACGCAGAGCCACAGAAATCATTCTTCCCAACCCTTCAGCCATTGCATAGACATCACTTCCGGCCTTACCAACATTAATAAAAACTTCCAAAGGCTCAGGAGGATTTCCTCCATTGGTATTTATTGTAATAAAAGCAATTCCAACCGGGGTCTGGATTCTATATGTTGAACCGTGAACGACCATTGGCCGGGGTTTGATTGTGTAAGTAGGACAGTTTTGTTGTTTTTCCTCGTCTGCCGAAATCTTGACGGAAGCGGGTTCTTTGCGTTCCAACACACCTGGCCGCGATCCGTCTCTCATATAAGCAATTCCTTTACAGCCAAGTTTATAAGCTAAATTATAAAGTTTTTTTACATCTTCAACCGTATGGGTTCTTGGCGCATTAACTGTTTTTGAGATTGAAGCATCAACGTGTTTTTGAATGGCTGCTTGAACTTTAACATGATCTTCCGGAGATAGTTCATTGGCCGAGACAAACCAGTCGGGTTTTTGTACTTTCCCTTCCTTGATTTCCTTTTCATGTTTTTTATACCAAACATCATAAAGATGATGACGGATAATATGGTCACCTAATCTATCATGCCTTATAAATTCAAATTCATAAACCGGTTCTATTCCACTTGTTGTGTCTGCCATTAAAGAAGTTGACCCGGTCGGCGCCTGCATCAAAAGTAAAGAATTTCTTATTCCGTTTTTTTTAATCGATTTTTTCACATCATCAGTCAACTCACTGACAAACTTTCCTTCAAGATAAAGTTTCCGGTTATATTTGGCAAAACTGCCTTTTTCGCGAGCAAATTTAGACGAAGCCTGATAAGCTTCGTCTCTAATTAGTTTATAAACTTTATCAATAAATTCTATTGACTCGGGCGTTCCATAACGAAGATGCAATTTAATTAGAACATCACCTAATCCCATTGTCCCCAAGCCAATTCTACGTTCTCCTTCAAGTTGGGTCCTTTTGATGCCATCAAAAACATAAGGATCCATATCAACCACATTGTCCTGAAAACGAACTGCCGTTCTCACAATTTTTTTTAAAGAAGCAAAATCAAACTGGCCTTTTTTATCAATATCTTTTCCTTTAACTAAAGCTGATAAATTTATCGATCCTAAATTACAAACGCCCCAAGGCGGAAGTCCCTCTTCTCCACAATTAGAAACCAATAGTCCGTTAGCGGAAAAGCCGTGAATTCCTTCAACAGTAATGTCAAAAACTTCCTCAATTTCTTCTCTTTCTAATCTCAAGAAAGTCGCCTCCGGCTTTTCTTTATAAGGGCCGCGACGGTATAAAGAAAGAAAAGATTGCAGTTTGTTTTGTTTTTCCTGTTGTAAAAATCCCACTAATCCGGAAAACTTTATTAAGTTTTCTTTGGAAATTACCAGTTCATGATAGGCTTGGCAATTATATAGTTTTAGTCCTCCTCGACCATTAGGTAAAAACCTTTTTCCTTCTTGACGACGATTTTCATAGATTTTACTAAAAATGCCAAAATTTAAAAGTAATCTTTGGACACTAATAAGAAGAGATTTTTTTATTGATGTCAATCTGACACTAACTCCTTTTTCTATAGTCCCAATTACTGTTCCATCACTAGAAAATATTCCCTGTAAAAATCCTCTCTGAATGCCTTCCGAACCGGCAAAAATCGTTTCCGGTACTTGATATTTATTTTCATGAGATAAACCGTATCGGTAAGCAATTCGCCATAATCTTACCGACTCAATCACAGCTTTATTCTCTTTGTCAATATACTGGGGAGCAATATGATAAGGCCGGGCAACGACCTGTTCTCCTTCAACCATTTTCTCCACCATCAAAGCAAATCTGGGAGCCAGTTCTTGTTTTTCTTTTTGATAAAAATATAAAGTAACGACATCTTTTTTTATTGATCCGTCACCGACCAACCAACCTAAAACTCTGCCTTCATCCAATGTTCCTTTTGTTCCAAAATATCCGCCTGTTGCCAAAATAATTTTTTCGCCTTTTTTAAGTTCGCCTGCCGACTTTTTCCCAGAAGGAGTAAAAACCTTATGATCTGCTGTTAATCTTAATTGATATCCTTCTTTAGTAATCAGACGGTAAACCTGTTTTTTTCCGGTCAACTTAACGGCAGTTGAAAGATAGTCTTTTCCGTTCACTACGATTCTAAAAGGCAAGTGCTTTTCATAAAGTTTTTTCATTGTAATCAATCCGTTGGTGGTATTGACTAAAGTGTCTCCGGTAACGCAAGGGTTGACACAAATGATCTTGTTCCAATAATAATTGTTATAAAGTTTGTTATATCTTTCCATGAAGACTACCCCGGGCTCGGCTGATTTCCAGGCGGCCGTTGCCACCAAATCCCAGATCTTTCTTGCCTTAACAATTTTATGGACAATTACTTTCTTTCCTAATTTTTTCCAAGCTTCCATGTCCCCGGTCCATTTTTGATCATATTCCGGATCTTTAATGTCAGGAAACAGAAGCGGCCAGTCTTTATCTTTTTCAACCGCCTCCATAAAAGTATCGGAGATACAAAGAGAAAGATTGGCCCCGTTAATTTTATGCAGGTCCTGTTTAACGGTAATAAACTCTTCAATATCGGGATGCCAATCCCAAAGCATAAGCATTAGGGCTCCCCGTCTCGTTCCCCCTTGTTGAATAATGTCTTTAGTCGCTACGGAAAAAAGCTCAGCCCAGTTTATAGGACCTGATGAAAAACCATTAACTTTATTGACTCTAGCTCCTCGGGGACGAAGAGAAGAAAGATTAATGCCAACGCCGCCACCGCGGGCCATAATCTCTACCATCTGTCCTAAAGTCTCAAGAATTCCTCCTCTTGAGTCCGCGGGAGAGGGAATAACAAAACAGTTATAAAAAGAAACCGCAAAACCGGTTCCGGCGCCAGATAAAATCCTCCCTCCAGGCACATATTTAAAGTCTTTTAAAACTGAATAAAACTCTTTTTCCCACTTTTTCTGTTTGGATTTTTTTTCAACTATTGAAACAGCCTTGGCAATTCTAACCCACATTTCTTCAGGTCTTTTTTCTATCGATTTACCTGATTTATCTTTTAAGGAATAACGGTCCAAAAAAACCTTTTCTGAAATTCCTTTTAGTTTCATATTATTTTTTTTAACTCTTCCTCGAAATCATCCAGATCTACAAACCGTTTGAAAACCGAGGAAAACCTAATATAAGCCACTTTGTCAATTTTTTTTAAACGTTTGGCCGCTAAATTACCAATCACTTTACTTTCTATTTCAGTTGTATCTTCTTCCTTTAATTCATTTTCAACTTCGTTGATTATTTTATCAATTATTTCTGCCGTGACCGTGGTTTTTTCACAAGATTTAAAAAGTCCGCTCTTTAGTTTTTCCCGATCAAATCTTTCTCTTGTTCCGTCTCTTTTAATGACTATTATTGGCGACTCTTCCACCCTTTCATAGGTGGTAAAACGTTTGTCACATTTCGGACAAAATCTTCTTCTTCTGATGGTTGTTCCATCTTCAGATACTCTTGTTTCTATCACTTCGGTATCACGATGCTGGCAAAAGATACAAAACATATAGTGTGATATAAAATTTAGAACACTACCTGGCGGTTATCAAGAGGTCTAAATATATCAAAACCATATCAACCTGTCAACCTGTGGGTTATTAGCCTCAAAATGTTTTTTTGATTAAACTAATAATAAAATCTTCTTAAAACTGTGAACAAAACATCAGGGTTGTTATTGTTATAATCGTAATAAATCCTATGTTTCTCAAAGATCTATTCTTTCCGAAATTCTGTCTCGGCTGCGGCTACATCGGTGCCTATCTTTGTTTTTCATGCCAAAATAAATTAAAACCAATTAACCAAGATGTTTGTCTTTATTGTAAAAAGTCCTCTCTCTTCGGGCTAACCCATCTGGGTTGTAGAAAGAATTTTAACGTTGACGGATTGATTTCTTTATATTATTACAGTCCCATGTTAAAAAAAATTGTCAAAAATATTAAATACCGCTTGGCCACTGAGGTCTGGCAAGAGTTTTACAGAATTATTAAACCCCAGGTAATTATAAAATTAAGCTTCTATAAGAAGCTTTCTCCGGGTTTTGTCTTTCAGCCAATTCCACTAACAAAAAATAAATATAATGAACGGGGCTTTAATCAGGCTTTTTTAATTGCCAAGTTTTTTCAGAAATTTCTTAACTTCCCCATCGTTGATCTTCTCGTCCGGAAAAAGGAGACGTCGGCACAGGCCCAAATAGAAGATAAAAGAAAACGTTATTTAAATATTAGGGGTGCTTTTGCCATTAATCTTGATTGTAGGGGCGTGATTCATCACGCCCTTGAAATAATATTAATTGACGATGTGGTTACCAGTGGATCAACTATAAAAGAAGCGGCCCGGGTTTTAAAAAAAGCGGGGGTAAAAAAAGTTTATGTTCTGGCTTTGGCAAAAGGATGATATAATATCTTTATATGCCGCAAAAAATTGAAATCTCTTCAAAAACAATTATCTTTACAGTTGGTTTTATTTTATTGTTAGGGGTTATTTGGTTGATAAAAGATTTAATCTTTTCTCTTTTTATTGCTTTTATCATCGCCGGGGCTTTACGTCAACCGGTTGATTTTTTAGAAACAAAAAAAATACATCGATCAATTGGTTCTTTTATAGTTTATTTTATCTTTGTTTTTACTATTTTTTATTTATTTGCTTTGATTATCCCCCCTTTAGCCGGCGAGATCATTGTTCTCTTTAAAAACCTACCTAATATTATTATTAAAGTCTTTCCGACTTTATCCTCTAATTTTAATTTGAGTTTTCTTTCTAATAATATTCCCAGTTTAGCCAATGAGACTATTAATCTAATCAAAACTGCTTTTTCTAATGTTATCTTTGTCACTTCAACTTTATTTTTTGGTTTCTATTTTATTTTAGAAAAAAATCTTGCTCAAAGATTGTTAGGAAATTTTTTTGATGATATTGAATTAAATAAAATTAATTTAATATCAGAACGTGCTCAAAGGCGAATGAGTGGTTGGTTTTGGGGAGAAATTATTTTAATGATTGTGGTTGGACTTTTAACTTATGTTGGACTAAGTTTAATGGGAATGAAATATGGTCTGGCTTTGGCAGTTTTGTCAGGTCTGCTTGAAGTTGTCCCCGGTCTCGGTCCAATTACTGCCACTATTCCAGCTTTTTTTATCGGTTTATCTCAATCTTATGCTTCAGGATTATCGATAATTGCCCTTTATTTTATTGTTCAGCAATTAGAAAATAATCTAATCGTTCCTATTGTCATGAAAAAAGCCGTTGGCTTACATCCAATCATCACTCTTATTGTTTTAATTATTGGTGGAAAAATCGCCGGGATAATGGGGGTAATTTTAGCTGTGCCAACAACGATATTTATTGAAACTGTTCTTATTGAATGGCAAAAAAGAGCAAAATAACACTCTATGCGTTTTTTACTCGGTAAAACTGCGGGAATTATAAAAAACCCTAAATTCTGTTTTTATATCTTATAATTAGAGGTATTTTATGAATATAGTTTTATCTGTTTTATCAATCGCTTGGATGTTTATTATTTTATTAACCGAATTATTATTTATAATTAGTTTATTCATTAGAAAAAAAGTTAGTAAAACAACCAAAATCCCAACGGTTTCTTTTGTGGTAGCGGTTTGGAATGAGAGTTTAAGGATAGGAAAATGTATTGAATCACTTCTTAACCAAAAATATCCTAAAGATAAACTAGAAATTATTGTCATCGGCGGAGGTAATGACAACACTTCTTTTATCTGTCAACAATACCAAAAAAAAGGCAAAATTATTTTTCTTCAGGAAAAAGTAAGAAAAGGAAAGTGGTTTTCTCTAAACAGAGGAATAAAAATGGCTAAAAATAAAATTATTGCCTTTACTGACGCTGATTGTGTTTTACCTACAAATTGGTTAACCCATCTGGTTAGTCGACTAAATGATGGAGATATTATAGTTTCTCCTTATGTTTATTCGTCAACCAAAACTTTTGTCCATAAAATGAGTTATATTACTACCCTTGTTTTAAATTCTCTTATGACCAATCTTTCAAAAATATTTAAATTAAGTCGATTCTTTGGATTTGGTTGCTTGATGAAAAGAACGGTTCTAAAAAAAATTAAATTTAAAAAAAGCTTTATTGAAGATTTATTATTCTCCTATGAGGCCCAAAAACAAGGATTTAAAATTATTGTTGATGCCGAGGTTAGACCAATCCAGGCTAATCCCAACAGACTTTCAGATATAGAGCAATTTATGCGAAGATCGGTTCCGGCGGTATTAAAGGAAATAACCAAAATACAAGATTTTACTTCTTTTTTCACTCTGGGCTATTCTTCATTATCAATAATTAGCCTACCAATTTGGCCATATTTCCTTTTTACTGGAAATAAATTTGTTATTTTAATGACTTTAGTATTTTTATTAATCTCATTTGTAATCTATTTATTGATATTAATAACAGAAAAAAGACTGTCAAAACTTCATTATTTTCCTTTACTTATTTTATCTGTTTTTGTTTATACGTCTATAGGAATAAAAGAATTAATCGCCTCGTTATTTAATAAAAATAAAAGTTGGGATTATGTTTGGCCAATTTATAATAAAGCGGAATAAAACACTTATGACGATAGCTATTTTAGGAGGAGGATTTACCGGATTAACTACCGCTTACTATCTCGTAAGAAAAGGTTATTAAATAAACTAAGGAATTTATGAAGCTTGTGTCAAAATCACTTTCTCAATGAATTCCTTTGGAGTTACTACTTGAAGTTTGAGATCGAGTTTTTTAAGTTTTGGGGTGAGAAAATGTTTTTTATTAAAAGTCAGAAGATAGTCTGCTTTTGATTGAATAGCACCAACTAAAACATGGGTATCTTTTTCGTGGACAATATCTTTATATAAATTAACAAGTTTCTCGTCTAAAATTTCAATCACCAAAAAGTTAAAATCCGCTAATATTTCACCTAATCTTTTTAAATAATCAGAATTATTATAAGCAAAAAGATTTTTCTTTGCTTCTTCTATCACTCTGGCGCTTGTTATAAAAAAATATTTTTCTAAATATCCTTGAAGAATAATTCGCTTTGCACCACTCATTGGATTTTTTGCATATGAGAGAGAGAAAAGAATATCCGCATCAAAAAATATTTTAGGCATAACTTAGTTTTTACGCCATTTTTTTATAATAGGATCATTTAAATTCTCATAACTTTTTAGTTTTTTATCAAACTTTATGAGAGTTTTTTTATCAAGAGTGTCTTCTTTTATCCACCTGGCAATTTCTCTTTTAGAAAAAATTCGGGGTTTAAATTGAGAAGAAGAAACGGTTTCAACCGGTTGGATAACAATCATGTCATCCCTCACAAATATTTTTGCCAGAGTACCTTTGGTGATTTGAAACATCTCTTTTATAGATTTTGGGATATTGAGAATTCCACGGCTTTGAAATTGGACTGTAGCAGTGAGTTGTGTCATATTTTGTGTGTAAATTATTAATTTACTGATTTACTGTAAAACAGTAATAGTGTAACGAATAAATTTATTCTTGTCAAGAGGATTTTTTTTTAATATCATTTTATGAATGAACATAGCCATTTTAGGAGGTGGATTTACCGGCTTAACTGCCGCTTACTATCTCGCTAAAAAAAATCATCGGGTGACTGTTTTTGAAAAAGAAAAAGTATTCGGTGGTCTTGCTTCCGGATTTAGATCCAAAAATTGGAATTGGTATTTAGAACGGGCCTATCATCATTTATTTGCCAACGATTCGGATATTTTAAATTTTGCCAAGGAGATTGGGTTTGATAAAATATTTTTTCGTTCTCCTGTAACGGCCTCGTTGTTTAACAATGAAGCAATTTTCCCCTTAGACACACCCCTCGACCTTCTCAAATTCCCCTATTTAAACATCATTGATAAATTACGAGCCGGAATAGTAATTACCTTTCTTAAACTTTCCCCTTTTTTGCTTCTTTATGAACAACAAACGAGTAAAGAGTTTTTGAGAAAAACTATGGGGAAAAAAGTCTGGAATATCTTGTGGCAACAGCTCTTTCGGGAAAAATACGGAGATTATGCGGGAAATATTTTAGCATCATTTATCTGGGCTAGGATTAAAAAAAGAACAAAGAATTTGGGTTATGTTGAAGGTGGATTTCAAATATTAATCAATTATATCGCTGATAAATTAAAAACTTTGCGAGCTAACATATCAACCGATTATGAAATTGAAGAAATTAAAAAAAGGGGGAATAAATTTATTATTAATAATACATTATACGATGTTGTCATCTCAACTTTGCCTACTCCAGTACTGACCAAAATCTCCCCGACAGTCTTACCGAAAAATTATCTTAATCAATTGTCGAAGATTAAATACCTGCATGCGCTAACTTTAATATTAGAAACAGATGGGCCTATTCTTGACAAAACTTATTGGCTTAATATTTCCACCCCCAAAATTCCGATTATGGGGATTGTCCAGCACACTAACTTTATCGATAAAAAACATTATGGAAATAAACATATTGCTTATTTGGGATGGTACGTCAAATTAGAAGATAGAAAATGGAATATGGGGGATAGAGAATTATTGGACTATGTGACGCCTTACCTAAAAAAAATTAACCCAAATTTCCTAATTTCTCAATTTCTTAATTTCTATGTATTTCGTTCTTCCTTTGCCCAGCCGATTTTTGATAAAGAATTTGTAAAAAATAAACCTAATTATATTACTCCGATCAAAAACTTTTTTATCGCCAATCTTGATATGACCTATCCCTATGATCGGGGAACAAATTATGCGGTCAAGTTGGGAAAGCAAGTCGCAGAATTAATATAACTATTTAGCCTCATCTAACCTACGAGGTTGTATGGGCACACCTTTAACATTTGGGAATTTCTTTTCCTTTAACAGGACATGTTTCTAATAAAACATGCCGCGGTCTGGTATGTTCTCCATTGCAAACTGGACAGTGAAATTTTAAAGAACCATATTCATCAGAGTCTTCTTCCTTATTCTTTTTCATAATGTCTTGGATCGATGGTGTTGATAATCGGTAATTGGTAGATAATGGATTAGTCTTCCCAAAATCTTTTAATGGATCAAGATCATTTTCAGTATCATTCCCACCACAACCTCCGCCTAGTGGCATCTTTCCATTTCTAGCATAAATAGGAAAATAATTTTGTAACTGATTTAAATAGGCTTCTCCAACGTTACCTTCCTGAATCATCTCAAATGATTGTTGATAATCTATTTTTATTTTTGGCCTTATTCTTTTCATCCAACCTCGTCGCAAATCATAAAGTATGTCGGATAACAAAAACTCCTCGTTATGAACATTTTTATAAACGGAAAAATTATTTAAGTAAGAAATGTCTTCCAAATAAGCTAAAAAGTCATCGATATTCCAATCTGTTTTCGTTGGATTAGTCAAAAAATATTTTATTTTTGCAATCTCATCGTCAAAACCTCCATAATTAAGGTCTTTCTTTCCTAAAAAAGTTTGAAGGACTTGTTTTTCTTGCTCTTTTGAAACAGAAATTGCCATGGCGTCTACTTGATTGTCATTTTTACCAACAAGCAAATAAAGCTGACCATCCGGGTATGGTTTTACTTTGTCATATTTTGTTCCTCTTTCAAAAGCAACTTGTCCTGGTGGACTATATAAAAATACAATTTGCCCGGGATAAAGCAACGCTTTTCTGATTGCTTCTTTTGTTCCCGTCAAAGACAGTCCATCCCGCTCTTCCGGATCGACAAAAAGTTTTTCTTCTTTTTTTTCGTCAAGATAGATTTCTCCATTGTCAATAAAGTACGAATAGACATTAGAAACCGGTCTATCTTCAATGACGTGCAATGCATGAGATTCCAGTTGCTGAGAAAATTTATCTAACGAAGAAACGTTTTCTCGAGGGTTAAACCCAAATTTTGCCAAAGATTCCTCTTCGCCAACAAAAGCATGATATTGTAGTTCTTTTAGTAAAACCATAATCATCCCTGCTCGGGGTCAAAGGCTTTGGATGGTCTCGGACTATAACCGTTGCGGCACAGTGGCTGATTTACACAGCCTTCCCATGATCAAAGCCAATTAATAAAAAATTATTTTTCTATGATTAACAACCCACCTAAATCTTCTTTTTTTATTTCTTTATAAAGTTTATTTTTTACGAAAGCTGGTTTTCCTTGATGTTCAACTACATAATAAGCAAAACCTTTCATTTGTTTAACCAGTTGATAGTCAGCATGACCGGGCAAAGACACTGGATCTTTTTCTTCAAAGTTAACCGGACTGTCATCGGTAGTGACAAAATAAGTAATCCCAGTATTAACCACTAAGTGTCCATATCCAGCCGGCATATAGACTTGATCGCCTTGTTTAACTGAAATTGCCTTAAATTCTTCCACAACATTCGGAATCATATTTCCATTTTCATCAAGTGCTAATTTTTGTAATAAAGCAACTCCTGTTCCAAAAATTACCCAATAGGTTTCATCAAGTTTCCCCACATGATAGTGACCATATGTTTTTATGTATTCACCGCTTACTGTGCCGGGTTCCCAAACAGTAATATTTTTTTGATCCTTACCGCCACGAATCATGTAATAATGAATCGATGGTCCGGCTCCATTCGAATCCATTAAAACCTCTTTCATTTTTTCATGAGTCCGCGCAGCATAATGTTTTGAAACGTTTTTAAAGTCGATATTCATAGTTATCTTTTTTTTCTCAACTCTTCGGTTTCATCAGGCCGACGATAGTCATCTTCCAACCTATAGGTAATCCCAATTTCAGGAGTCGAAACTTCAATGATATCACAGTCCGCAATGGCAATCAGTCGATGTCGCTGACCAACTGTACAAGTATATCCCTTACCATATTCCAATTTTGTTTCTACCAATTCTTTTTGCTCATTGTCCCAAATCACTTTGGCTTTGCCTTTGATTATGTACCAAGTTTCCTGTTTTTTATCATGATATTGGAGAGATAATCTTTTACCCACATTGATGTGTAATATTTTCCCAACATACGGCAAATTTAAAGGAGTCCAATGAATCTCATACCCCCAAGGTTTTTTTATTTTTTTTTGATAGGGTGACATATATTTAATATACTATGTTAATTAAAGATTTAGTATAATTCAAATCGAGATGAAAAATAACAAATTCCGGACTTATTTTTATGCTCTCCGCATTAATCAATGGATCAAGAATTTTGTGATTTTTACAGCAATAATTTTTTCCGGAAAACTCTTTGATTTAGATCTTTTATTAAAATCTTTTTATGCTTTTTTCATTTTCTGTTTACTGTCATCAACTTCTTATGTTTTAAACGATATTATTGATTATCCTTTTGATCGAGAACATCCAATAAAGAAATTCCGACCAATTGCCTCCGGTGATCTCTCAATGCCTGAAGCAACTTTTATCGTCTTTGTTTTAAGTTTGATTTCTTTAATTCTTGCCTTGTTTTTTTCCTTACCGTTTTTTTTCTTGAGTTTATTTTTTATTCTTCTTCATTTTTTTTATTCTTTTACCTTAAAAAAGCAACCGGTAATTGATATTTTTACGATTTCTTTTTCTTTTATGATCAGAACTTTTGCCGGAGAAGTGGCTACTGGTTATCACATTCCAATTTGGCTACTTCTAACAATATTTTTCGGTTCTCTTTTTATGGCAGCTGTCAAACGTCATGCCGAATTGGTTGCTCATGGAATTAAAGCCCGTTTATCTTTGTACCGCTATAAAGAACATTTTCTAGACTTTCTTACCTATACTTTTGGCACCGCAACAATCATTGCCTACGCCACCTATGCTTATGTTGAAAGACCACCACAGGCAGAAACAATAGTTTCTAAGTTTTTTAATCAAACATTCCCGGGGTTTGAGGCAAGAAAATGGTTGATGATTACAATTCCATTGGTCGTTTACGGAGTTGCCCGTTATGCCCAACTTTTGTATGAGAAAGCAGAGGGGGAAAGGCCGGAACAAACAATTACCACTGATATTCCATTAATTGTGACCATTGGGTTCTGGGGGATGATTGTAATCAGCTTAATCTATCTTTTGTAGGTTATAAGCGGTGGACAAATGCTGGTAAATAATAATAATTATAATGATTATAAATTTTATAACTTTTATATGAAATCACATGATTCGGAAAAAAGACAGGCAGTGACGACGGCGATTGATGCGATCCAAAAACAGTTTGGCCGGGGATCGATTATGAGACTAGGGCAGGGATCAGTTGTGCCGGTAGATGTTATTTCAACTGGTATCCCAACTTTAGACACGGCTCTTGGAGTCGGCGGAATTCCAAGAGGAAGAATTGTTGAAATTTTTGGGCCGGAAGCAGCCGGAAAAACCACTGTCTGTCTTTCAATTATTGCCGAAGCGCAAAAAGCCGGTGGAGTAGCGGCTTTTATTGATGCTGAACATGGTTTAGATCTAGCTTGGGCAAAAATTCTTGGCGTCAAACTCGAGGATCTTTTGGTTTCCCAACCTGATACTGGTGAACAAGCTTTGGAAATTGCAGAAACTTTGATTAGATCTGGTGGAATTGATTTAGTAGTTGTTGATTCCGTAGCAGCTCTTGTTCCGAGAGCAGAAATTGAAGGCGAAATGGGAGACGCTCAGATGGGCCTTCAGGCGCGTTTAATGTCTCAAGCGTTAAGAAAGTTAACCGGAGTAGTTTCCAAATCCAAAACCACGATTATTTTTACCAATCAGTTGAGATTAAAAATTGGCGTGTTTTTTGGCAATCCGGAAACAACGCCGGGCGGACTGGCTTTAAAGTTTTATTCCAGCATCCGGATGGATGTCAGAAAAATTGAAACCTTGAAAAAAAACAATCAGGTTTACGGAGTCAGAATTAGGATTAAAGTAATAAAAAATAAAGTGGCGCCGCCTTTTAAAGAAGCCGAAGTGGTAATTGTTGCCACCGGAATAGATAAAGAAGAGGGGATAGTTGATGCGGCGATTAACGCGGGATTATTAATTAAAAGCGGCTCGTTTATTAAATATGGTGAAAAAGTCTTGGGTCATGGAAAGGAAGAAGTAAAAGAAATTTTGATGAAAGATAGTAAGGTGAGGGAGCAGATACTGAAACAGTTAACCAAGAAATAATCCGACCAATAAATGTTTTAATAAGCAAATGATTTAATTGTTTAGTTATTTGTTTTTTTATTTTTAATATTTATTGGTAGTATTTGTAGTATTGGTCTGGATTGGTAGTATTAATTTATGGAAGATGACTTGATTCCACTTTTAAACATAGCCTATTTCTATCTCAAATTCCGCCCACGGACAATCAAGGAAACCCGTGACCATCTTTATAAAAAAGTAAAAACTACTCATTGGTCGCATGAGGCGGTTGATAAAGTTATCAAACATTTAATAGAATTAAAATTTCTTGATGATAAAGCGTTTATTGATTATTTGGTTAGATCAAGAACAGCAACAAAAGTTAAAGGAATTTATGCTATTAAACAGGAACTAAATAGATTTGGAGTTGATAAAGAACTTGTTGACGAATATTTTTCCAATACTGAAATTAATGAAGAAGAATTGGCCGAAAAAACTCTTACTCACCGTTGGGAAATAATAAAAACTCTACCTAGACAAAAACGCTTTGAAAAAGCCCTGTCACTTTTACAACGGCGGGGATTTAATTATGAGATAAGTAAAAAAGCAATTGAAGATTTAATAAACAAGGAGTAAAATGTAGTTATTAGAAATTGCTTAGGGAGATTAAAAATCAAATATTAATTATAGAAATGACCGATCAAAATGCAAGAATTTATTCATTTTTAGCCATATCAGTGTTACTTTGATTTTTGCGTTTTAATATTTGATATATCTTCCCAAAGCCTCATTAAATTATTATGTTAGTAAAATTTTTTAAGAAATTTATTTCGTTAAAGAAAGAAAGAGATGAATTATTAGCTAAAGCCAAACAAGAGGCGCAAACGATTACTTATAAAGCTCAAGAAGAAGCAAGAAAGGTGGTGACTGATGCTCTTGAGGTAGAGAAGAGATTGGCTCATCGTGAAGAGCAAATTGAAGAAAAAGAAGGTCTTGCAAACCGGGAAAGACAGTCGGTCCTGGATGTCAAAAATAATGTTGAATCAATTAAAAAAGAATTGGAATCCAAAAAAGATCAACTACTGCAAAAGTTGGAAAAGATTTCTGGATTAACAAAAGATCAGGCAAAAGATTTATTACTTCGCGGTTGGGAAGACAAATTAAAAGGAGACGTTGCTAAAAAAATTAAGGCCGCTGAAGAAGAAATTAAGATTACCTCCGATGATAAAGCCAAACAGATATTGGTTGACGCTATCAGGTACGGAGCTATTGATTATGTTTCCGAATATACTTTATCCGTCATTAATCTCCCCAGTGAAGACTACAAAGGAAGAATTATAGGAAAAGATGGACGTAACATCAGAGCTTTTGAAATTGCGACCGGAGTTGATGTCGATCTTGAAGAAGAAAAAGTTATCAGGCTGTCTTCATTTGATGCTATCCGCCGTGAAGTCGCCCGCATGTCATTAGAACGATTAATCAAAGATGGACGAATCCAGCCGGAAAGAATTGAAGAAATTGTCAAAAAAACCCGGGAAGAAGTTGACAAAATTATTTTTAAAGCCGGTGAAGAATTAGCTCATCAGGTCAGTATTTTTAATCTTCCAGCCGAATTAACTCAACTTTTAGGAAAATTTAAATACCGCTATTCTTACGGCCAGAATATGATTGCTCATACTCTTGAGGAAACAAGAATCGGAGTCGCTCTGGCTTATGAATTAAAACTTGATGTAAACTTAGTCAAACTTGGTTGCTTATTTCATGATATCGGTAAAGTAATAACTGATAAAGAAGGATCACACATCGATCTTGGGGTTGAGATTTTGAAAAAAAACCGCTTTCCCCAGAATGTAATTGACTGCGTTGCTAGTCATCACGAAGATGTTCCTTTTACTACTCTTGAGGCAGTCGTTGTTTACATTGCCGATGCCGTGTCAGGCGGCCGACCCGGAGCTCGCCATGAAGACTTTGGCGAATATCTAAAAAGGATCAAAACAATTGAAGATGTTGCCAAAACCAAAAGAGGTGTTAAAGATGCTTATGCTCTTCAGGCCGGCCGGGAACTGAGAGTGATAGTTAAACCCGATGAAATGACCGATGATGAAGCGATTATTACTGCCAATAAAATCAAAGAAGAACTTGAACAAAAGTTTGAAGTTTTCCCTGGACAGATAAAAGTAACGGTTATTAGAGAAACAAGAGCTGAAGTAACTACTAAAATCTGAATTTATTTAGGGTCAGACCTTTGAAAAAGGACTGACCCTATTTTACCCCGTCCCATTGCCCTACATTTGATATAGATTGTTATAATAAGATATTTTAAATATAGATTGACAGGAGGCCAAGAATTCATTATTCTTTGATTGTTAATTGCCTGCCCTGAACCGAATTTATTCTGGTTTAGGGTTAATTATTAATAGTTGATTGTCTCCAGAAAGTGAGGTGATACAATATGACAAAAGCAGATTTAGTCGCTCAAGTTGCAAAAAAAGCTGGTCTTACCGCTAAAGCCGCCAAAGATTCTGTCAACACCGTTTTTTCCACCATGTCTGACGCTTTGAAAAGAGGTGAAAAAGTGGTTGTTACCGGATATGGTACTTTTATGGTTAGACGACGTGCCGCCAGAAAAGGAAGAAATCCTCAAACTGGTGCCGAAATTCAAATCCCGGCGACAAAAACTCCAGGTTTTACCGCTGGAAAAAGTTTGAAAAGAATGGTGAAGTGATTTCGATTCAATCGAAATCATCCTGAGCGAAGTCGAAGGATAATAATCCCTCACCATAAATACTATAAAATGGTGAGGGATTTGTTGTATAATGGTTACATACTTATGAAGAATTTAGGTCGTTATTTCTTGCTGATTGCCTTTATTTTTATCATGCCCTTACTCACCTATTTTGTTTTTGGTGCTTCTGACTCGTTGGTTAAAATCCCTCAAGAAAAAGTCGTTTATAATTTGCCATATCCCGGTCTCTTGCCCGATAGCCCTCTTTACATAACCAAAATTATCAGGGATAGAATTACTGATTTTTTGACAAGAGACAATCTAAAAAAAGCCGAGCTATATCTTTTGTATTCTGATAAAAGAGCGGCTATGTCTCTGTTTTTGGCCCGCAAAGGAAAAAATCAGCTGGCAATTGACACTTTCACCAAAGGAGAAAAATATTTTCTAAAAATTCCTAACTTGCTTACATCGGCAAAAAAACAGGGTAATCAGGCCCCTTCGAATTTTATCCAAATTTTGAAGCTCAGTAACGCTAAACATAAGGAATTAATAGAAGAATTAATAAAGGTCTTACCACAAGGTTTAAATCAATCATTAATACTGCTAACCGATCTCAATCAGCAGGTGAAAAACGGGATAGAATCGCTCCCATAACCAATCCCATTAATAAAAAGTTCTGTTGCAAGGTTAACCAGTAATGATCAAAAAAACCTGTAAAAATAATTGCGAAAATTATTAACCATTGATTTTTTGTTAATCGTCGTTGTATCAATAGATTGATTAATTGATATAATAAAAATCCTCCTAAAATTAATCCTGTCTCACTTAAAAAAAGAAGAAAAATATTATGAACCGGTTGATTAAAAAAAAGATAATATTTTGAAGAAAATTTTGCTTGTTCTATTAAATAATTTCCTAAACCAACGCCAAATATTGGGTGATTAAAAATAACCGTTATCGAATTTCTCATCAACTCTATTCTTTTATTAATCGTCAAAGGGTCTGTGACAGCCTGAAGAAAGATAAAAGAAACTACCACGATCATAAACAGTCTGGCAAGAACGCATAGGCGGCATTTTAGTTTGTTAGATGTTAGATAATAGACGATCGATAAAAACAAATAAGTAAAAATTGCTATTTTAGAAAAAGAAATTAAAATTAAGATGCTTGAGATTAACAAAAATAAATATTTTATTAATAAATAACGGTTAAATTTTTTATAAGTCGAGACGAAAAAATATAAAATAAGAAAAAATCCTGCTAAAGAATTCGGGTGAGAAAAAGTGCCATAAGGCCTTAAAAACTCAATTCCTTGGAGGGATGCTTTAGCAACACCGGGCGTTGAAAGGGAAATCAGTCTCTCTCCAAAATAATAAAAAATTCCTTGAACCGAATGTTTATTAACTAATTGAATTAAAGATAAAAATAGTTCAAATAGCCCTGATATAAGTAAAGCCACTAAAATAGATTTTTCTTTCAAAGTTACTAATATTTTTTTGGCGAAAGAAATAACCATCAACAACTCAATAACTTTTATTAGCCAATAAAAAGAAATCGCCGGAAGACGGGAAAACAAAATATTAATTAATAGAAGAAATAAAATAAGGAAAACTTTTTTGTTATTAAAGAATTTAAAGACTGTTTTGAAATTAAAAATCACCAATAAGAAAATAATAATATCCGTCAAATAAACTGTTGGGGCAAGATAATCAACCCGAACTCCGGAGAGATAGGAAAAGGGAAGAAAGAAATGTTTACCAAGTTGGGTAGGAAGGAGTAAAAGAAATAGAAAAAATAATATTTTGTTAATCATTATTGATATTTTAATCTAAATTGGGTATTATTTCTCCACTATGGCAAACTTGAGGATTCCCGGACCAACCCCATTACCCCCGCAAGTTCTATCTTCTCTTTCCCAACAAATGATCAGCCATCGGGGTAAAAGTTATGAAAAAGTTCATCAGGAAGTCGTCGCTAATCTTCAATATTTTTTCCAAACAAAAAATCCTATCTATCTTTTGACCGCATCAGGCACGGCTGGTTTGGAAACAGCCGTTGTTAATTTTTTTTCACCAGGTGACTCGGTTGTCTTTTTTACCTGTGGAGAATTTGGAAACCGTTGGGCCGAAATAGCCAGAAGATACGGTTTAAATGTTGTTCAAATTCAATTCCCTGAGGGAACGGCGGTTAGAAAAGAAACAGTTCAACAAACTCTAAATCAAACAAAAAAACTTGCCGCTGTTTTTATTACCCATAATGAAACAGGGACAGGAGTTTTAAATGATTTATTCTCTATTGCTCCAATTGTAAAAAGTCACCTTGATAAACCTCTTCTTTTAGTTGATTCTGTCAGTTCTCTTGGTGGTGTTAACCTGCCAATGGATGATCTTAAAATTGATGTTTTAGTCACTGCCTCTCAAAAAGCCTGGATGTCATCCCCCGGAATTGCTATGGTTTCCGTATCCAAGGCTGCCTGGGAAAGACAAAAAATATCAAAAATACCAAAATACTATTTAGATCTTGCTTTATACGAAAAATTTGCTCAAAAAAATCAGACACCAGCCACTCCGGCTGTTTCGGTTTTATTTAGTCTTCAGGCAGCTTTATCTTTAATGAAAGAACAAGGCCGGGAAAAAATATTCAAAAAACACCTTGAATTCCGAGATTATTTTCGCGGACAGATAAGGAAGATTGGTTTAAAATTAGTTGTTACTGATAAAGAAGCGTCACCCACAGTCACTTCTATCTGGCCGCCCGAGGGAGTTAATGAGGCTTCCTGGAGAAAGCTTTTGAGGGAAAAATATAATTTGGTAATTGCCGGTGGCATGGGCTTACTTAAAGGGAAAATCGTTCGGGTCGCCCATATGGGATATATTTCAAAATCTGATCTTGATCAAGTTATTATGGCATTCCGTAAATCGTTAGAAGAAATTAGAAAGTAGTTGTTTGAAAATAGAAAATCGTAATAGAAGATAGAAAATGGAAATTAGTTTTGAATACTATTTTCTAGTTTCTAATTTCTATAACTAGTCACGAATTTCAAATAACTATTTTCTAATCTCGTATGTTTAAAATATTAATCGCTGATAAAATCGATAAAAGCGTCATTGATCAAATCAAAAATCCAAAGTTTTCTTTTGACTACCAACCAGAAATCACTCCTCAAGATTTAATTAAAGTTATTCCTAATTACCAGGGATTAATTGTTCGTAGTAGAACTAAAGTTACTCAAGAAATAATTGATAAAGGTTATAACTTAAAAATAATTGGCCGGGTTGGTAGCGGCCTTGATAATATTAATGTTATTGAGGCAAAGAAAAGAAAGATTGCCGTTATTAATTCTCCTGATTCCAACTCCGAATCAGTAATGGAACTTACTTTGGGATTAATTTTATCTTTGCTTCGTAAATTATCACCCTCCTATTCATCTATGAGTCAAGGTCTCTGGTTAAAGAGAGATTTTAAAGGACAAGAGCTTGGAGGTAAAAAAGTTGGAGTTGTAGGTTTCGGACATGTTGGAAAAAGCGTAACAAAAATTTTAACCGCTTTTGGAGCCAAGGTTGATTATTACAGCCGTACCGAAAAAACAAATTCTCTTAAATATATTTTTAAACATTCCGATATTATTACTATTCATCTGCCTCTAAATAATGAAACAAAAAACCTTGTGGATAATGATTTACTTTCATTAATGAAGCCTACCAGCTTTTTCATCAATACTTCACGCGGTGGAGTCGTTGAAGAAAAAGCTCTCTTTAAATTGCTTCAGGAAAAAAAGATTGCCGGAGCGGCTTTGGATGTATTCTGGCAGGAGCCTCTCCCTCCAACTTCGCCCTGGAGAAAATTATCCAACGTCATTCTTACTCCCCATATCGGTGCCTCGACCAATGAAGCCTTGAAAAAAGGCACAAAAACAGTTGTTGATGAGATTATTAAAATTTTGGATAAAAAATAATATGAAAACCGATCATTTCCGTATGGAAATTGTTCCAACCAAAAATATTTTAATGCATGAAGAATTTGATTCTTCAAGAAGCGATGCTTTAATTGAAAAATTTAAGGATCGGGGTATTTTAACTGATCCGATTATTGTTGCTTCGCTCGGAAATAAAAAATATTTACAACTTGATGGCATGAACCGGTTAAATTGTTTCAAAAAATTAGGGATAAAAAATATTTTGTGCCAGATAGTTGACTATAATAATCAGGAAGAGGTTGTCCTTTCTTCCTGGATTCATCTTTTCCAAGCAAAAAAAGATGATTTCTTCAGATATTTGAAAAAAAATAAAAGTCTCATTATTAAAAAAGCTCAAATCGACAAAATGGAGTCAAGATACATCAAAGAAAAGGATTATGGAAGATTAGTGACAATCGTTGACAAAAAAGAAGGTTCTTTTTTGGTCTACACAGAAGGTAGTTTTATAGAAAAAGTTAAAAAATTTAATTACATCGTCTCTTTTTATAAAGAGAATATAAGCCGTTCCATCCTCCCTTTTACCTTAACTAACCGTAATATCCGGATTTTTTTCTACGAACATCCTCATTTAAATTTTTACGAAACCCCTCATAATAATCTTATGGTCTCTTTTCCCAACTTTACCCCTCAACAGGTAATCGAGATAGTCAAAGCAGGAGCTCTTATCCCAGCCGGAGTGACACGACATCTTATTAAAGGCCGTTGTCTTAATATTAATATTCCTCTAATATTTTTTGACAACTCTAAATCATTGGAACAACTCAACAAAGAACTTGATGAACTTTTGAAGAAAAAAATCGTCCGCCTTTATGAAGAAGCCACAATCCATTTTGAATGATGATATTATGCAAAAAAAATATTTTATTATTGACTTTGACAGCACTTTTGTTAAGAGTGAGGGATTGGAAGAGCTAGCTCGAATCGCCTTAAAAAATAATCCAAAAAAGAATGAGATATATGAAAAAATAAAGGTAATTACCAATCTTGGATTGGAAGGCAAACTTTCGTTTAGGAAAAGTTTATCACAAAGACTAAAACTTTTTAAAGGAACAAAAAAAGATGTTGAGACAATAGTTCGCTTATTTAAAAGAAAGACCACTCTTTCTATTAAACGTAATAAACAGTTTTTTAAAACTTATAAAGATTCTATCTATATCGTTTCTGGAGGATTCAAAGAATTTATTATCCCGGTAATGAAAACTTTCCAAATTCCCAATTCAAATATTTTTGCTAACACTTTCATATACAATAAAGCGGGAAATATTATCGGCTATGATCGGAAAAATCCTCTTACTCAAGATAATGGTAAATATAATGCCGTACGATTATTAAATCTAAAGGGTGAAATTTATATAATCGGCGACGGATATACCGACTATCAGATTAAACAATTAGGGGCGGCTAAGTATTTTATTGCTTTCACAGAAAATGTAATACGAAAATCGGTTATAAAAGAGGCTGATCAGATTGCTCCTAATTTTGATGAATTTTTATACGCTAATAAGTTTGATGCCTCTGTTTCTTATCCAAAAAACAGAATTAAGGTCTTGCTTTTGGAAAATATTAATCAAAAAGCCGTCAAAGTATTTGAAAAAGAAGGATATCCGGTTGAATATTATGAAAAAACGCTTCCTTATGATGAGTTGATGGGAAAAATAAAAAATATCTCCATTTTAGGTATCCGATCAAGAACAAAAATCAATAAAGAGCTGTTAAAAAAAGCCAGACATTTGATCGGTCTGGGTGCTTTTTGTATCGGTACCAATCATATCGATTTATCCGCGACTTCTCAAAAAGGAATTGCCGTTTTTAATGCTCCTTATAGCAACACCAGAAGCGTTGTTGAGTTGGTGATTGGAGAAATAATTGTCTTAATGCGAAATATTATTGATAAAAATAATTTGCTTCATCAAGGTGTCTGGAATAAAGCCTCCATTAATTCTCATGAAATTCGGGGGAAAACATTAGGAATTATCGGTTACGGCAATATTGGTTCTCAACTATCGGTACTGGCCGAATCGCTTGGAATGCAGGTTTTATTTTATGATAAGGCAGAAAAGCTTGCTCTTGGTAATGCAAAAAAATGTCTGTCTCTTAAAGAAATTCTAAAAGAATCTGATGTTATTTCCGTTCATGTCGATGGTAATCCTGAAAATCAAAATCTTATTAGTGAAAAGGAGTTTAGAATAATGAAACCGGGTGTTATTTTTTTAAATGCCAGCCGCGGATTTGTCGTTGATATACAAGCTTTATCAAAACATATCCGTGAAGGAAAAATTAGGGGGACAGCCATTGATGTTTTTCCGAATGAACCAAAAAATAAAGATGATCAATTTATATCCGAGTTACGAAATCTCCCTAATGTTATCCTTACTCCCCATATTGGCGGCAGCACCGAGGAGGCTCAGAAAAATATCGGCGAATTTGTCAGCCAAAAAATTATCAGCTATATCAACACCGGTAATACAATGTTAAGTGTTAACTTTCCAAATGTCCAACTGCCGGCTTTATATAATTCACATCGTTTACTTCATATTCATAAAAATGTTCCTGGTATTCTCGCGCAAATTAATAGTATTCTCGCCAAAAATAATATTAATATCGAAGGCCAATATTTAAAAACTAATGAAGAGATTGGCTACGTGATCACTGATATTAATAAGAGGCACAACCATTCTTTCTTAGTGGAGTTAAAAAACATTAAAGATACTACTCGCTCCAGAATTCTTTATTGAGAATTAGAAGGGCCGACTATTAATTTTGAATAAAACTTCCTGAAAAAAATTAAAAACAAACCAAAATTTATCCCTGATAATAAACTTATTGTTGTTTGATTTTTCAAAACTCCTATCCAATCAACATATGGGACTGACCAGGAATAGTAAAGATTTAAAAAAAATATTACCGATAAAAATATTGACCGCTTAAAATATTTTTTCTCTTTCAGACTGATCAAAAATATAAATGGAAGAAGATAGATAAAATATCTCTCATGCATTCTGGTCGAAAACATAATATAACCAAATCCGGTTAAAAATAATGAATAAAAAAATGCCGTTTTATTTCCCGTTTTTTTAAAGTATGAAGAAATGATAATCAAGTAAAAGATTGCAACAATGATGAAACCGGCCGTCTGATAGGAAAGTGGTCCAATCATTTGAACAGTATCTTTTGTCCTCATTAATACAGGGAAAACTGACCAAAAGTTAAAAGCCGAGTTGCTAACGTTAGCCAGACTTTGGCTGCTGATAATTTTTTGAAAGTAAGTGATATACGGATAGATAAAAATGTTCCCGTTTTTGTAAAAAGGCAAAAAGGATAACCAAAAAATCACGTTACCAATAATTGAAGAGGTAACTATTTTTTTCCAACCGTAATTTTTAAAAAAATAAACTAAATATACCGGTAAAAAAATAATTATGACTGGTTTTACCAAAAAAGCCATTACATAAAAAATAAAACTTAAAACTGGTTTTTTTGAAAAAATTAAAAGATATACCGATATTAAAAAAAATGATAATATGATTGTTTCTATCTGCCCCCAAAGGCCACTAATATAAAAAAACGTTGGATTAAATAAGATTAATGAAACAGCCAATATATGTTTTTGTCTGTCTTTTGGAAATAATTTTTTAACAAATAAATAACATAAATAGGCTAAAATTAAATCAAAAATAATTGCGGGTATTTTGTAAAAACCCGTTGTGTATTCGCGGGTGCCTAAAAATGCAAATATTTTTGAAGGAAAAAGCGGAATTTTTAAATTTAACCACCAAAGAACATTAAAAACCGGTTGTTTGAGGACATAAACCAGATAAAAAATAAATATTGAAAGTGGTGGATAGTTTGGGTATTTCCAGGCATATATCTCCCGTGATTGAGTCTCATAAAAGCCGGCAAATCCGCGGCTATAGGCGTCCTGAGCCCAGGAAATATGATTGTTGATATCAAAGCTCGATTTTGTAAACATGAGGATAAATCTAAGAAGTAGCCCTCCTAAAAAAAGAAATGGTAATAAATTTTTTTTTATAATTTGCATAAATCAATTATATTAAATCAGCCAATTATTTCTAAAGGTAAAATATTGAGCTATAATTAGTTCATGAAAATCATTAATCGCAAATTCCATCGTGAATATCGTGAGATAGAGAAATATGAAGCAGGAATCGTCTTGACGGGAGCCGAAGTTAAATCAATCCGAGCCGGAGGCTTAAGGATCGATGATGCTTTTGTCAGAATAATGGGATCCGAGGTTTACTTGATTAATGCGGAAATTTCTATTTATAAATTTGCCCGTAATGATACTTATGAATCAAAAAGAACCAGAAAATTACTTTTACACAAGAAGGAACTTTTAAAATTAAAGGTAAAAATGGCTTCGGGCGGATTGACTTTGGCCCCTGTTTCCTGTTATAATAAGGGGCCTCATATTAAACTGGAAATAGCATTAGTGCGAGGTAGAAAAGATATTGAAAAGAGGAAAATAGAAAAGAAAAGAGATATAAAGATTAGAGAAGAGAGAGAAATGAAAGAATATGTTAAAATATAATGGGGATGCAAGGCATCGACGGGAAATTTGCACTTTTAAAAATGGCTTAGACGCACCTATGCGTTAAATGGAAAAAATTAGATGATGAAGAAATTCAAGCATCTGAGGCTTTCTTGGCTAGTAGGTATGCATTTCAACGTGTATACGTTAACTAACAAGAAACCTGCTCTCTAAAGATTTTGTCCGGTTCAATCTTTTGAGGGAAAACCAATCGGAATAAGGCGAGATGACTTTTCTAGTTAGTCATTAAGTCCACAACTTATAACTAGCTTTCCGAAGCGCTTTGATTATGTCAGCGGTCGGGATAGAGTAAAAATAATCTATTCTAAGCTAAACCTTTTTAAGAGTGTTTTCTCGGACGCGGGTTCAACTCCCGCCATCTCCACCAGGTTTTGTTTGGTTGCTTCTTTTTTTAAATCATTTCTTCTTGACTCCGGTTTAAACAGTAAGTAATATAAAAATAAAGGATAGAAGGAAGGTGAGACTATGGAAAAAAACATTCAGCATTATTTAAAACACCATACTTTGGTTATTACTTTTATTGTTTTTTCGGCTATTGTTATTTTAGCCACAGGAGAATATTTTCTATATAGAAAAATTATGCTTGTTAATAAAATGGTGTCAGAAGGATTAATGCAAATAAAAGAAGTTAACAAAACAAGCTCTTTTATTAAAAAATAATCATGGAAAATAAAAAAATTCTTCTTAACTTTTTTGTAATTGTTATTGTTTCTCTTGGAGCTTTATATCTAGTTAAAGTCTTTGATATCTCATATCCTTTGACTTTAGTTACTACTAATAAATCAACTGAATTGGCCGTTATTGGTGAGGGAAAGGTGGAAGTTTCTCCCGATACCGCCTATGTTGACGCGGGAATTACTGTTGATAATCGGGGGACTGTCAAAGAAGTTCAAGACACAATTAATACTATTAATAATAAAATTATTAATGCTCTGCGTGATATAGGTATTGAAAAAACCGATATTAAGACCTCAAATTATTCTGTCTATCCAAATTACAAATACGATAATAATATCAACACCATTAACGGATATAACGGCAATGCAACGGTTGAGGTTAAGGTCAGGAACACCCAAACAGTTTCTCAAGTCATTGAGACGGTCACATCAGCCGGAGCCAATCAAATTCAAGGAGTGAGATTTACAATTGATAAGCCCGAAGTCTTCCGGGAAGAGGCAAGAGATAAAGCTATTGCCAATGCCAGAGAACAGGCAGAGAAGATGGCTAAAAATCTTGGAATAAAGCTGGGAAAAATTGTTAATATTATCGAGTCGTCTTCCAGTCAGCCAATTTCTCTTTATGGAAAAGCTTACGCAGAAGGTCTGGGCGGCGGTGGGGGAGCACCAATCGTTGAACAAGGGACACAGACCGTGACTTCGATAGTAACATTATACTTTGAGAAAAAATAGTTATTCTTTTTTTACTAACTCCAGTTCAACGATAGCATTGGCCGGCATGATAATAGCTTTTTCTCCACCTAAATTTATTTCACCGTTTGTTGTTTGCAAATTTGGGACTGCTTCTAACCGTCCATCCGGATATTTTTTTGTCAAATTATAGTTAACTCCATCTAAGTTTTTGAAAGTGACCGGAACCGCTTCATAATTACGGCCTAATTCATCATAATTAGTTAAGATTAATATAATTTTTTCATCTGTTTTACTGGCAATGGCACTGACATTACTCCCTTCACCGTCAACCATTAGCTGATTTCCTTCCAGAGAATTTAAAAGCTTTAAGGCTTGATAACGGGGCTTTGGACTTCCGTCATAGTTTAAAATTCCCCAGGAAAGAGTCGGACCGTCTTTAATCTCAAAAAGGAAAGCTAATTCCAAACGGGCATTCAATAGATTTCTTAAAGAGGCGATTGTGTGGGCCGCTCCAACTTCAGTATCGGCAATCGGATTTTTTTCGCTGTCATATCCCCATTCGGAAATTATTTTAGGCAGATTTTCATATGGATCATATTTTGAATCTTCTCCCAACCATTTGTTTAGATTAATAATATCCTGTATATAATCGTCGGTTTTTTTTGAGTAATGATGCCAGCTTAAAAAATCAATTCTTAAATTATTGGCGATGATAAAATCTAAAAATTTTTGTATCCAGTTTTTGTATAAAGCCGTCGTTACCGGACCGCCAATTTTAAACGGAAGAACGTTTTGTGCCTGTTGAGCCCCTTTTACTGAATAAAAATAAAGGTCGCTATAGCTTTTTGCTCCAGAGTATTTCCATTTACCAAAACTTTCCAGGTCCGGCTCATTCCAAACTTCATAATAAATATCGGTCTTCCAAAAATCTTCCATTGCTCCGCAGGGCAAAACCGTATCTTTACTGCTGTAATGTTCCACGGTTTTTTGAACTAAAAAAGTCCATTCATTCCAATTTTTCGGTTTGCCTATCAGAGATCCGTCTTCAGACATGGTTGGCGGCATATAACCAAGAGATAAAAAAGGTTTTGCCCCGGTATGATAAATGTCACAGATAGTTTCATCTAATTTTGAAAAATTAAAGCTCAAATTACCTGATGAGTCACGAGTAACCACATCATAAAAATCATAGATATGGTCAAGGCGGATATATTTTGGATAAAGTCCGGACACTTGAGAAACCACGTTCTCCAACATTCTTACTCCCGACTCTTCACCCCCTTGAGCTAAAGCTTTCCAGCGGTCAGGAAAAGGGCCGGAAGTTTTTGTAACATCAATAATAATGTTTGCTTTGATAGCAGCTGCCCGGGAAAAAGCCTGAAAAAAATAGAATATTATAGGAATGGAAATAACCAGAATTGCCATGAAAATCACTCGTCTTCTAAGCATGCTTTATTGTAACAAAACTATCTTGATTAAAATGACCTATAAATATCTTTTCTATATCCAATTTTTCTTATAATGATTCTTTTGTATTCGTGATCCACTTGAAAAATAATTCGAATTTTACCTATTCTAATTCTATAGAAATTATTCAAGCCTGTAAGTTTTTTAATATTAAGAGAACCAACAAAAGGGAAAGATAGCTGTTTAATTTTGAGAATTATCTGCTTTCTCTTTTTATCTTCTAATTTATTTAGGTCTTCTTTGGAATCTAAAGAATAATAATTCTTATACATATTCCTTAATTATATCTTCTTGAGGAATTAATTTACCAGTAGGTTCTTTTTCTAATTGTTTAGCATCCAATTCATCAAAATAGTCCTCCAACATCTCTTGAATTCTTACAAATTCATCAATATCCAACATGACTGCCTTAGGTTCTGAGCGGTGAAAAATATAAGTAATACCATTTTTCTTTACCAAATTAAGAAGACCTAAAGCATCTTCTCTCATATCTGTAATGGTTTTAACGTTCTTCGAGGTTGGAATTAACATAAGGTTATTATATAGATTAGCCTAAGGTTTGTCAACCTTTTGTGCTGTCACAACCTCCGAGGTTATGTATAGGTTGGCCATTAAAGGCTAAATTACAGTGTTATAATAATTAAATAAATGAAAATCAAAGCTCAAAATCAATTTTCTGGAGCTGGTGCGCTTTTTTTATCAGGATTTTTTTATGCTCTTTATGGCGTTTTAACCCGATATGTTCTTTATGATATGGGGTTGTTTTATCAATCAGCTTCGCGCTATTTTGTTGGGTTGTTAATCTTTTTTTTGTTGGTAAAAATCTTCGGCAGTTTAAAACCAATTAAAAGAAAGGATATTAAATGGTTTGTTGCTTTAGCGTTTTTTGCCTTTGCCGTAAATATTCCTTTCTATATTGCCGTTAATAATCTACCTTTAGGAACTACTCTTTTTCTTTTTTATGCTTCAAGTCTTATCTCAAGTTATTTATTTGGTTTTTTTGCTTTAAAAGAAAAGTTAAGTCGAATAAAAATTATTGTTCTTTTTTTAGCGATTATTGGAATTTATTTAATTTATAAAGAAAACTTCCAATTAACTGAGCCAATTTTTTGTTTGTCAGCCATATTATCAGGAAGTTTCTTTGGTTTTTATAGTACCGCTAATAAAACGATTAATTTAAAATATCCAACTCTCCAAATTAATTTGATTAACTATTTATTAGTTTTTTTACTAACGACCCCATTTATTTTTATTAATAGAGAGACGATTAATCTAAATTTCCTCTCGTTCAGTTGGATAATAAATATTATTTACGCTTTAGTAATGGTTTTTGCTAGTTTTTGTACTGTTTATGGTTTTAAATATATTGAGGCACAAAAGGGTAGTTTAATTTTACTTTCTGAATTAATTTTTGTCGTTATCAACGGCTTTATTTTTTTCAAAGAAATTCCCGGAGTATCGGTAATTATTGGAGGGATTATTATTTTAATTTCTCTTATTCTCCCTAATATCCAGTTTAGAATAAGTAAGATAAATAATACTTAAAGTAATTAAGATTGAACCGACTATGGTTGTTATTGATGGGTATTCTTTAAAAAAGATCATCGCATAAAAAATGGCGCTTGTTGGAGCTAATAATAAAAGAATTCCAGCGTATCCAGCTTTAATTTTACTTAATCCTGCGTTGAGAAGAGAATAGGCTGAGACATTGGCCAGACCAAAAAGGAATAATAGGATCCAAACATAAAAAGGAATTGATAGACTAAATGGCTTTTCAAAACTAAAAGTCATCGGAATTAAAAACATGATGGAAAAAGTAAACATCCAAAGGGTATTTTTAGAAGAACTATATTTTTTGCCGACGATTCTGCCTAAAAAAATATAAAAACCGTAAAGTATTCCTGCTCCCAACCCATAAATATTTCCCAAAAGATTCTGATGAAAATTCGAAGGATTAAAAATGAGAAAGATGCCGAAAAAACTAATGATTAAAGTAATTAATAACTGTCTGGTAATTTTCTCTCTCAAAAACACATATGCAAAAACCGCGGCAAAAAATGGTTCGGTGTAAAGAAGAAAGAAAGCGTTAGCGATTGTGGTATTAATAATTGAAAGGGTAAATAAAATTAAGACGGTGGCATGACCCAAAACTCCTCCCAAGCTATAAACTAATAAATCTTTCTTGGTAATTTTAAAAAAATCTTTGCTCTTAGAAATTAATAATAAAGACATAATAAAAGCAAAAGCTACCCTAATTAAAACCTGGGAGAAAGGAGTGACATGTGGAGAAATATATCTAACTAATACTCCCATACTGCCGAAAATAATACCAGCAATAATAACAAAAATAAATCCTTTTGATAGATGTTTCATGCGTTTAATTGACTCTATTAATAGGTGCGCCTTTTAAAACTGATAGAATTGTATCTGTGACAATTCTTGCCGTGTTCCTTAATGCGCCAGTAGTAAAATATGCCTGTTCAGGAAAAACCATTACGTTTCCTTTATAATCAGAAATTTTTTTTGGAAAACTTTCAAAGGCATATCCTCCGAGTTTTCCTTTCTCAACCTGTCTAATAATAAAAGACTCGTCAAAAATATGAGTGTCTGAAGTGCTAATGATAAGTGCAGAAGGTTTTAGTCTTGATAGAAATTTTTTATTAATAAATCCTTTTAGTTCTGGTGCGGTGGCTAAAGTATTAAAGACAACGTCTGCTTGCTCAAAAAAACTATCAAGATCAGTCGACTGAAAAGAAGATGATTTTTTACTTCGGTTCCAGTAGATTACCTTCATCCCCATTGCTTTACAAATTTCAGCAACTTTATTTCCAATTCTCCCTAATCCTAGAATTCCAGCAGTTAAACCTGTAGTTTCTTCATTTAAAAAATGGTCATAATCCATTTCCCATTTATTTTTCACAATCAAAGGAAGTTTTCTTAAAAGGGAGAGCATCATATATATGGCGAACTCTGCTACCGCTTCTGTGCATTTATTGGGTGTGTTGGTTAAGATAATTCCCATTTTTGCTAATTCTTTTCCATTAATCCAGCTGTGTGAAGTTGTGGTTAAACACAAGGCTTTAAGACCCATCATTCTTTTTAATCTCTCAAAAGGTAAAGCTTCCCAGACGTCTTTCAAATAAGTAGGATCAACAGCAAGAATATATGGTTTTTTTTGGAAAAATTGGTCAATTTTATCTAAGTCTGTGTTTTTTTCTGAAGAAAAATGAAGATTATGGCCTTTAAACTTACTCAGCTGTTCTTCGGTAAAAAATCTTTTTGGAAAGAATATGTAAATATCCATCAAGTCATATTATATCGTATTGTCAATAATCTTGAAACCAAAAAGTTTTTGAGCTGATGTGATAATTTTTTGACAGTCTAAAAGATATAAGTTTCCTTGTTTTTTACTACATTGAGGTTTGATGTAATAATAACCAGACTCGGATTTATAAACATAGGCAACACTAATAAAGTTGAGAGGTGTCGAAACTAGTTCCGGTCTATTCTTAAGTCTTTCTTTGACTTCTTTTAAAGAAAGAGTGGGTTGCGAGCTATTTTCCCAAATCAAACAAGGGCCGACTGAAAACCAATGATCAACAACTCCGATGCGGATTAAATCAGGGTTAGTTTGGAAAAAGAAGTCATTAGATTCAGTAAAAATTTTACTTAGATTATTTATAAACAGAATAAAGTTTTTATATTCAAAAGATTCTTCAATAATAATTTTCAAAAATTCTGCTTCATTTTTTACTTTAAACTTTTGACTATAACCCATACCAAAAATGGTTGTTTCGTTATATTTGTCTTTAAACCAAACTTCAATCGCCAGACTGGTAAAAGGTTCGTTTTCCAAATAGCTCTCTATCTTTTGATCGCTGGGCAGGGACTGACTACGGTTTATTTTCCAGGCTTTTTCCCACTGGTCATTTTTAGAGATATTAATCAAGAAAGGTTTTCCAACAAAAATATTATTGATGTTTGTAATAATTTGATTTTTCCCCATTGTTTATTTTGCTAACTTCCAAAAGTGCCAAAAGTTTTGTCTTTGCATATCAGCTAATGGCTTATTGATAACTTCAATTCCAGCTTTGGAATCTTTCCAGTTAATAATAGCAAAGGTATTATTAAATACTATAATATGGTGTTTGATGCTTAAAATTTTCTCAGAAAGTTGTTTATATTGATAGGCCTTTTCCCAACCAAGAGCATTATTATAAAACGATTGGTCTTTATTTTTATAATCAGAAGAGTTTCCGATTTCTTTCAACTTTATTTTTCTTAATACAACCTCTTCTCTAAATTTATCGGCAAATTTTTTTCCGGTAAACTGGTTAGTATTTTCATAACCGAAAACTAAAATTTCTTTTGCCCTTAATTCATTCCATAGCATCTGTTTTAGGCCTTCTGTTCCTTGATAATGAACCACTTCAAACTGCTCATGAATAACGCCCGGAAGAAGAGACAATGATTGGATAAGAGAAGGAAAAACGTCCTTATTATTTTTTATTTTTTCTTCTTCATTAAGTATTGAAAGTTGAAGATTTTGTGGTGGGGCAGCTTTAATTTTTAACCCACGCTCTGAACTAAATTTCTCTATCAACTTTTTATTAAGAAGCAGTTCAATCAGGCGATAAATTTTTGTTCGATTAATATTGATTTCTCTTGAAAGTTCAAGTGGGGTTTTTGGTCCGTCTTTTAGGAGATAAAGATATAACTCAACCTCTGTTTCTGACAGGTTAAAACGTATTAACTGCTCTTTGATTATTTGTTCGTTCATATAAACAGACAGCTATTTGTAATTACTAATAGCTTATTATAATATGCTAAATTATGTTTGTCAAATGTTCAATAAATTGATATGAAAGTAATTTTTGTCGCTCCAAAAGTTAATATTCCAAAAGAATTAATTAAAAAACTTAAAAAATACGCTGAGGTTTATTTTTTTGAACAAGACCCGATAGACATTAGAGACATTGATTTATTATATGAAAAGGGAGATAAGATTCTTTGTCCTTTTCCGGAGCCAATGGTTTGGAATTTTCCTAATCAATTTATCAAAGTTATTCCTGATTTGAAAGCTATCTGTCTTTCAACGACTAGTTTTAGTTGGATTGATGGTAAACTAGCAAGAAGTCTTGGTATTCATTTAACCAATGTCCCTAATCCTCCAAACGGAGTAGCTGAGGCAGCTATTTTTGCTATGTTTGCGGTCGCCAGAAGGTATGCCTCTAATTTTGAGGATAAAAAATTTGAATATAAACCAAGTAATTTTTTACAGGAAATCACTAATAAAACTATGGGGATTGTGGGCCTGGGAAGAGTCGGCTCGAGAATTGCAGATCTGGGGAAAAAACTTGGGATGAATGTTGTATATTGGTCAAGAAAAACAAGAGATAATAATTATAAATATGTTGAGTTAGAAGTATTACTTAAAATTGCCGATTTTATCTTCCCTGCATTAGCTTTAAATGAAGAAACTAATAAATTTGTTTCTTCAAAATTAATTGATTTAATGAAGCCTACTTCTTCATTGATTTCAACCCTCAATACTGGGATTGTTGATTTAAATTATGTTTTAAATAAAGTAAAAAACAAACAATTATATGGTTGTGCCTTTGAGGATGATAAAAAAACAATTACGAAGAACTATGAGGGAAACGTATTTGTCATGCTACCAAATAATTGGTATACAAAAGAAACCATTGATGAAAAAATGAAGATTTGGATTGAAACTATTATCTCTGTAATAAAAGGCAAGCCTATTAATCTTGTGAATTAAGAAAGTAATTGTAATAATTCATTAACCGAGTCGATTTTATTATCAAATACTGTTAATCCGAATTTATAAAGCGTTAATTTTTGTTCTTTTTTATCGATGCCCGCTATCCATTTGCCATTAGCGCGGTGAAAAACTTCCATTGTTAAATATTTACAAAAAATGTTTTCATCAATCGGTTCAATTTCCTTCGATGTATCGATACATCGAAGTATATATTCGACGGCTAATTCTCTTTTTATATAACCTGCCAAACAATAAATAACAATGTGAGCTAAGTGGTTCGGGAGCATAAATTTTTGATCCGCCCATTGAGAATAGCCAAAATCAATAAAGGCGACTTTGCCCTTTTTGTTAACAAAAATATTTTTAGGATGACAATCCGGCCAAGACCAATACTGATTATTCTCTGTATAAGCTTTTTCTAAAGTTAAATACTCTTTTTGACTGTTAGGGTAAGCTAAACGAAGCTCCAACCCTCGTTCATATATGCTCATCGGGGCTGTTTGAACAACTGGAAATTCTTTCCACTTTCTGGATTCAATTGTAAGATAAGCTAACGATTCACCTACGTTTTTAGCCGCATCTACTAATAGGTTATTGTTAAAAATTTGGTCCTGCATCAAGGAAAAACCTTGACTATAAAGATTTTCCATTATTGAAGTCATGATATCAGGAAAATGATAAAGCAATTTTGGCACTTTTATTTTTTTATTATTCTGAAGTTTTTTTAATACTTTACTGTCAACATTGTGAGATTTTTTATCTAAATAAAGTTCAGTTGGATCAAAGGGGATAGCGCCGGCTGTGTGTTTGACAACAACATCTTTACCATCAAGTTCGGCAGAATAAACCTGGGAAATAAAACCCCCTTTTAAATTTTCCTTCAAAATAATATTTAACCCCTTTTTTTGCAGTTCTTTTTGAAGATTTATCTTATCTATAAGTGAAGAAGGATTTGGATACTTTTTTGGTTTTGATGAAGGAAAAACTGAATGAAGATATTTGTTGCTCATTAGTTTTAATTATATCTTAACGTTTAATCTTTTTAGAATGTTTTTGGAGCCAGGAGGAGATTTGTTCAATATCCCATTTTTTATTTTCAATACTTAAAGCTGTTGTCACCAATTCTTTTTGTGAAACAGAAAAAGAATAACTGTTAAGATCAAAAAATACCAATACCGAAGCAATTGCTGTTCTTTTATTTCCGTCAACAAAAGGGTGGTTAAGAAGAAGGGAATGAACCAAGGCGCCGGCTTTTTCAAATATGGACGGATATAAGTCGATTCCTCCGAAAGTAGCTTGCGATCTATATATGGCAGACTCGAGAAGGGCTATATCTCGAAGGCCATGACTACCTCCATATCTGTCCACCTGATCTTCATGGATTAATAAAACTTGTTCGAGGGTTAAATATATTATTTCTTCTTCCACATTATTTATTAGCCAGTTCTTTAAAAACAAGGCCGTATTTTTTATTAATATTCTCTACTATTCGTAGAAAGTTAGGAGTGATTGATGATGTATTTTTTTTACCATTTTGACTTAATATGATTGTTTTTCTGTTATTTGGATCTTTTTCAAGTATAATCTTGCCTCCGGGTTTAAGTCCGGTTGAATCCAATAAATTTTTAGGAATGATAACCCCATAAGAGTTTCCTATTGAAATGATTGTTTGATTCATAGTTATAACATGTTATAACAGGATTATTTAAAAGTCAAATGTATATTTAGACTGGATTCCCGCCTCCGCGGGAATGACAAACTGATGTGTTAAAATTAATAATCATGCTACAAACAAGGATTGATAAGTTGAGAAAAATTTTGCAGGAAAAAAATCTTGACGGATTTTTGGTATCAAACTTTTATAACATACTTTATTTGACTGGGTTTAAGACGCTAACCGATGATGAGAGGGAGGCGTGGGTGTTGGTAACAGCAGAAAAAACCTACTTATTTACTGATAATCGCTACATCAATAACAAATTACAAATGACAAATGACAATTCAATAACAAATAACAAATTTTTAATATTAAAACTGATAACGCCGGAGAAGGGATTGATAAAACACTTACGGGAAATTGTTGAAGAAGAAAAGATTTTAAGATTAGGAGTGGAAGGAGATGATTTAAAGTTAAACGAATTTAATAAATTTAAGCAGGTACTGGTAAACACCGAGCTTGTCCCGACGGAAAAATTAATTATCAAAATCCGGGAAATAAAAGATGAGGATGAAATTAACAAAATAAGAATTGCTTGTCAGATTGCTGACAAGTGTTTAAAAGAGGTTGTTAAAACAATTAAAGTCGGACAGACTGAAAAAGAAATTGCTTTTAAAATAGAATTCTGGCTCAAAGAAAAAGGTTATGATTTTTCTTTTTATCCAATCGTTGCTATTGATAAAAACTCGGCTATTCCTCACTATGACACGAGAGGTGGAAATAATGAAAAAGTTAATAAAAATTCAATTATTTTAATTGACTTTGGCGCCAAATACCAAGATTATCATTCGGATATGACAAGAATGATTTTTGTAGGGGAAGCAACCGATGAAATGGAAAATACTTATCAAACTCTCCTTGACGCTCAGGAAAAAACAATTAAACAATTAAAAACTGATAACAATCCTGTTTCCGTTGATCAGTTTTGCCGATCTATTTTAACTAATCCCTATCCCCTAATCCCTAACCCCTATCCTCATTCTACCGGCCACGGCGTCGGCCTGCAAATTCACGAATATCCAAAAATTTCTTTTACATCTACCGATGTTTTATTACCAAGTCAAATAGTGACAATTGAACCTGGAGTCTATCTTGATAACAAATGGGGGATGAGAATTGAGGATATAGTTTTAATAAAAGAAAACAGGCAAACCGAAGTTTTAACAAAGTTTAATAAACAACCACTAATTATTTAGTTCTGTTTTCATCTCCATTGTCTTTCCTGCTTCTTTCTTTTTCGGTTTTAAGACTTCAACAGTTTCTTCAGATTTAGCTTTTAGTCTTTCTACCACTTCTTTTTCCTTATTTAATAGATCTTTAACCGTTCTGGCCGCTTCAATCTTTGCTTTAAGATAAGTGACCAACTGATCTCCGGAAAGATTATTTACTAAAAATATCGGTAAAATAAAACCAATTTCGTCAAGGGCCTGAGCTTTTAGCATTTTATCATCAGACAATAATTTATTTAGTGTATTAGTAATCAAAACAATGTCATAGTCCACCCATTCGCTACGGGAGCGAAGATTTTCTGTCTTTGGAATTTCTCCCTTTTCATAAGCATTGATCCACATTTTTTTCACTTGTTCATATTCGTCCAATGTCACTGCCGGAGAAACAGCGATTATTTCCTCAATGTTTTTTTTCGTATCGGAAGTCAAAATTTCGGTCGTCTTTGGTAATGTTTTTATAATATTTTCTTTTTCGGCAATGTTGATTTTAGAAACAATAAATGATTTTATGAATCGATTGGCAATCGGATCAGCTTTTGAAGCCCGGGAGGATAACTCACTTCGTATATTCATATATTTTTGTCTTTCTGACGAAGTGGAAGCCTGAATCGGATTTTTCAGATAATTAATATTTTTATTGACTGTTTCATTAATTGTCTTGTTAGTTTCAAAATGGGCTACATCTGTAATCTTTGAGGCTTTAATATTAAGAGATTGGGTAATCTCTTCTGTTCTGGCCTTTTTTATTTCTTCAATTGTTTCTATTTTTGTTCTAACTGAAGTTTCTGTTTCCCGGGGAATTTTTAATGCCGCCCCAAGACTGGAACTTAAGTTTAGCGGTGAAAGGATTGGTGGGGAACTGCCGCCTTTCCCCGGATTGATCGTTGATAACATCATATTTTTTATGGCATTAATTCCATCACAGCAATAATCTCTAAAATTTCGGAGCAGCCACCAAGGAAAGATTGTTACCGCCCAAAGCATAATTAAAGTAATAATATATTCGACAAAAGTGTCAACGTAGTTCCCATTATTAATTGTTCCTATTTTTTGAGCCGGTCCACCATAAATAATATTAATGGCGGTAGGATAGATATAGCCGGCCGCAGTATTCACCCGGGAAAAATCAAAAACAAAAGGTAGCCCAAATTTCCAAATTGTTGCCATACCTCCTAAAAAAAGAGCTAACAATGGGCCATAAAAAACCCACTGGAAAAAAACACCAATCCAAATCATCCCAACATTTTTAATAAAAGCAAAAGATAGAAGAATCGCCAAAAAAGGAGAAACAAAAAGCAAAAACCATAAAATTATTTTTCGCAGCAATAACATCCCACCCATAAAATAGTAACTCCAGTTGGTTAGTTTAAGCATCAAGATTTCCGTCTTAGCCGCCTCTTGAACCCGAATATTTAGATCGCGGCAGCCAACAAAATCTGTATAATTTTTTTCCTGGCTGATTCCGGAAAAATAAATATTAAAAAGGTCTTTGCCGCCTAAATTTTCAATAAAAAACTTCATCATTATCTCCGATAGTTGGACTACAGTAATAACAATCGTTGCTGAAAAAGCAATATAAAAAATTGACAATAAAATTTTTGTAACTGCCGGCCAAAGTTTTATACCGGTTTCAAAATTGGTCCGTTGGCCAATAATTATTCCCAAGCCTAAAAGAGCGGCTGTTAATATCACCAAAAAATAACTGAGGTTTCTGGCTGTTGCCCAAACTTTAGTTAGGACCGGGTGGGTATCTATCGCCGAATGGGTCGTTACCCAATAGATAAACTGTCTGGCCCGGTCATTGGACTTTCCCTGGGTAGTTATTTCGGGATCTTCTATCCATAAATGATATTTAGCTGGATCCGTTTTAAATTTTGCATACGCATCAAGACCGGCCACACATTCTTCACCTTTTCCCTGCTGTTGATATATCTGATCCAGTTCGGAAGAACATACTCCTCTTTGTCCATCTTCACCCGGACAGAGTAAAGGAGATGTTTCTGCCGGTACGGGAGTTAGTGGCTGCTGAGCAAAAGAAGAATTTACCCCCGTAAAAAAGGAGATTAGTAAAACAATACTCAACGACAGTAAAATCTTTTTCATGTTTTTTTTAAAGCAATAAACCCTCCTGCAGCAGTAATAAAAAGGGCCGAGGCCAAAATTATTCCCCTGGTGGTTGAATTTGTTTCTCCTGATTTTGGTAATAATGTGGGAACAACGGGTGGTGAGGTTGGTTGGGGAGTTGGTGTTGAAGAAGACGGGTTAAATAATGTACAAAGTTGAGTGGAGCCTAAGTCGGTGGCAATAATTTTATAAGTTACATAGGCAAAAGTTCCTGAGCCTGAGTATGATGTTGCTGAGGAACCGGTGATAATTAATTTTCCTCCGCTTTGAATGTCAGTCGAAACAGTGGTAAATGTATTACCTGGGGCAGTAGAAACATATTCTAGATATTGAGTTTCATACGTCATCCCAATCGACGATGATGACAAAGACTTCCCTTCAGTATTAATATTGACCGTAAATTTCACCTCCTGACCTCTTGTTAATTGACCCGAAGGAGCGATCAAATCAAAACTTATTGCCTGTACAGAAAAAGGGGTTAATAATAATGTTAATAAAAAAAGGGAAGTTGTTAATAATAGTTTTTTTATTTGCATATCTATCCTCCAACTTTCATCATACTCGAAGTGACTATCTTTTTTCAATGTTAAATAATGGTCCAACGATTGAAATATTTGCGGGCGCACGCAAGTTAAATCTATTTTTAAATTCATCTCCTCCAAATCTTTCTTCCCTGCCGCCTTCAATTATTACTATTTCTGTTGTTCTACCGCCTCCAAAATCTACACCGATTACTCTTACATCTGTAACATTATTAAAAGAATTACTTAACATTGACTTTACTTTATCCGAACTCCAGTTTTCTTTTCCTGCAGGATTTGGTTTGTCAACCTGATAAAGATTGTCAGTGGTACTTGAATTATTTTTTACCAATAATAGAGTGTTGGCAATGTCCGCCACTTCTGATGGCCGAAGCCATGCAGATTTTCCATATTCTCCTCGGGAACCTTGAGCGGTATAAAAACACTTTGATTCTTTATCATACGCGTTTGAATTTAGCTCGGAGAAACTACCAACTCCGGAGGATGTATCGGCAAAGTTTTTTGTCCAAGAAGAAGAACCTCCCCAAATTTCCGCTGAGGTATGAGTGTAACCTCCAAAAGTAGAAGCAAACCATGCCTTAATTGGTTGTCCACTTACAATCATTACCTTGCCTTTTGTTGCATCAACCGCTTCATTCCACCTTCCTCCTTTTTCTTCGTCTTTGAATACCTGACAGTCTTGCGAATCACAAATAGACCCTGCCCCATTATTCGTGTACGCCATGGCAAATGATCGAGCAGCAATAGCTTGTGCCTTTAGCGCTTCCATATTCCAGTCTGCGGGCATTTCATAAATCCGTTTTACATAATCTTCCAAAGAATAATCTGGAGTATGGCCGTCAATTCTTATTCTCGCATCCATATCCTGAAGGGAATCGTAATTATAATATGCCTTTAAAATGTTTTCATAACTTTGCCCTGCGTCTGCTCTTCCTTTTGCGCCGTATTGATTTAATCCGACTCTATGAGGTATCCCATATGTATAAAAGGCAAAACCTGTGCCAAATCCTGGATCAAGACTTCTATCATCAACACATTGAATTACCGAACCTGCTGATCTGGAAAGATTTAACCCAGCGATTCTACTGGCTATAAGCTGCTGTTGCCTTGCGGTAAGCGTGGCAATTTCCTGTCGTTTGCCGGCAATTTCTTTAGCGATAATTTGAGATTGTTTGTCCACTTCTATTTTTAAATTTGCCAGTCCTAATTTTTCTGTTTCTAAATTTTTTTTAATTTCTTCAAGATTTTTTACATAGAGAACAATTTTAATAATCATCCTTTTATCTTCATCAACGATCGATTTTTGATAGAAAATTTTTCTTAAAGAAGACGATAAATCATCTGATATTAAAACACTTAAAAAAAGGGTTGAGTTTTTGTTAACATTTTTATAGTACGACTTGGCCCTTTCGTTAAGAAGTTCTTTTTGATATGTTAGGGCTGCCTCGCCTTTTTTTACTTCTATTTCTTTCTTCTGGATTTCTTGACCTAAAATAGTCACTTTCATTTTAATATTGTCTAGTTGTTTTGATAATTTTTGATAATCGGCCGCCTGACTATTAAGCTCTGTATTTAGCCTTACCAAATCTTTCTTTATCTGACTACATTCTGAGCTATCGTCACAAACATCTGCCCTAATAACAAAAACTGCTCCGGATAAAAAAAATAAAAATAATAAAATAACAAAAAACCTCTTCATAAAATCATTATAGCAATGCCGTAATTGTTTTTTTGTTATACTAAAAATATGAAAAAAATGTTGATATTATTTTTATTTTTTTTAGTACTCACCATTCTTCCAGGCAAGCCCACAGCTCAAGCGCCAACGGCCATTCCAACCGAAGGTCTAAGATATGCCGCCTGTGACCTTTGTGGGTACTGCCCTCCCAATCCGGCACCAAAAAGCTGGCCTTCTTGCCAAAAATGCCTTTACCCAAACATCAACCCTGATCCAACCGTTATGGATAGTTTGAGGGTCGATACAGAAAACAACCTCCCAATTACTCCCGCCCCGGGCCGCCAATATACTTTTTTGGGCTGTTTAGGTAGAGGAACGGGCGGTTTTACCGAGGAGGGAACATCCGGTGGGGTAATTCAATCGCTTTTGAATATTATTTTTTCTTTAGCCGGTGGAATTGCTTTTCTTTATCTTTTATACGGCGCATTTGTCATTACCGCTTCTCAGGAAGAGCCGGAAAGACTTAATTATGGGAAAAGGGTTGTTTATGGAGCCATTGCCGGCCTAATTTTTACTTTAGGGTCAGTCTTTATTGTTAAATTTATCGCATCGGGAATTTTGAAAATACCAGAATTTGGGAAATGATTTTACTTTTTTCCTGCTTTTCTCAAGAAGTTTCCTCCAATTAAACCTGATAAAAGAGTGGGGATAAACAAAGTTGGCAAACCGGTGGCTGGAATTGATTTAGGTGTGGTCGAATAAACATTGTTTCCATTAACGCCTGTTTCAACTTTGACCGTTGACGATGGTTTTTTGGTTGGGATTGGGGTAGGGGAAGTTTTACTAAAGTTAAAAAAACCAGTTGTTTTTAATGTGGTTGTTGAAGATGGTTTGCCTGTCAAATTGAGTTTGCCAGTAACTACGGCAAAAAATACTAAAACGACAACCAAGCCTAAAACAAAGGAAATTACCTTATTAAAACTATCCATATAGTATTTATTATAGCATATGATTGACATAATTCAACTTTATTAGTATTCTGTATTGTATGAATGAAAATCCCCAAATAATATTTTCCTGGAAAGCACCTTTAAGGCCTTATAAAAAACGCTCCGGTATTATTCTCCGTTTTTATTTGACGGTTGCTTTGCTTTTGTCTTTGATCGTCTTTTTCTTTGGTGATAAAATCCTTATCATCCCTATTTGGGCCTTGGTGTTTATTTTTTACGTCTTAACCATTACTCCTCCTCCGGAAGTTGAAAATAAAATTACTACTTTTGGGATCAATGCGGCCGGTGTTACTTTGCGCTGGGAAGCTCTTTCCCATTTTTATTTTGGAAAAAGATTCGGATTTTATACCTTGACAATTGTTTCCCAATCACCTTATTTTTATCATGCTTATTTAGTTGTTCCAACTGAAGAAATGAAAAAAAAATTAATAATTATATTATCCACCCATCTTCTTTATCAAGAAACCCCTCATAAAACCATTACCGATAAAATGCTTGACTGGTTATCTGTCCTGATCCCCGACGAAGAAGAAATATTCAAAGAAGAAGGTCTTCAAGCCGTTTCTGAAAGATTGAGGCGGGCATCTCTTTAATTCCAAAAATTCTCCCCCATGATAAAACCCCCTCATCACTGGTTACTAAAAAGCCGTTAATCTCTTTTGATAAAACGATTAGATCTAAATCAGCAACACTGTCCAAAAATCCTGTCCGAGTCGCATTACGGTAGCGATCACGAAAATTTTTAATAAACTTGCCAATGGTTATTTGAAAGTCTTTTTTTGACTCAAATTTTTTTCCAGAAGCCATTTCACCCGCCTTAATAATTTCCTCTTCGGCAATATTAAGCCCACGGTAACTGCGATTACGGATATCCTCAACCAGACGATAAAAAATTTGGCTGGAAAAATCTATAGCTGAAGGGTTGGGTGATTTTATATTAATTACCGATAAAAAATTTTTAATAAATTCTTGATTTTTATCTTCAAAAAAACTTAAAAATTCCTCAACAATACGGGGCGGCATATAAAAATCAGCCTGTTCATTTTTTTTAAGCTTTTTAACCGTTTCTGTTAATTTAATAACAATCGCTTCCGTGGTTTTCCCCATATCTAAACCTGCCCCCATATTGAAGAAAAGGTTTGTATCTAAAATAAAGTTTTCCATATTTTTATTTAGAAATTAGTTGTTAGAAATTTGTGACTAGTTATAGAAATTAGAAACCAGAAATTAGTATTTCAAAACTAATTTCCATTTTCTATCTTCAATTACGATTTTCTATTTTCAAACAACTATTTTCTATTCCTGTATCCTTACCGGCATGATTATGTGAAAAAAATTATTAACCCCTTCTATTTTAAAAACTACCGGAGCGTCTGACCTTAACAGTTCAATGATTATCTTTTTCCCGGAAGCACAGTTTAAAAAATCAATTAGATATTTATAATTAAAGGCAATCTTTTGCGTTTCTCCTTCAATTTTTGCTTCTTGGTAGACAACGTCTTCCTCTCCTATTCCCGCCTTAGGAATAAATTTAACAGAGTCTTTTTCCACCTCCATAATGAGAATGTTGGAAAATTCCCTGGCAAAAACTGAGACCAATTTTACACTTCTTAAAAATTCATTCGCATCTATTGTCACGGTGGTTTTTTTCTCAACAGGAATTACTTTTTCAAAGGGTGGGTATTCCCCCTCGATCATCCGCACATAAATATCATTGTCTCCGATAAAAAAGGCTAAAAGCTTCTCGTTATTTAGATAGCTGAATTCTATCTCTGTTTCTTTATTAATAAATCTTTGTGCGTTTGCCAAAAAACCGGCCGGAATAATCATTGAAGAAAATGGTAAATCTTTTTTTAGAGTTAAAAGAGATAGCCTAAAACCATCAGTTGTCACTAACTGTAAGTTCTCGTCGCTGGTAACAAAGTTTACCCCTGTCAAAACTGGTCTGGTCTCGTCGGTTGAGGCAGCAAAAATAAGGAAAGGGAGACTGTTTTTAAAAAAAGCCGTTTTTATTATTTGTTTTTCATTCTTTGTTTCCGGAGGAAATGGAAAATCTTGATCGGAAAAGAGGGGAAACTGACCTTTTATTTTTCCCTGGCTGATAACAATGGCTTTTTCTTTTATTTCTATCTCTATTTTTGTTTCTGGAAGAAGGGATAAAAACTCAATAATTTTTTTCGGTTCAATAATTAATTTGAATTTGTTGTTATTTTCCGTTTTTAATACAGAGTGGTAATAATAGTTCAGATCGGTTGAGAAAAAATGAATAATATTAACTTCCCCCTTAAGGCAAACCCCTTGAAGAGAGGTTGATGATGATAGGCGGGATGAAGTAAAACGAGAGGCTAATTCAAGCTTTTCCAAAAAACCGTTTTTTTGTAAAGAAATTTTCATGGTTATTGTTTTTAATATATTTATAGTAGTAATAGAATGTGTGTATAAGTGTATAAAAATTAAAATAGATTTTCAAGACAAAAAGAACCAATAAAAAAACCAGTGGATGAGCTGTGGGGATTATGTTGATTGAAAGAGTGATTGGGTGATTGTATCAATCTCTTTTTTAAAATTTAGATCGCGGAGAATAAGATTACTAACTTTTTGTTTAGCATGAAGGGCGGTGGTGTGGTCTTTTCTATTTAAAGTTTCCGCAGTTTCCAAAAGAGTTAATCCAAGCTCTTTTTCAAGAAGATACATGGTAATCTGCCGGTAAAAGGCGATCGATTCGGCCCGGGACGGACCTTTTAAATGGGACTGTTTGATATTATAAAAAGAACAAACTGTTTTTATTACTTCAGACGGATTGACTCTTTTTTTCTTTTCTTCGTTATTTTGAGAAAAAAACATTTCAACTGCTTCCAAGTCGATCTTATCTTTAATTCCTAAGATCTTAGCGTAAATAGACAAAAGAGTTCCTTCAAGCCCCCGGCAGTCGGAAGTTCTTTCAGCAATGATCTTAGCGGCCTCAATATCAATGTTGATATTTTTTTCTTTGGCTTTAATTAATAAAATAGCCGATCTTAATTCAAAATCAGGCGGTTGGATATCAACGGTTAAGCCGCCTAAAAATCTGGAAAGAAGCCGGTCTTCCAAGTTTTTGATTGCTGCCGGCGGCCGGTCTGATGTGAGAATAATTTGTCCGCCGGCAGAAACAATTGAATTAAAAGTGTGGAAAAATTCTTCCTGAACGGCATTTTTACCGGCAATAAACTGAATGTCATCAACAATAAGCAGGCTTAAATACCGGTATTTTCGACGAAATCGGCCGGTGGTTTTTTCTTTAATTGATTCAATTAATTCATTGGTAAAATTATCACCGGGACAAAAATAAATTTTTTTATTTTTATCAGCTTCTAAAATTTTTTTAGCAACCGATTGAGCTAAATGGGTTTTTCCAACACCTACGCCACCATATAAAAATAGGGGATTATAGGCGCTTCCGGGATTTTTAACAACCGCCTGAGAAGCGGCGTAGGCAACCTGGTTGGTCGATGAGACGGCAAAATTTTCAAAGTTATATTTATTATTTAACCCGGAACGGGTAAAAATATCTTCAACGCTGGGTTCAAAAGAAAAAAGAGGCGAGTTAACTTTGTTTTTTGAAGGAGACTTAATTACAAATTCTATTTCCATTTTTTTTTGTGAGTGGCCAAAAAGAGCCGTTTCAATCTCCGAAGATCTTTTAGCTAAAAATTCCTGAGCCCCCTGACTATCAACGGAAACAATAATTTTATTTTCGGTCAATTCTATAGGATTGGCATGTTTTAAAAGAGGATACATAACCGGATTATTTTGCTTACTTTTTCCCAGTTTTTCTATAAACTCGTTCCAGAAAGAGGATAATAAGGACATAATTTATCTATGTGGATAACTTATCCACAAATAATAAACAAGTTCACAGGGGTTGTCAAGAGGAGTTTAAAGCTCTCCCAGTCCTTCTTTCTTTTGGATCTCTTCCTTGACGACATTTAAGAAGCGCTCGGTTGATGAAAGACGGCGATGACCAACCAATCTGGCAATATATTCTACAGGTGCCCCGTTTTTTAGCTGGTGAGCAATAAAAGTATTTCTAAAGTCATTAACAGTGGCTTTTTCAATTCCGACTTCCCGGAAACAACGGGAAATAATCTGGCGGATGTTTCTAATAAGTAAAGGATGGCCGGTGCGGGTGATAAAAAGATGATCGCTTTTTGCCAAATCAGACCGGTCTTTGAGATAATCATCGATGGACTTTTTTACGGCTTTGTTTAAAGGAATATCACGTGCCAGCGTTTTTCCATATTGACCGATGTGAATAGTTGAATCTTTAATGTCATTGGTTTTTAATCCAGCCAATTCACCGATTTTCATTCCGGTTTGCAGAAGTATTTCAACCAAAGCGTAAGTGCGGGCTTCTTCTTTGGCAAAGTCTCTCAAAGCCCGATACTCCAGTTTAGAAAAGATTCTTGGAGCAGACTGGACATACTTTGGGTGAGAAACATCAAGAGAGGGATTTTGTTCGATTACACCATCATTTTTTAAATAGCGAAAAAATGTCCTGATTGAATTAAGTTTTCTTGAGGCAGATTTTTTTGTATAACTATCTGCGACTAATTTATTGATAAAACCATTAATATGATCTTTTTTTACTTCACGGATATCGGTAATTTCTTGAGTGGTCAAAAAACCTACAAATTGTTCAAGGTCTTTTTTATAGGCCACAATCGTAAAAGACGATTTTCCCTGTGATTCCAGATATTTGATAAATCTGTCAGCCAGAGAGGGAAGTAAAATATTTTTCATAACACCCTATAATATAACATAAAGTAATTATGATTTCAAGAACAAGCTCAACAATTAATAAATTTCCCTTGCTAACGGTTCTTTTATTTGGTATATTGGTAATCTCGTCGTCATAAAAAAAGGAGAAAAATCAAAGATGAAGGAAGAAAAAAAATTTGGAAAAATCAAAAAAGCCGGTCCAAATATCATGGAGGCACTGCTTAAAAAGACCAAACCAAGCCTGCTTAAAAAAGGAAAGGAAATTGAAGCTAAAATTGTTTCCATTTCAAAAAAGGGAATCGTTTTTGATGTCGGTGGGAAGGCCCAGGCAATTTTGGGGGAATTGGAAATAAAGGAAATCTCTACTTATTTACCTTATCTCAAAGTGGGAGATAAAATTCTCGTTAGGATAATCAGTGAGGAATCAAAAAACGGCTTTCCGGTCGTTTCACTGAGAAGATTCTTTGATAAAGGCAAATGGGATATTCTTAAAGAAAAAAAAGAAAAAGAAGAGGAAATTGACGTTCTTTGCGGCGAGTATGGGAAAGGCGGAGTCTTTATTGACTTTATGGGAATAAGGGGAGTGATTCCAAAAATTCAGTTAACCGAACCGTTCATTTCCCAACCGGAGAAAATGCGCAACCAGAAAGTCAAAGTAAAAATACTTGAAGTTGATAAAGAAAAAAACCGCTTGGTAGTTTCTCAAAAAGCTTCAGTTTTAAAAATTTCCCATAAAGATTTAGTGAAGAAATTTGAAGCAATTAAAGAAGGGAAAATTTACAAGGCCAAAGTATTAGGTGCTTCAGAATTTGGGGTCTTCTGCGAAGTAGAGGGGGTAGAGGGATTGATCCATATTTCGGAAATTTCTTGGGAAAAAGTTGCCAATGCCGCTTCATTTGTGACAGTCGGCGACACAGTTGATGTTTTTGTCGTTGAAAAAAACATGAACGATCTAAAACTTAATCTTTCTCTAAAAAGATTACTGAAAGATCCTTGGGAGATAATTGAAGAGAAATATCCAAAAGATAAAGAAGTTGAAGGTGAAGTCACCCGTAAAGAAAAATATGGCTATTTTGTTAAACTTGAGTCGGGAATCGAAGGATTAATTCATATTTCAAAACTAAAAGGTAATGAAGATCTGAAGATTGGTCAGAAAATCAAAGCCTTCATTGAACGCGTCAGTAAAAGAGAACGCCGGATGAGCCTTGTTCTTCCTCAAACCGAAAAGCCGGTGATGTACAGATAAATCTTTTATATAATAAAATTAATGAATGAATCAGTTCTTAATAAAGATTCTCCCGGACATTTCGAATTTAAAATAACTCCTAATTTACTAAAAGTTTTAGAAAAACAAGGCGTTATAGAATGTGTTCATGTTGTCAATGGGTACGAAGAACAGTTTGGAATAGGCTGTTTTCCTATTACAAAAGAAGGCGGAAACAGAAGATCATCTGTAATAATGGCTATTGGAAATAAAGGAACAAAGGCTGTTTTAAAAACCCCAAATAATATTTATCTAAGATCAGTAGGTGAACGTAAACAGTCTGAAAAGAACATTCTTTCTTTAGCAAGAGAATCGGGGATAGAGGAAGTGCCTAAAGTCTTGGGGGATGGGCTCTTCAATTATAACCCTATTAGTTATAAGTTTGATACAAAAGACCCGGATAATGAAAGGCCTTATTTTTTAGCTGAAGATGTGTCAAGAGAAGAAGAACCTAAAACATTTCTATATGAACGTTTAACCGTATGGAGTAAACTAGACTATTCTATTAAAGAATTTAATGTTATGTTGCGTCTGTTTGAAAAAGCAGGAATTGCTTATGTGGATTTTGATGACGAGGTTTGGCTTGATTTAGAAGGAAATCCAACTGTTAAATTTGTTGACTTTAGTGAAGAAAAATCAACAGGAATTCCTCTATCAACAGAATCATCGATGAGATTAGCAGATTTTTTGTATAAACTTATATATACGAACGAAATTACAGGCACTAAAGTAGAAAAACCGCAGAAAACAATAGAGGAAGACGTTAATTTAATCAGGTTAACATCAGAATTAATGAAACGATATGGAATTTTAGATGAGAAAAAAAATAATAGGCTGATTTATTTATTGAACGATAATAATATTGAAAAATACTTAAAACTTAGAAAGAAACAACAAAGAAAATATTTTAATAAACTTTCTAGCGAAGAAACAACATATCTCAAAGAATATGAAACTTCTACTGATATTGGCGGGTTAATAGAAGATAGAGAAAAAAATTTTCATTCTTCAATTGAGAAATTTTTTGAAAGAAGAATAGAACCATTACTAAATGATTTAGGCATAAAAAATGTTATGGAGGTTAAAAATAATTTTCTATCGAAGATGGAATTATTTAATAAAGTAATAGACCCTAAAGGAGCAATAGAAGAAGTTCAAAAACATTTTCGTTTTGATAAAGCAAGGGGGATGATTGGAGAAACGGCTCTATTATTTCTTATTAATATAGACGGAAGGATTCTCTCTGCTAGAGAAATAAGATTTGAAACGGCTAAACAAAAGTTAGAAAGAAAATCAAAACAGAGTGAGATTTTAAAATTAAAAACATTCATTGAATTAATATTTTCCTCGATAGAAAAATGTCTAGAATAGAGATGAAAACTACTCAATCAATCCTTTTTCCTCTTCTAATGCAATTACTTTGAAGACGATGGGCTTGACATTTTGTCTATTTTAAGATATTATTTTAGACATAATGTTACAATTTGTCTATTAAGATGAATATTATTGACCAAATTTATTTACAAAATCCATGGTTTAGAGATTTGAGTTTCTCGTTTACCGAGGAGAATTTGCCCAAAAGGGCAATTTTTAATTCTTTTTATCAGGATGTTTTAAAAACAAAACAAATAATCAGTCTGGTTGGGTTAAGAAGAACCGGAAAAACTACTCTAATAAGACAAGTAATTAATCAACTTTTAAAAGGTAAAACCAATCCAAAAAATATTCTTTATTTTTCCTTTGATCAGCCAACGATTCTTGAGGAAACAAATACCCTGGAAGAGATAATTATTAATTATTTAAAAAAAATTAACAAAAACCAACTTTTTTCAATTAAAGAAAAAGTTTACTTTTTTTTTGACGAAATCCAACTAATTCCTTATTGGCAAGACATTATTAAGAGATTTTATGACATCAATCAGCATCTGAAATTTATTGTCACAGGTTCATCAAGTTTATATTTAGTTAAAAACGCCAAAGAGTCACTGGCGGGAAGAATCTTTGAAAAAAATTTAAACCCACTCTCTTTTTTCGAATATAAAACAATGGCTCAGGACAATGATTTATTAAACTATCTTGAAAATGGCCAATTTCCTGAGCTTTTAGAGATTAAAGATAAAAACAAACAAAAAGAATACTTGAAAGAAGGAATTATTAATAAAGTGCTTGAAATTGACATTATCAAAAACTATAAAGTTAGAAAGACAGTAGATTTCGAGAGACTTTTCTGGTCTCTTTTGCCAAACTGTGGCCAAATTATTAAATCAGCCAAATTACAGTCAGACTTAGGAATTAAAAAAGCCACATTATTTAACTATCTAAATATTTTAGAAAAAACCCTATTAATTAATAAAATTTTAAATTTAAGCGGCAGTTTTCGTAGTGAAAAAAGATTGTTAAGAAAAATCTATCCAGCCTCGACCAATTTTTTGGATCTTCCGCCAGAATCAGTTAATATCGGTTTTAAAGTCGAAAACTATATTTTTAATATCTTGAAAGAAAAAAAAGAAGATGTTTATTTATATCGATTAAGAGACAAGGAGATTGATTTTATTATTCCAGGAAAAAAAACTGCTATAGAAGTCAAATATCAAGAGAATATTAACAACCAAGATCTTTGGTTTTTGGAAAAATTTATCAAAGAAAAAAAATATCAGGGAATTATTGTCACAAAAAACAAGGTTATTAATCAAAAAAATGGCTTAATCTTTATTCTCGCAGAGCAATTTGAAGAAGAATATAAAAAAATTTGAATCATTGAAAAAACTTAGTCCTTCCTCAAACCGAAAAGCCGGTGATGTATAGATAAATCCAGTTTATAAAGTTCTTAAAGTTCATAAGGTTCATAAAGATGTATTTACTTAATTACAAAGCTCCATAAAAGATCAAAAATCATCTGTAAAGTTTTTTCTTCAATGAATTCTACACGATCGTCAGAATTATGATAGTGTTTCAAAATATAAGGAATATTCCCGGACTTAAAGAAGAAATATTTAAAATATTCAACAAAAAACTGACCCCATTTTTTTTGATTAAATAAATCAATATATTTTTTATCAGAAATAAGGTTTGTGGTCAAAGAAACAACGTTTTTAAACCCGCTTCTTAAAAAAGGCAGGTGATCAGAATTGAAAAATGGGGCAGACTGACACATTATTTGATAATTAATCTCTTTCTTTTTAATTTCATCAATTAAAATGGATAAAAACTTTTCCTTTAATAAAATATCATTAACTGGCCAAAGAAGAATTGAATTACCAATTCCGACCATCTCAAGATTATAAACACAATCAATATTTTTTGTTCCATTTTGTTTTACATAATTTGTTGATCCGTTAACATCATTTCCAACGACTCTTATTCTTTCTTCCAAATCAAAAAAAACAAATCTTAGATTTTTATTATAGGAATTATTTTTAAAATTCTTGATAATTTCTAGTAAAACAGCCACTCCTGAAGCATTATCATTAGCGCCGGGAGACCTTTAAAATGTATCATAGTGAGTAGTCAATAAAGTTTTTTTCCCAGAGATTCTTTTACCAAAAGGATAATTTACAATAATATTTTCTCCATTTGTTAATTGGGTAGTAAACTTTTGAGTAATAAAAGGGACTGATAATTCCTGAAGAATTTTTTTTAATTCATCTCTCCGTTGAAGATTATTTTTATATACAAATCTTTTAATATAATCTTTTATAATGGTTAATTATTTAGATTATTTAATAGTTAAAATCTTTAATTCGAGAATTCTTTTAAAATGGAAGATGTTATTGGTAATTAGAATTAAATTGTGGGTCAGACAGGTGGCGGCAATGAGAAGATCAAAGTTGTCGATCAATAAACCTTTTTGGCGTAGAGATTTTCTTATAAAGGCAAATTTCTCAATAATTGGGAGGTCAATGTTGACAATGACAACTGTTTTTAATAATTCTTTAAATTGAATCAACTTTTTCTTGTTTTTTGTTTCTTGAAGGCCTTCGAGAATTTCTCCAACAGAAATGATACTAATATAAAGCGACTCATTTTGTAGTTTTTTGATTATTTTAACCGCTAATTTTTCACCTTTTAAGAAGTTGATAAGAACGTCTGAATCAATTAAATACATAATTAAATTTAGGAAAAATCAGGTAATTTTCTTTTTGGTTTCCCCTTATCTTTTCTACCCTCATAAATTATGTTAAGAATTTTTTTATTGTCAATATCTGACCAAACGCCGGCAAACTCGAGAATACTTTTTTTTGTTAATAAAGATTTAGGTTTGCTGATTTCCGCCACCGGAATGCCGGCTTTTTTAATTAGAAAGGACTTGTCTTTAAGATAAACCCAGTCTAATATTTTAAAGAAATCAACCCGAGCCTTACTGGCGTCAATAAAAGTAACATTATCCATATTTAATCATTGTACAACATTGTACATTAATGTCAAGGGTTATTTATATAGTTATTCAATCAGCCCTTTTTCCTCCTCAGACGCAATCACTTTGAAGCCAACGTGGGAGTGGCCGGCGAAGAAAAGACCTTCACCAACTCCGGCTTGAAGAAGAAAATGCTTTTCCCCTCCGGTCAAAAAGAAAGTTTTGGAAATTATTTCAACAGCGGCCGTTGACTGTTTTAAAATAATCTGAAGGGAAGAATTTGTTATTATGGCTCTTCCTTCATCGGTTGACAAAAAATCTTCCACATCCTGCGTAATAGTTGTTAATCCTAAATGATATTTACGGGCCCTTTTTGCAAAAGAATGGAGATAAGCGCCCGAATCTTTTTGTTTGATCAAATACCAGGCCTCGTCAACGATTAAAACTCTTTTTTTTAGATCACGGCGAACCCGGTTCCAAATATAGTCCAGAACAATATACATGGCGACCGGCCGCAAATTTTCTTCCAAATCGCGGATGCCAAAAACAGTAAAAGGATTTTTTATATCAAAATTTGAATGCTGATTAAAAATACCGGAAGCAGAGCCGGAAACAAACTTTTCCAACCGGTCGGCCATCTCTTTCGCTTCTGGCGTTTCCATTCCATTAAAAACCTTAAAAAGGTCTTCTAATAAAGGCGGTTCAAGTGAAAATGTTTCCGGATCTTGGGTAATGCCTTTTTCCCGGTAGGTTAAGACTAAAGCCCGGTCCAAAAGAGCATCTTGTGACGGGGTTAACTCACCCATAATTACCCGCATTAAAGAATGAAGGTCAAGTATTTTGTTGGAAAGTTCATCCGGCCCGGCATTGGTTTTTTCCAGGTCAAACGGATTAATTTTGTAAGTAGAGGACGAGGAAAAAACAACAAATTCACCGCCAACGGCCGGCACTAATTTTTCATACTCATTTTCCGGATCAATAATAATTACATCGGTCCCCATCATCAATAATCTTAAAGCTTCAAGTTTGATCATAAAACTTTTTCCGCCACCGGACTTTCCCAAAATAACCGAGTTGGCATTTTCCAAAGTAAACCGATCAAAAATAATTAAAGAGCCATCATGTTCATTAAGTCCGTAAAGGATTCCTTCGTTTTGCGTTAAAGAAGCGGTAGCAAACGGAAAGGTTGTTGCCAGGGAAGTTGTATCCATATTGCGCCAAACGCCAAGTTTGTCATAGAAAATTGGTAAGGTTGATTTGAATCCTTCTTCCATTTCCAAGGTTGCCTGGCGAGAGATAATCAAAAGTGAAGATAAAACCGAATCAACCCCTTTGGTTATTTGATTTAATTCTTCTAAAGAATCAGCCGGGATTGTGACGTAAAGTCCGAATTGGAAAAATCTTTCCGCCCCTTTAGCCAGTTCAGCTTGAAGAGATAGAGCATCATCAAGCGCTACCTGGACCGTCGGATCAACGACTTTTCCGGACTTAATGTCACCTTCAATCGTTGCCTCCATTTCGGCAATTTTTCTTTTCAGATCATCCAAAACATTTTTTGACTCGGTCGGATAAATATACATAGAAATATAAAGGGGATGGTCAAAAGTGATTAAAGAATAAAGCCAATTGGCCGAGACATAACGAGGATAACCAACCACATATAAAGTCCGGTAATAGTGGTCGTCAATTTTTAAACTATTAAAATCAACCTCAATGTAAGAAGGAGCGATCAGATCTTTTGTGGAAACAGATCCGGCCGCCAAAAAGTCAGCCATATTACTAGATTCCAACGACTGATTTGTTGATAGATTGCTTGGTTGATTATTAGGTTTAGAAAATAAATTAAACATAATATTAACTTTGTGACATAATCACATCCGTGTAACTTTCAATTGGCGCTAAACGCCGGCCGGTCGCCGACGGGTTATAAAGATTGTAATAAAGTTCAGTTAACTGCTGTCGTTGTAAGATACTTCCATTCAGGCCAATTTTTGTAATTAATCGGAGTAAATTATCCCGTTTTGGATAAAGGGAGGTTTTGGCTCGGGTTATGACATACTCTTTGTTTAATGAACCGGGATTAGTACCGGAAATTCCCATTTCAAGAGGTGAAAAAGGAACAACAAAGAAAAACCGTTTCTCCAAAACAGTATTTATTTTAATAATGCTTTTAATAAATTCCCGGTAGCCGATCATTCTTTTTTTTAAAATATCAATAACCTGTTTGTTTATTTTATCTTCCAGATAATCTAAATAAGAGGAAACATCAATTTTTTTGGAAACAATCAGAATTTGGACGGGAAAGGACAGGGAATTTAACAGTTCGGAATAAGCATAAATCATTGAAGACTGTTCCTCGGTAGATAGTAACCAAAAGTTTACTGCCCCGACTTCAACAACGGCGGCGGCGGAAAAATCTTTCATCAAAACAATATCATCCTTAATTTCCTCGATTTCTATAAAGGATTGAGTGGAAGCCTTGACCGGCGAAGTTGGTTTTGTAATAGCCATCGTTCTATGTAATATTTATAATTGTTATAACAGTTATATTAGCTCTCTGGACGAAATCTCAATTGGTTTAACATTTTTATTTTCGACCTTAACTTTGATTGTATCAAAAAAGAAGTTTCCTTTGGGATCTTTGGTTTCAAAAAAATAATCAAAAACAGGAAGAGGATTGTAAGTTGCAAAAATTCCATGAGAATTGGTTTTTAATATTCTGATAGGTTCGCCGGCGGGGTCTTTTTTTATATAGACAAGGACTCCGGCCAAAGGAATTTGTTTGTAATTTTTTATTAAACCGCTTAAGAAAGGGGTCTTTATGTTAGACGATTGAGGATTAATAATAAAGGATGGGGTTTTAGAAGGTTGAGGATTGTTTTTTTTGCCCAACAATGAAGAAAATGAATCACTAAAAAGATCGCTAATTACCTGTTTTTTGTTTTGGTTGGGGAGAGAAGCTTTATTGTTTAAATATTTTGACAGTTTCTGTTGAGAGTCAATATGTGACATGACCCGGTGAGGATCGTCCGTAAAAACCAAATTTTTTAAAAAATAAATAGCCGGATTTTGTTTTTTGTATAAATATTGAGTCGGAGAAGTCAATCTTTTTATCAGATTTCTTATCCAAACTTCCATCGGACGGTCATTGATGGGGATAAAGGCAAAAGCAACGCCAATTAAGGCTATAATTATACCGAGAAATATATTTAAAATTGGTACGGGAAAAGTATAAAAAATAATTACGCCAATAGGAACAAAAATAATCAAATAAATAAACTGCTTAATGGTTAAAAAGCCGATTAATTTAAATTCAAAGGTGGTAATCTGTCTAGGTATCGGATGTTGGTCCATAAATTTAGTATATACTAAATATTTCTTTATCTTCTACTTGAGGGAAATTCTGATAGAATCGGGAAACTGCAGAAAAATATTGGTTGCGATGAAGAATAATTACCTCATCAAAACCTGGATTTTTGAAATCGGTCGGCGCAACGGGAACCACTAAAATAATTTTTTTTGGGTTTTGTGATTTTAAAAATATTAAAGCTACCTTTACAGTGGCGCCAGTAGCAATGCCATCATCAGCTAAAATAACTGTTTTATTTTTTATCATTTTAAATAAAGTCTTTTTAAGATGAAATTTTATTAAATAAGAAACAAATTTATTTTTTGCCTCCTTTATCTGTTGATTAATGGTTTTTTTATCAATAAAAGAGACAAGTTGATTATCAAGAAAAATCTGATTAAAACATAGAGCGCCGATTGCCAACTCTGGTTGATAATGGTGAGAGATTTTGGCAACTGCTAAAAACAAATGAGGAATTTTTAGTTTTTTAGCAATCGCATCACCAACAATCACTCCGCCGCGAAGAAGAGAAACAACAATAGAATTGTTTTTATAATCCGTTAATCTGTCAGCTAATTGATTGCCAGCATCAAGGCGATCTTGGAAAAGCATTAATAATATTCTATAATATTTGGACCGGGCCCGTAGTACACCGGCAGTATATCTCCATGGCATGGAGGAGAAAGGGGTTCGATTCCCCTCGGGTCCACACTCTTCTTATCCTTCCTCAACAATATAGCCTTATAACAATTTAATCACCTATTTTTGTAGGTTATAAGCGGTGGACAAGATAATTTTTTCATTGTTAAATTGTTTCATGGTTATTCATCATCGAAAACAAATTCGCCTAAAGAAATATGATTATTCGTTATCAGGATATTATTTTCTGACGATATGCACCCAAAACAGGGAATATTTATTTGGAAATGTAGTTGATAACAAAATGATTTTGAATGAATTTGGAATAATTATTGATAAAAAAATTAACGAATTAATAAAATACAAAAATATTGACGTTGACATTTATTGCGTTATGCCAAATCACGTTCATTTGATATTAATTATTGTAGGGGCGGACCCCCGTGTCCGCCCAATGTCAAAACACATCGATTTATTACCAAATAACGATTTAGGGTCGACACAGGGGTCGACCCCTACGACATCAACATCAACCGTGGGTGAATACGTTAAACGAATTAAAACATTAACAACGTACATTTACATTAATAATGTTAAAAATAATAATTGGCCACCGTTTGAAAAACGATTATGGCAACGTAATTATTATGAACACATTATCCGCAATGAATATTCGTTAAATAGAATCCGCCAATATATCAGGGATAATCCAATAAATTGGGATAAGGATAGAAATAATCTAAAAATTAACAAAATATAACTATGAAAACTTACACTTTGCATGATTTGCCTGCCGACGAACGTCCGCGGGAAAGACTTGTTAAATACGGCGTTGAGTCGTTGTCATTTCAAGAATTATTATCTCTAATTTTTGGCCGAGGATCGAGGGGAGAATCGGTTGTTAATATCTCCCAAAAACTAATAACGACTTTTACTTCGATAGATAGTTTATCAGAAGCTTCGATTGAAGAATTAAAGGAAATCAAAGGCTTAGGTTTAGCAAAAGCTTGTCAGCTAAAAGCTTGTTTTGAGATTTCCAAACGATTAGTAAAAGAGGAAGGTTTAAATAAAAATAAAAATATGATTATTAAATTTCCAAAAGATCTTTATCCGCTTTTAAAAGAAAAAATTATTGACTTTCACAAAGAATATTTTATGGTGGCGTCATTAGATAACAGGAATAAAATAATTAGTATCGATACTGTTTCAATTGGAACCTTAAACTCCAGTTTGATTCATCCGCGGGAAACTTTTAAAGTAGCGATAAAAAATCACGCCGGCACAATTATAATCTGTCACAACCATCCGTCAGGTGAATTGAAACCATCCGAGGATGACTTGATAATTACACAAAATTTAGTCAAAGCCGGAAGGTTGTTAGGGATAGAAATCTCCGACCATTTAATTATTACCAAAGACGGCTATTATAGTTTTAAGGAAAAAAGGATTATTTAATAATTTCAAAATAATCAAAGACCTCCTTCGGCTCTTGCCAGAAGATTTCGACGTTCTCGATATGAGAAACCAGTGGGCCTTTTTTAATCAATTCAATTATCTGTTTGACTTTTTCTTCCTCTCCTTGGAGTAAAGCCTCAACAAAGCCTTCATTATTATTTCTTATCCAACCGGTTACTCCAATTATTTTTGCCTGAATTTTAGTCCAAGCCCGAAAACCGACTCCAATGACATCGCCTTTAATGAAGAGATGGACTTGCTTCAACATAGATAAATAATAACAAATCACAAATAACAAACATCAATTGAATTTTAAATAATAAATATCAAATGTCAAAACAGTTTTGTTATTGATTATTTGTAATTTGTTATTCAATTGTTATTTGAATTTTGTCATTTATCATTTTAAACTCGGGTCGACTTCCTTTGCTCGTCTTAAATAATCATTTGCTTGTTTTTTGTCTTCTTCAGCTAAATATAATTTATAAAGACTATATAAAACATCTCTTGCCTTCGGGTTGATGGCCAATTGTTGTTCAAGATTATTTATCAATAATTTTTTTTCATTTTCTTGTTGGAAAACTTCTTTTTCAACATTTTTTCCATAAATATTTTTATTCATTTCTAAGATTTTTTGAAATTCCGGAAAAGTTTTTATTTTCTCCAAAAAACTGATAACGACCTTTTCATCATTATTAATCATTTGAAAATAAATTGGAGAAATAATCTGACTAAAAACAAAATTTAAAAATAAAAATGTAAATATCAAAATGACAAATAAAAAATTAAATATTTTTGATCTTTGAACTGTGTTTTTGATCTTTGATTTTTGATCTTTGATATTTTCCTGCTGTTTCATAGTCGTATATATTATATACTTTTTTTATGGACCCGATTTATTATCAAATTTTTCTTGACAGGCTGATTACAATAAGTTTGGCGAGCTTAGCTGCTATCTTAGCGGCCGGACTGACTTTAATTTTGATTTATTTAGTGATAATTTATTTTCGTCTGAAAAAAAGAGAACAGATTTCTTTGGAAATGATTACGCTTGAGGTAAAACTATCAAAGGAAAATGAAATCAAAATTGATGCCGCCGACCAAATGTTTTCTTCATTTTCTTCTTTAAAAAAATCCGGATTTTTTTCATTTTTGGAAGTAGACGACGTTGTTTCCTTTGAAATTATTGGAAAGAAAGCGGAAATAAGATTTTATGTTTCCGCCCCTAATCGTATTATTGACTTGATTGAAAAGACAATCTATGGTTATTATCCAATGGCCGATATTAAGAAAGTAGATGAGCCGAATATTTTTTCCGAACAGGGTAAAGTGGTCTTCGATGCTTTAGTTCAAAAAGAAGCTCCTTATATGCCGATTCGTATTTATCGTGATCTACCGACTGATTCACTTTCGGCAATCACCTCAACTCTATCAAAGTTTGGTGATAATGAAGCAGGAATTATTCAAATTCTCATTCGCCCAGCCGGTTCGAAATGGAAAAAACAAGGAAAAAGCTACGTCTCCAGCACCAAAAAAAATGAAGCCAATCCGGAAAAGGCCACTTTTAAAACAGACCCGAAAGTTTTGGAAAAAATTGATGATAAATGTTCCAAATCGGGCTTTGAAACAACCATCCGTTTTGTTGTCACAGCCCCTTCCAAAGACATAGCCGAGACTCATCTAAAAAATATCAAAAATTCTTTTACTCAACTTAATTCGGACACAAATAATTTTACCGGAGCAAAAACTTATTTTAAGGGAGGGTTTATGATTAATTTTATTTATAAGTTTTTCCCGATAATTGATTTTCCGTTGGCTAAATCAATATCAATTTTGTCTACCGATGAACTGGCAACTCTTTTTCATTTTCCCAATAAAACAGTAGAAACGCCCCACATTCAATGGTTAAAAGCAAAAACCGCTCCGGTTCCAATAGAAGTTCTTCAGCAGGGAGGGACGGCAATCGGGGATGGTTATTATCGAGGTGTTAAGCGGCCGGTTAATATCGGCGTTGAAGACCGCAGACGCCACATTTACATTATTGGAAAAACCGGCGTTGGGAAATCTGTCCTGCTTCATGATATGGCAATCCAGGATATTAAAGCGGGCAACGGCGTTTGTGTAATTGATCCGCACGGAGATTTGATTGATGACATTATTAAATATATCCCTCCAGAGCGAGCAGAAGATGTAATTTATTTTGATCCCTCCGACGTTGAGCGTCCGATGGGCTTAAATTTACTGGAAGCAAAAACCGAGGACCAAAAACATTTTATTACTACATCAATTATTAACTTGATGTATAAACTTTATGACCCTCAACGAACGGGCATAATCGGTCCACGATTTGAACACGCTGTCCGCAATGCAATGTTGACGGTAATGAGCGAGAAAGGTTCAACTTTTGTCGAAGTGGTCCGGGTTTTGACCGACCCAAAATATGTCCAGGAGCTACTACCGAAAGTCCAAGATCCGATTGTCAGGCGTTATTGGACTGATCAGATCGCCCAGACATCAGACTTTCACAAATCAGAAGTACTCGATTATATAGTTTCTAAATTTGGTCGTTTTATTACCAATAAAACAATGAGAAATATCATCGGACAATCCGATTCGGCCTTTGATTTTCGGAAAGTGATGGACGAAGGAAAAATTCTTCTCATTAATTTATCAAAAGGTAAATTAGGTGAAGAAAATTCCAGCTTTTTAGGGTTGGTTTTAATCCCGAAAATTCTTATTGCCGCCATGAGTCGACAGGAAATACCGGAAGATAAACGACGCGACTTTTTTCTCTATGTTGATGAGTTCCAAAACTTTGCCACACCAGACTTTGCCACCATACTGTCCGAAGCCCGAAAATATCATCTTAATCTGACGGTTGCGAACCAATTTATTGGACAGATGGATGATGAAGTTAAAAATGCTATTTTTGGGAATGTTGGGACCCTGATTTCTTTTAGAGTTGGAGTGACTGACGCTTCGTATATGCAAAGAGAGTACCAGCCAGTATTTGGTGAAACGGATTTGATCAATATCGAAAGATTTCATGCATATATGAAGACAATTGTTGATAATGAGCCGGTGCCGCCTTTTTCCGTTGACATGACTAAAGATATTAAAAAATTCAAAGCCGGCGCTAACCAAAAAATTGCTCAAGCGATTATTCAACTTTCCCGTCTAAAATACGGAAGACCAAAAGAACTGGTTGAAGCGGAGATTAATCAAAGAGCGAGATTATAATATGTTAAACACCTACAAAACCATCCTTTCCCACAAATCCCAACTTAACTCCAACACCTATCTTTACCGCTTCGATCTCCTGAATCCAAGAGAAATAATTTTCAAAGCAGGGCAGTATTTAATGTTGAAAGTTCCTTCCGAAAAAGGTCCAGTTTCTCGTCTTTATTCGATTGCTTCTCCAAATACCGATAAAAATAATTTTGAACTGGTTGCGGAGATAGTCCCGGACGGTCTGGCTTCAAATTATTTACTTAGTCTAAAAGAAAATACTGAGGTAATCTTTCAGGGTCCGGCAGGAATATTTAAGTTAAGGGAAAATGGTAAACAAAAAATATTTTTGGTAACAGGGACGGGGATTGCACCAGTGAGATCGATGTTAAATTCAGAATTTAGAATTGAAAATTCAAAATTGTTTTGGGGACTAAAATATTATAAAGAAATTTATTTATTAAAAGAATTAAAGAATTGCGAATTACGAATTACGAATTTTAAATTTAAAATATGCTTATCTCGCGAACAAAATTTAGACATGATTCCGGAAAATAATAAAAAATATTTTGAATTAGGTCACGTCGATTCCTACTCCCCACTACTTGCTACGGCTGATTATTATCTTTGTGGCAGAAGACAGATAGTTGAATCATTAAGACAGTTTTTGGCAGCTAAAAATGTTCCGAAAGAAAATATTTATTTTGAAAAATTTTAATCATTGACTCCTCTCAAAGTACGCCTTTAATATTTCCTTAGCAATCGGACCGGCAACGTCTGACCCCTGTCCGCCTTCTTCAACTATAACGGTCACGGCAATTTCAGGATTATCATATGGGGCAAAAGCAGTAATCCAGGCATGCGGCATACCTGACATGGCATGAGATTCAGCCGTGCCGGTTTTGCAGGCAGTTTGGGGTTTGAAATCGAATAAAGGCCAACCGGTACCTCCGGTTGAACAAGCCTGTTTCATTCCTTCACGGATTAAATTAATGGTTTTTTGGGAAATAGGTAATTTTTTGCATATCCCCACATTTTGTTTCAATAATTGCGGTTTACATAAATATCCGCCATTAGCAAACACATCTGCAACCAGTGCCATTTGTAAAGGAGTTGTTCCCACATATCCCTGGCCGATGGATAAATTATAAGTATCACCCAAATACCAGTTTTCTTTTAGGGTCTCTTTCTTCCAGAAAGAAGAAGGAATAATTCCTTCGGCCTCATCAAGATTGATTCCGGTCCGCTTTCCCAACCCAAAAATTTCCGCCCATTTTTTGATTTTATCTTCACCGGTTTCCCCCCCGGTTTTGTAAAAAAAAATGTCATTGGATCTTCTAATAGCCTTGATAATATCAACCATTCCTTCGGTTTTTCCATAGGAAAGAAAATACCAGTTACCAAAAGTTAAAGGACCGGCCTTTATTATCCCGGTATCTTCAATTTGAGTTTTTTCATCAATGGTTTTTTCTTCCAATCCAGCTGTAGCAACGACCAATTTAAACAGTGATCCGGGAGGATATGTTCCCTCAGTCACCCGGTTAAATAAAGGATTATTTTCATCAACAAGATAATTTTGAATATTAGAATTTACCTGATCTTCAAAATCCTGGGAATTAAATCCGGGGGTTGAAACACTGGCCAAAATTTCACCGGTTTTTGGATTGGCAACAACGACAGCTGCTTTTTTGTCGCGAATTAATTCATAGCTTTTTTTTTGCAGATTCAAATCAAGAGAAAGCTGAATTTTTTCCCCAGCCTGGGGTTGAATAACATCAATGGTCCTTAAATATTTACCTTTAGCATCGATTTCCACTAATTTTTTCCCCGGTACCCCTCGTAATTGACAGTCAAAAAGCTTTTCAATCCCTTTTTTTCCGGTCCGGTCACCCAGTTTTAATTTATATTGACAGCGGTCATTTTTCAGATCGCCATTATCAGCAATTTGGCGGTATCCGACTATTGAAGAGATGGCTTCAGGGCTTTGATATATTCTTTGAGAAGTTATTTTTTGATTATTTTTAAGAAAATTTTGATCAATTTCAAGATTGATATCAGGAAGAAGATTTTTTGCAATAACAAATCCCTTTCTGTCAACTATTTCTCCACGAGGTGCCTCGATAATAATTTCTCGGATACGATTCTGTTCGGAAAGATTTCTGTAATATCTACCCTTGACAATGGTTAATTGAAATAATCTCAAAAATAAAATTATTGTAAAAAGGAAAATAACAGCAATAAATCCAAAAAAAACTATTTCCATAAATTGACTATTTTCCGAAGAAAACTGAATCCCTTTTGATTCACCTTTTTGGAAGTATGGTAGTTTGTTCATATTTAGCTAATAAAATAACCTTGACTAAAATATCCCAGTAATAAAATATGTAAAATCAAGAAAATCCCAATGATTAAATATTTAATAAAGACATTTTTAATTTGGGAAAGATAAATAAAGAAAGATATTGAAAACAATGCATAGCGAGGGATGGAGGAAAATGTTCCTGTCAATGTAGGTAAGATTAAATTAACAAAAGAGAAGAGATTAAGACCGAGTCGGCTGTAATCAGTAATACGTAATTCGTAATTTTTTAATCCTTTAATTCTTAAATTAATTGTTTTCAATAAATCCAAAGTCAAAATAACAAAAACAAAGTTAAAAAATATAAATTCCACTAAAGAAGTAAAATATTGAAAGTTCCAATTAGCCGTAATAAATATTTTAAAATATCGCCAATAAACTTGAGGAAGTAAGATTAAATGAGAAGATCGGTTGGCGCCAAAGATGGGCTGTGACGTTAAAAAAAAGAGTGGGTCGCCGGTTGTTTTATATAAATAAAAACAATAAGTAGCTAGGCCAATCAAAGGCGAAACGATCAGTATTGAATATAAAAAACTTTTTAATTTTGACTTTAAATTTTGACTTTTGCTTTTTAACTTTTGCATTAGATGAAATATTATTGGTATTACCAAGAACACGCCGACCAATCTCGTTAAAGAAGCCAAAAAAGCAGATACAAATATTAATAAATACCTTTCTTTTTTAAGAAAATATAAAGTTAAGATTAACAGAAGAAAAAACAACCCTTCGGTGTAGACCGCTCCAAAAAAAAATGAGGTTGGAAAAGCGATTAAAAACAATACAGATAAAATCGGATAAAATCGGATGAAATCAGTTGAATCGGTTAAATCGGTTAGAATTAGTTTTAAATACTTGTAAAACAAAATCAAACCTAATAAAAATGAAATATTGGAAATTATCAGTCCGGTCAGGAGTTGGTTATTGGAAAACAAGGGAGTCAAAAATTTTATTATCAGAGGATAGAATGGGAAGAATGCCTGCTCGAACTGTGAATAGCCGTTTTTGGCAATTAAAACATAATGCAGACCGTCAAAGTTAGCTAAAGACGAAATCCAAGTCGGAAGATTAAATCCGGGAAGCTGATCTCCATAGGGGAAAAAACCGAGATATGGAATTATTTTCTGACTAAAAAAAATTATTAAAAAATCAAATATCCGCCAGAGTAAAAAATAAATGAAGATCATAGCACTATTATAAGAGATTTTGATAAAATTAGCTTATAAATACGGGATGTGGCGCAGATAGTAGCGCGCCGCGCTGGGGGTGCGGAGGCCGCGGGGGCAGGACCCGCCATCCCGACTTTAGAGCTTTATAACAAGATAAATTAAGAATCATAATATGGGAGAAGTAACATGCAGTCACTGCAGAAAAATATACTTAAGACCTGCAAATAGAATTCACGAAGCAATAAAGTTTGGTTGGAAACAGTATTGTTCTCCTGAATGTCAAAGTAAGGGAAAGAATTTAAAAATATTATTAAAATGTTCAAATAATCAGTGTAAAAAGACATATTTAAGAAAAAAATCAGGAATACTAATCTCCCACAAGCTTTTTGTTCTAATTCTTGCGCAGCAAAAACTAATAATAAAACAAGAAATTTAAACAAACCAAAAAATTACTGTGTTAATACAGATTGTGGCAAAGAAATCCCAAGGACAAATAAATATTGTTCTATTAAATGTCAATGGATTGTAAATAGCGTTAATGATGAAGAATATAAAGAAATAATTATCGACAAAATAAAAGAATTCTATAAAATTAACGGGAGAATTCCTTTTAAGCAAGAAATGTGGGGTATTTATAATGCCGTTAGAAAAATCTTTGGAGCTTGGAATAATGTGATTATTGCTGCCGGATTTAAACCGAATCCAGTTAAATTTGCCAATAAATGTATTGCTATTGATGGACATAAGTGTGATTCAATAGCTGAAAAGATAATCGATGATTGGCTATTTGCAAGAAAAATAAAACATGAAACGAAAGTTCCCTACAATCATCATAGAATGACTGCTGATTTTAAAATAGGAAATACTTATGTTGAGTTTTTTGGATTACAAGGTGAAGTCAAATCATATGACAGGTTAGTTAAGGAAAAAGAAGCGTTTTGGAGAAAAGAAAAACTTAAAGTTATTAAAATTTATCCGAATGATTTATTTCCAAAAAACAAATTAAACCAAATTTTTGCTAAACTAATTTGATATGGCAAAACCAAAACACAGCCTGCTTTCCAAAAAAATTGACATTATTTTTCTAATTCTGAGTCCGATTTTTGCCACGTTTGTATCATTAACTTTAAAAACTAATTTTTTAACTAGCACATTGCTTTTTTTTGGAATTCCAGCAATTTATTTATCTTGGAGGAATCAACATGCAGTCAAAAAATCAGCGATTTTCAGCTTTTTGTTTGGTTTAGTTGGAGGAGCTCTGATAATCGATTATATAACCCATTTTAATAATGCTTGGTTTGTAACGACAATTTTTCCTGTAAGAATTTTTAATCAAGCTCCGATTGAAGATTTTTTGTGGGGTTTTTTGGCGGTTTATAACATTATTATGTTCTATGAGCATCTATTAGATAAAGGTAAACACAATCTAAAAGATACTCATTTGAAGTATTTTGTAAGTTTAATAATCTTTATAACAATAATATTTAGCGTAATCTACATCTTTGATAAAAAACTTTTTCTTATTCCTTATTTTTACATAAAAGCAGGTTTTATTGTTATTTTAGTTCCAGCAATCTCCTTTTTAACTTTTTTTCCAAGACTAATATCTAAATATTTGAAAACAGGAGTTTATTTTTTTGCTCAATCTCTAATGTTTGAATTGACAGCTTTGAGACTGGGTCAGTGGAGTTTCAATGGGAATCAATACATTGGTTGGGTTCAAATATTAAACCTGAAATTTCCCTTAGAAGAATTTGTTTTTTGGATGGTTTTGTTTTCGACCTGTGTTTTGAGTTATTATGAATTTTTTGACGATGATAGAAAATAATTTGTAGTAAAATATCCTCATATGAAATTATTGAATATTTCAATAGAAAAACCCGCGGAAATTAATTTTATTTTGGCCCAATCGCATTTTATCAAGACAGTCGAGGATTGCTATGAAACTTTAATCGAAGCAGTACCGGGAATAAAGTTTGGATTGGCTTTTGTTGAGGCCTCGGGCGATAGATTAATCCGCAAAGCCGGGACAGATGAAGAAATGATTGATTTAGCCGTCAAAAACGCCAAAAAAGTCGGTGCCGGCCATTCGTTATTTATATTTCTCAAGAACGTTTTCCCAATTAACGTCTTAAACAGGATAAAAAACCTCTCGGAAGTTGTTAATATTTTTTGTGCTACTGCTAATCCTACCGAAGTCATCATCGCCGAAACTGAGCAAGGCCGAGGGATAATGGGGGTTATTGACGGCGGATCCCCGACTGGTGTTGAAAATGAAAAAGAAGAAAAAGAACGTAAAGAATTCCTTCGCAAAATCGGATACAAATCTTCATAAACTTTGTTGTAAAATTAACCCATGACGAAAATTTCAACAGACACGGTTAAAGTTATTTCTAAATTAGCAAAGTTAAAACTAACAAAAGAGCAAATCAATAAATTTGCTCTAGACCTTTCTTCAATAGTTGGGCAGATGGAAGAAATCAAAAATCTTGATGTCAAAAATATTGCAGAAACAGCCAGGGTTATTGATGAGGAAAATATACTAAGAGAAGACATAATCACCCCATCATTTAATCAGGAGCAAGCTTTGAAAAATAGTAAAAGCACCCATAATAGTTATTTTTTAGTGCCACAGATATTGAAAGATGATTAAAATTTAACTTGGTCCCGCCCAAGGCGGGAGACAAACGAATTATCAATATGTTAATAAATCAATCAATCAAAGAGCTATCTTCTTTATTAAAGAAAAAAGAAATAAGCAGTATTGATTTGATCAGAGAATCATACTCTCAAATCGAAAAATTAGATAATAAACTTCATAGTTTTATCACTATTAGAGAAAAAAGTGAAGTCCTAAAAGAAGCGGAAGAGAAAGATAAGACCAGAAAAGAGAACTCATCAATTATTTACGGACTCCCTTTTTCAATGAAAGACGCCTATTGTACTGAAAATATCCGAACAACAGCGGGAAACAAAATTTTAGATGATTTTTTACCGCCCTACAGTGCAACGGTTTATAAAAGAATAATTAATTCCGGTTCAATTTTAATCGGTAAAAATAATATGGACGCCTGGGGGCATGGAGGGTCAACCGAAAATACCGATTATCAACCGGCCCATAATCCCTGGGATCTAACAAGAATTCCTGGCGGATCATCCGGAGGACCGGCCATTGCCATATCAACCAGGACCGTTCCTTTTGCTATTGGAGAAGACACAGGGGGTTCGATCAGAAGTCCATCCAGCATGTGCAATATTTCCGGTTTGAAAGTGACCTATGGCCGGGTTTCACGATTAGGTAATATTGCTTATGCTTCTTCATTAGACTCGGTCGGGCCGATGGCCAAATCCGTTGAAGATCTGAGTTTTCTTTTGGAAATAATGTCCGGAAAAGACAATCTTGATTCAACCAGCTCAAGAAAACAAGTTGAAAATTATAATCAATTTCTTGGGGCTTCAATAAAAGGAAAAATAATCGGTCTTCCAAAAGAATTTTTTGGGAAAGGCCTTGATCTAAAAGCAAAAGAAATGATCCTGAAAGCAACAAAAATTTTTGAAAAATTAGGTGCAAAAATTATTGAGGTAGGTTTGCCGCATTTTATCTATGGAGTCTCTATCTATTATCTAATTGTTTTGAGTGAAACTAGCTCTAATTTAGGTCGTTATGACAGTTTTAGGTATGGTGGAGAAAGAGAATTATTTTCCGATGAAACTAAAAAAAGAATTATTCTTGGCACTTATGCACTATCAGCGGGTTATTCGGATAAATTATATAAAAAAGCTCAAAAATTAAGAACGATTTTGATTGAAGAATACGAAAACGCTCTAAAAAAATGCAATGTCCTACTGGCCCCCGTCAATCCAAGTTTACCGTCAAAAATCGGAGAGTTGATCAATGATCCGCTAAAAAATATTTTAGAAGATCTTTATACCGGTACGATCAGTTTGGTCGGGGCTCCAAGTTTGGCAATTCCTGCTGGATTTACTGAAGGACTGCCAGTGGGCATGCAGATAATCGGTAAAAAATTCGCTGAAAAAGAACTTTTACAGATAGGTTATATGTATCAACAAGAAACCGACTGGCACAAAAGATTACCACCAGTTTTAAATATTTAAATATGAAAAAAATTTGCATAATATTTTGCGGAGGAACAATAACAATGAGACGTAATAATTTAGGTGCTTTAGAACCATTTTTTAATGCCAGTGATTTATTAAAAATGATTCCTGACGCGGCTAAATTTGCCGAACTTTCATTTATCCAAATAATAAATATTGACAGTACCAATATGGATCCATCCATTTGGACAAAAATTGCTCAAACAATTATTAATAATGAAAGTAAATATGATGGATTTGTAATCACTCATGGGACTGATACAATGGCCTATACGTCTTCGGCTTTATCATATGCACTCATCAATATTAACAAGCCAATAATTTTAACTGGAAGTCAAAAACCACTTGAAGATATTCCAAGTGATGCTTTTAACAACTTGATCAATGCGGTGATAATTTCAACAAAAATTGAGAAAGGTGTTTATATAGTCTTTGGTCAAAAAATTTTACTGGGAAACAGATCTACAAAAATAAATGAATCAGAACTTGAACCTTTTGATAGTCTTATGGTACCTCCAGCCGGTATGATAAAGCTCAAACCTGAAATAAGTAACATGTTTATATTCAAAAAAAATAAAAATACACTAACAAATATTAATTTTGATAGCAACATAATTATTGTAAAAATTATGCCAGGTTTATCAAATGAAAATTTGGAAAAAATAGTTTTTTCGAATTATAAAGGCATAGTTCTTGAATGCTATGGTCCTGGGAATATACCTGATTCATTCACACCCTTCTTAAATAAGGCAAAAAAAAAGAATCTACCCGTTATAATCCTAAGCCAATGCAAAGAAGGATCAACTAAAATGCATCTCTATGAAGTTGGTCGTCAGGTTTTTGTGAGGGGGGGAATACCGGGAAGAGATATGACAGTCGAAGCAGCCTCGACAAAACTGATGTGGATATTGGCACAAACACGGGATATTAAAAAAATCAGAAAATTGTTTTTAACAAATATTGCTGGGGAAATAACAGTATGAATAACTATCAAGTAATAATAGGGATGGAAGTTCACGTGGAGCTTAAAACAGCTTCTAAAATGTTTTGCGGGTGTAAAAATGATCCGTTTCACGCCCCAAAACCAAATATTTATACCTGTCCGGTTTGTCTGGGACTCCCAGGAGCTCTTCCGGTTGCTAACAAAAAGGCAATTGAGTGGACGGTAAAATTGGGACTGGCGTTGGGTTGCAAAATAAATACTTTGAGCAAGTTTGATCGCAAACATTATTTTTATCCAGATCTGCCAAAAGGCTATCAGATTTCTCAATATGATCTGCCATTTTGTTATGACGGCAAAGTTGGAACATCGTTTGGACCAATTGGTATTACAAGAGTCCATCTTGAGGAAGATACTGGCAAATTAATTCACCAAAAAGTTAACGGACAGAATGTCAGTTTGATTGATTTTAATCGGTCGGGAGTTCCATTGGTGGAAATTGTTTCTGAGCCGGAAATATATTCATCAGCCCAGGCAAAAGAATATGCCAAAAAGCTTCGTCAAATTGTCCGCTACTTAGATATTTCAGATTGTGATATGGAAAAAGGTGGAATGAGGCTGGAGGCGAATATTTCATTACAAAGTCAAAAGTCAAAAGTCAAAAGTCAAAATTACAATTCAAAAGTAAAAAGTGAAGAATTGCCTAATTATAAAGTTGAGTTAAAGAACATTAACTCTTTCAGATTTTTGGAAAGAGGAATTGAGTATGAGATTGAGAGACAGAAAGAAATTTTAGAATCGGGAAAGACGCCGGTTCAGGAAACACGGGGATACAACGCGGAAAAAAATATTACTTTTACCCAAAGAATAAAAGAGGGTGCGGCTGACTACCGGTATTTCCCAGATCCTGACCTGCCGCCGATTAGATTTGATGACAAATGGTTTGCTGAAATCAAATCCTCGGTTCCGAAGTCAATGGAAAACGTTTTTGGCCGTTGGGAAAAGGATTATAAAGTTGACAGAAAAATTGCAGAATTGCTTTTTGAAACATCTGAAGAAACTAAAAAAATTGGTAAAATATTTTCCGGTTTATCTAAACAAAAACTACCCGTTGATAAGTTTGTTAACGCAATTGTCAATAAAAAATTTACAATTAATTTATTTAAAACAAGCGTTGAGGAAATTGTCAATCGATTTAAAAAATTAATAACAGTTGATGATATTACTGATGAACAATTAAAGGTATTTATCAATAAAGTTTTGTTAATAAATCAAAAAGCAGTAATAGACTTCAAATCTGGAAAAACAAACGTAATAAATTTCTTAGTTGGCATGGTGATGAGGGAAGCCAAGAAGAAGGTGGAATTTAAGAGGCTGGAGAGTTTAATAAAAAATATTATTTCAAAATAAAGAATCTCCAATTTCCAACTCCAATGAACAATTATCAATAATCAAATAATAAAAAAAACATTTTGTTTATTAGTATGATTGAGAATTGGAAAGTATTGGTATTGGTCATTGGTTTATTGTTTATTTTGATAAGATATAGCATATGAAAATACAATTAAAAAGACCCTCGTGGGATGAATATTTTATGATGATGGCGGATGTAGCAAAAAGTAGGGCCGACTGTACTCGGCGTCAAGTGGGAAGCATAATTGTCCGGGATTATAGAATTATTTCAACCGGCTATAACGGAACACCTCATAAAATAAAAAACTGTAGTGAAGGCGGATGTCTCCGCTGTCTTAGGCGGGACAAGGGTGAAATAAAAGGCTATGAGTATGAAGAAAGTTGTGTCTGTATTCACGCCGAGCAGAATGCCATTATCCAGGCCGCCTATCATGGAGTATCCACCCGCGGAACAACCCTTTATTCAACCACCAATCCCTGCTCCAGCTGTGCGAAAATCCTGGCCAATGCGGGAATTATCAGGGTTGTTTGTAAAATGGAACATCATGATAAAGGAGGAATTGAGCTGCTAAAAAAGGCGGGAGTTGAAGTGGGAATTGTAAATACTACCAATACTACCAATGTCACCAATCCGACCGATGAATAACTCAATAAACAAATAATTTAATTATTCAATCATTAGTTTTTATATTTTTCTGATTATTTATTGGTAGTATTTGTAGTATTGGTCTGGATTGGTAGTATTAATTATGTTATATCGTTTAATTCTATTTCTATCTTTATTGTTCCTCCCTTTCTTAAATATCTTTGCTGCTACTCCCAACAACAAATTCGGCATCTCCCTGGCTCAGCCACACCTTGAAGACTTTCCCAAAGTTAAAGAACTGGTAAATACCAATGGCGGCGACTGGGGTTATATTACTTTAATAATCCAGGAGAACGATAGAAATAAAAATAAATGGCAAGAAATATTTAATCAACTTCGTCAACAACATCTGATACCAATTATTCGTTTAGCAACACAACCAGAAGGAGAAAACTGGCGGAGACCGGAAAAAAAAGATGTTCAGGAATGGGTTAAGTTTTTGGATTCATTAAATTGGGTGACAAAAAACCGCTATATTGTTTTATTCAACGAACCGAATCACGGGAGTGAGTGGGGCGGGGAAGTAGATGTAAAAAGTTATGCGGAAGTTTCTTCAGAATTTGCCAAGAAATTAAAAGAAAAAAACAAAGATTTTTTTATCATGTTGGCCGGATTTGATGCGTCAGCGCCATCGTGGGCGCCTGGGATGGAGGATGAGGAAACGTTTTTACGAGAGATTATACAGGGTCCGTCAGAAGGTCAGTCCTTGTCAGCGAGTCAACTTTTAAGGACTGACCTTATTTTTTTCATCGACGGCTGGGCCTCACATTCCTATCCTAACCCCGGTTTTGCTGGAAGTCCGTATGCGGCCGGCCGGGGAACGGTCAGAACGTATGAATGGGAGCTGGGAATGTTGAGGGGGTTGGGTATAACAAAGGAATTACCGGTGTTTATCACCGAAACAGGATGGAAAAGAACATTTCAAAATTCAGAATTTATAGTTCAGAATTATTTTAAAACAACATATGAAAATGTCTGGTTGCCGGATGACAGAGTTTGGGCGGTCACACCGTTTATATTTGATTATCAAGGCGAACCGTTTTTGGAGTTTTCCTGGAAAAAATATAATTCACAGGATTTTTATCAACAATATTATTCCGTCCAATCAATGTCTAAAATAAAGGGAGAGCCGGAGCAAATAGAAAAAGGCTGGATTAATTATCGTCTGCCGACGGACTTAGTTGTCCAGTCGACCTATCATTTTAGAGTGAAACTGGAAAATCTTGGACAAGCCACATGGGACAAAAATTTCGGTTATCAGTTAAATCGGTCGAGCCAGACAGAGTCAGTTAAATCAGTTAAATCGGTCGAATTAGACAAATTTCTTTTTGATGACTTGAAGGATATAAATCCATTTGAGGAAAAAGATGTTTATTTTACCTTAAAAACAGATGAAAATTTAGGAAACAAAAAAATAAAATTTATTTTACAGAAAAATGAAAAAAATATTTTGAAAAGCGAAGACTGGAATATAAATATTTTACCTTTACCGGCGTTAAATTTTGAAACCCGGTTTTTCCCCTGGGGAAAGGGTAGGGGAGAGAATTATGAAATTCAGATCTTTGATGTTGATGACCGATTGGTATTTAAGAAAAAAAATCTGTCAGTCAAACAAGAAATCGGTCAGTTAAAAAATATTCAAAACATTGCCCTTGATGAACTCTACCGGGTGGTTCTCCTAAAGCCCTATCACCTGCCCCGTCAGGAATTTGTCGTTTTCAAAAAAGATGATAATAAAATAAAATTTAAATCCCTATTACCATTTGACTTCAACAACGATGGCACTTTTAATATAAAAGATATTATTTCAATATTTAAAAAATAATTTATTTTCTCACCGCAAACTTTTTCATCCAATACATTATGTTATAATTATTTTTATGTTGGACAAGGCAACTATTTCCGAAATCAAAAAAATAATTTTCCAATTTTTGGATTCTAAAAAAGACAAGGCTTTTATATTTGGCTCCCGAGCGACCGGAAGTGGACGAAAATTCAGCGATATTGATATTGGGGTGAAGTCTGAAAAAGAAATAGACATATTGCTTCTATCAGACATCGAAGAAGCGTTTGAAGAATCAAATATTCCGTATACTATCGATGTAGTTGATTTTTCTCAAGTTTCAGACAGATTTAATGAAGTGGCAAAACAAAAAATTATTTATCTAAACTAATATGAATAAATTACAAGCGCAATACGAAGATTTGCAGAAAGCCTTCGGGAGACTAAAGGAAGCAGTGATCCTTCCGGCTAATGTAACCATTAACCAAGACGCTACAATCCAACGATTCGAATTTACGTTTGAATTAGCCTGGAAATTAATGAAGACAATAATAGAAATTGAAGGTCTGACAGCCGTTAGCCCCAAAAATGTTATACGGCAGGGAGCAACAATTGATTTAATTGACGATCCTCAGAAATGGTTTAAATTTTTAGAAAACAGAAATCTGTCTGCCCATACCTATAAAGAAGAAACTGCCCGGAAAGTATATCAATCGGCAAAGGAATTTATACCCTTCGTAGATAAATTAATTTTAAAGGCAGAAAATTATTTAACTTAATATCACTTCCTCACTTTCTCGCAGAATCTCTCCATTCTCTCCAAACCTCTTTTGATATGCTCCATGCCGGTTGCGAAGCTCAAGCGGACAAACCGGTCATCACCGAAAGCAGTGCCCGGAACAGCGGCCACGAAAGCACTTTCCAACAATTTCTGACAAAACATCAGAGAACCTTTTACTTCATCGCTATAAAATTTTGAAACATTAGCAAAGACGTAAAAGGCACCGTCTGGACGGGACGCAATCAAGCCGTCAATCCGACTTAAGCGCTCTATCATAAAATCACGGCGTTTTTTATACTCATAAACCATTTTGGCCATATGATCCTCAGGTCCGTTAAGGGCGGCCAGGGCGGCCTTTTGAGCGATTGAACAAGCATTTGAAGTCGTATGGTCTTGAAGTCGGGTAGCCGCTTTGATGATTTCCTCTTCCGCCGCCGCATAACCGATCCGCCAGCCGGTCATTGCGTACGATTTTGAAACGCCGTTAACAACGATTGCTAATTTTTTTATTTTTTCGTTGACAGACGCAATGCTGACATGTTTTTTCCCATAGATTATTTTTTCATAAACTTCATCGCTTAAGATATAAATATTATGTTTTAGACAAATTGAGGCAATCTGCTTTAATTCTTTTTCTTCATAAACAATACCGCTGGGATTGGAAGGTGAGTTCAGAATTAGCATTTTAGTTTTTGGGGTAATGGCCTTTTCCAGATTAAAAGGATTAATTTTAAAATTATTGGTTTTCAAAAAAATACATCTGCCTTCGGCGATTTCAACCATCTCTTTATAACTAACCCAATAGGGAACAGGGATAATCACTTCATTCCCCGGATTAACCAAGACCATAACAATATTAAATAAAGCCTGCTTGGCACCGGTTGAAATAATGATCTGACTTGGTTCATAATCGAGCCAGTTATCCCGGCGGAGTTTGGCGCAGACGGCCTCTTTTAATTCGGTAATCCCGGCAGTGGCAGTATATCTAGTAAAGCCTTCATCAATCGCATGTTTTGCCGCCTCCTTGATATGAAACATCGTATCAAAGTCCGGCTCGCCGGCGGAAAAAGATACCACGTCCAAGCCTTGTTTTTTCATTTCTTTAGCCCGGGCGGTAATTGATAAGGTGAGGGAGGGGTTGATATTCTGGGCACGTTTAGAAAGTTTCATAGGAAAAAATATGATACGAATGATACAAATGCAGTATTCGTATCATAAATTTATAATTTTTGTCTGATTCTTTATTCCTTCGATCACTTTTTTTACTTCTTCATCGGACGCTAAATAATAATGCTTAATTACTTTTAGGTTTTCATCAAACTCATAGATCAAAGGAATACAATAAGGAATATTTAAACTAACAATTTCTTCGTTGGAAATATTATCAAGATATTTGATGATGGCCCGTAACGAATTATGATGACCGGAAAGAATAATTTTTTTGCCCGCTTTAATCTCCGGCTCAATCATTTTTTGAAAATAGGGGACAGCGCGGTTGTAAGTGTCTTTTAAAGATTCGCCGTTTGGCGGCGCTACATCATAACTTCTCCGCCAAAGTCTTACTTGTTCTTCACCATATTTTTTTACTGCTTCGGCTTTATTTTGTCCTTGTAGATCACCATAGTTTCTTTCGTTTAAATGCCAATCTTTGACGATGGGAATATTTTCCTGGCCTAAAACTTTTAAGGCAATTTCCAGAGTTTTTATTCCTCTTTTCAAAACCGAGGTAAAACCAATATCAAATCTGTAGTCCTTTTCTTTCAACCGGAGAGCATATTTTTTCGTCATTTCTGCGCCTTCCGGTACAATACTAATATCAGTCCAGCCGGTAAAACGATTGGACCATTCGGTCAGGCCATGGCGGATTATCACAAGCTTGTTCATTTAATCGTTATAATAATTATAAAAATTATAAAGTTTATAACTTATTTAAGTATTTTACATTTTTTTCCAACGTTTTTGTTTTGGTTAAATAACTCCCGGGGCAGATAAAATCCGGCTGGTATTTTTTCGATAAAATAATTGGAATGGTTTTTTCATTAACAGCTCCGTCAAGAAATATTTTAGACTTATAACCAAAATGCCTTAATTGTTCAATTTTTATTAACGTATCTTGTAAGAAAGGGTTTCCTTGAACTCCGGGGACAACTGACATTATTTGAAGAAAGGGGATAGAACTTAGGGGGTAATGATTGGTTAAATCAGAAATTTGATCTTGGGGGTTGAGAGTAAGGCCTATAGGAAGGGAATAGGGATTAGGGTTTAGAGGATAGGGTTTAGGCAAAACAGAATAATGAATGAAGATATTTTTTATCGTCAACAAATTTCTTAATTTCTCTAATTTCTCAATTTCTTTTTTAAAATCTTTGACCATTAAATGAAAATCGAAAAGAAGACTGTCTTTATAAAGACAGTCTTTATTAAGACTGTCTTTAATTTCCTCGATTTGGACGGTTTTATTTGGAACAAAAATGCCATCAGCAATGTCAATCTGAAAGCGGGGAAAGTAAGAGGAGAGTTTATTGATTTGGTAAAATAAGGAAGAAGCATCCTTTTCAAGAATGGAAGGAATAGTTTTCATGATAAGTAAATTATAAATGATAAATGACAAATGACAAATCAATATCAAAATTCAAATAACAAAATCTTAAAATTATTTTCCGACTTTATTTTTATACAATCCGTTTCAGCTGATTCATCAAGACATAAAGAGATTTTAAAAGCAGTCGGGTTTTTGAAAAAAGAAATAAAATCTCTAGGGTTTGAAGTTAATATTTATCAAAAAAATAATTGTCCGCCTTTGATTGTTGCTAATTATTATCTAGATCACGGCCGTGGTATAGATAGAAAGACGATTGGAACTTATATTCATTATGATGTTCAGCCGGAAGATCCGGTCGAGCAATGGAAAAGTCCACCGTTTAAACTTACTTTCAAAAATGGCAAGATGTTTGGCCGAGGGACCGCTGATGATAAGGGTCATATTATTCAAACTCTTGCAGCAATTAATCAATTAATTGATACAAAAAAATTACAGAATAACATTGTTTTGATTTTTGAAGGTGAAGAAGAAGTTGGCAGTAAAAATTTTGAATATTTAGTTAATCAGGCGAAAAAAGATTTGGAAAAAATTGACGTTTTTTATGTATTAGATTTCGGTATGGAAACTAGTGATCAACCGGAAATTTTTTTTGGACTTAGAGGCTTAATTGGTTTTGAACTGGAGGTAAAAATAGGGAAAAAAGATCTTCATTCCGGCGTGTACGGCAACAGAGTTTATAATTCAATTAATGTTTTGACAGAACTTTTGTCTAAAATAAAAGATCCCGATTCAGGAAAAATTTTAATTCCTGGATTTTATGATAAAGTAAAAAAACCAACAAAAAAAGAATGGAAAAACTTAATCAGAAAAAAGCAAACAGATCAAGATTTTATTGCCGAGGCGGAAGTTTATAAATCCCTAACGGTCGATAAAAACTATCCTTGGTTGTCAACAAAAATTTATCCATCTTTTGATATTAACGGAATCACTGGCGGTTATAGCGGAGAAGGTATAAAAACAATCATTCCTCAATCAGCCCGAGCCAAGTTTTCTTTTCGTTTGATTGAAAATCAAACCCCAGATGAGATCGAACTTTTAGTAAGAAACTTTATTAAAAAGAATTTGCCAAAAGGGATTAGATATACATTAAAAATATTAGGTAAGTTAAACCCATTTTGTACTGATATTAATAATAAATATATTAAGATGACCGATAAAATCTTTAAAGATATTTTTGGAAAAGGATCACTTTTTACCAGGTCTGGCGGTTCAATCGGAGCGGCGGCAACACTGGCCAAACTGTTTAATAAACCACTTATCCTGACCGGGTTTACTTTAGCTGATTGTGATATTCATGCACCCAACGAAAATATTAATAAAGAAATGTTTTTCAAAGGCATTAAGTCATTGGAGAAAATTTTCTCTTTATGAAAAAAAACAATCTTATTTATTATTTAGGTCTTTCGTATTGTCTTGGCGTTGGCCCGATGAAATTCCAGGGCCTTAAAAAATATTTTGGCGGTGTCAAAAAAGCGTATTTAGCGGATAGAAAAGAACTGGAATCGGTCTTGGGATTTAAGTTGGCAGGACGGTTTATTGAGTTTCGAAATAAATTTGATCCAAAGAAAGAGTTGGAAAGATTAAAAAAAAATGAGATTTCAGTATTGGCGGTTGACGGCAAAGATTATCCGGAGAGCCTAAAGAATATTTCCGACCCGCCGATATGTTTGTATGTTAAAGGCTCGATACCTGACACAAAAAGTTCAGAACCGCGTTTCTCGCCCGCCACACCCCCACGGGGGCCCTTTAGGGTTTCACCCGTAAAGGGTAAACCCCTGGCGATGAGCTCGAAACGGGTATCTGAACTTTCCCCAACTTTCTTCGCCATCGTCGGCACACGAAAACCAACCAGTTACGGCATTCAGGTGGCCAGAAAATTTGCCTACGAACTGACCGAGGCGGGGTTTGTCATCGTCTCGGGCATGGCGATGGGGATCGATACAGCGGCGCATCAGGCGGCCATAGACGCTGGAGGGAAGACGATTGCGGTCTTGGGTTGCGGAGTCAATATTATTTATCCGGCGGTTAATTATCAACTTTATCACGATATTATCAAAACCGGCGGGGCGGTGATCAGTGAATTTCCACCGGATCAGACCGTCTTAAAGGGCCTATTTATCTCCCGTAACCGGATTATTTCCGGCCTGTCCCGCGGAGTTTTAATCGCCGAAGGAGGGGAATTTTCCGGCGCGCTGATTACGGCGAGATACGCCGGCATTCAGGGAAAAGATGTCTTTGCCGTGCCTTCCCCCATCAATTCAGATATGTCTCGGGCGCCGAACTTACTTATCAAACAAGGGGCTAAAATGGTAACAACCGTCGAAGACATTATGGAAGAATTTGACATGAAAATTACCCCGCGAAAAAAAGAAGATATCAGGAAAAATTTAAATGAAATCGGGAAATTGATTTTTGATATTCTTCAGAAAAATCCCCGGACGGTTGATGATTTGGCAATTGAGTTGGGGAAAACGGTTTCCGAAATATTAAATACAATTTCGGTTTTGGAGATTGGGGGAATTATTGAGAAAAATTTGGAAAAGAAATACCAAGTTAAACTGAATTAACAAGTAAATCTGCTTCTTTATTTTTTTCCCTCGGTATGTATTGGTAGGAAATAGGTAGACCGATTTCTTGTTCAAGCCCTCTGATTTTCAGAATATATTCTTTTATTTTTCCATTTTTAACTTTGAAAAATCCGTTAACCTGATTAACCATTAATTTCGAATCGCTATAAAATTCTATTTTTGAGATTTGCTTGCCCGCCGTAGCTTTAGCGAAGGAGGGAAATTTAGGATTTAGGATTTCTAAAGCCCTTATCAATGCTTTGTATTCTGCATCGTTGTTGGTGGCAATGCCAGTGTTTTCTTTATGTTCAAACACTTTTTTGCTATTCAAATAAAAAACCACTCCTATTGATGACAGTCCAGGATTACCTTTTGAGCCGCCGTCGGTAAAGACTTTTAGAATCATTTATTAATTATACAGTAAAAATCCATTTGACAATAATATACAATTATTGTATTGTTTATGTATATGAATACTCAAACGGTGAATATTTCGTTACCAAAAAAATTAGTTGCCATCATGGATGATTTTGCTGAAAGACAGTTTTTTACCCGAAGCGACCTTATTAAAACAGCCGTGATCAAATATATTGACAAAGATAGAAAATTAGGAGAACTTTTTTCATATTTTGAAAATAAAGCAAAAAAACTGAAAATAAAAGAAGAAGATATTGATAAAATAATTCATGAATATCGTCAAGGAAAATAATTTAATCAAAGTAGTACTCGACTCAAATATTATTATTTCTGCCTTGTTTTTTGGCGGTAAACCGCATGAAATATTTAATTTAATATTAGAAAAAGAAATTATTGGTATTATCTCGCCATTTATTATTTTTGAAGTAAAAGATGTTCTAAGAAGAAGGAAATTTGATATAGATGAAGAAAAAATAGAAGAGGTAGAAAAATTATTAAAAGAATATTTTCAAATCATTAGCCCAGAAATTCAAGTGGATTTTGTTGAAAATGACCATTCTGATAATAAAATTATCGCCCTGGCGGTTGAAGTCAAAGCGGATTATCTTATAACTGGAGATAAACAACATCTTCTTCCCTTAAAAAAAATTAAAAAAATCAAAATTATTTCTCCTGAAGAATTTTTATTAATAATTTAGAACGTTGTTGAGAAAAACTCCCCCGGGATCTGTGGGTAGCTTTGAAAGAGAACCACTTTTTTTGACACTCCGGTTGAGGTATTGGAGGTGGCTTGCGAGGAAATTGTTCTTCCCTGAAGTGGAAGATCGGTACTGCGGGAAAAAAGAATTTTTGTTGAAGCATAAAGAACACGGACTAAAAGAAACTGGCCGTCGGCTCCAATGTCTGCCCCCGGAATCGTATAGGAAACGCCGTAATTACTGTCAGGTGTGCAGATGGAAGAACCGGTTGAGGCACTGCTTATCCGCGATGATGGATCAATCACATATTTTTTCACTCCGCTTGATTTGACTAAAGTGATTTCAACAGCCGGATTGGTTGTCCCCGTTTGAAAACACAAGTCAATATCCTGATTGATTGAAACGCCAATAGTTTTTGCGGTCATATCATAATTACCGAGATAAAAAGTATAACTGCCGTTCTTGGGAATAGCTGATGTAGTAAAAGTTTTTGCCGTCACGGAGTCAATGGTAGCCGAGCCTTCAAATCCGGTGATTGATGAAAGAGAGCCGAACCCAAGGATTGCCGTTGCATTTTCCTTCAAAGCCGCCTCAATGGCCGCTTCGGCGGCCGCCAGAGCCTTCTGACTTTCTTCCTCAAGCTTTGTCACCTGGGTCTCCGTCACCGACTTGAAAGAGACGGACAGCACTAAAGTCATGACAGTGGCGAGAAGCATGACGGTGATGAGCAATATTTGGCCCTTTTGGTATTTCATAATAAATTCGAAATTCGAATATCGAAATCCGAAACAATTTTCAAAATTTGAATTTTTAAATTATTAAACTATTCACTCTTTCTAACAATAGCTCCAAAAATATTTGTTAATTCTATAGACTCTTGGATTAAAGTTAGTCTTTCTTTATCTAAAATTAAATTATCATTACAATTAATTAATTGTAACCAATATTTACTTTCTTTGGCTTCTTTCCTGCATATTTTAATTCTCATAATAAAATCTTTTTTACTTAAAGATTCATTTGCTTCTATATAATTAGCTCCAACTGAACCAGAAGATCTTGTTAACTGGTTGATATCTTCATATAAAAAAATACTTTTTGGTAATTTTTTTAGAAATTCTCTTACATTTTTAGCAAAATTAAAAGTTCTTTCTTCTAAATCATAAAGTTTTGTATTTTTAATTTTGATCATTTTAATTTGTTTCGAGTTTCGAATTTCGTGCTTCGAATTTATCATTGTACCTGCCTCCACTCATAACTGGCCGTACTTAAATATGGCAACAGATCGATATATTTTTGGCTGTCAAAGACGATAAATAATGATGGAATATTCAAATCAGACCATTCCCTGCCATTGGTCAGCGATGTCTGGGCGACTAAATTGCCAATGATTTTTAAGCCCTGATTAGCGGTTGTTCCCGTGGTCACATCATTGGCAATAAAAATACCGGAGGCCTCGGTGACGGTTGAGTCAAAGTTAATCTGGCTGGCAAGAAACGCGTTTGAACCCCCGGGGCTCAGGTTCGTATTAATATTGATGACACCGGTGGTGACTAAGACAATATTGTTATCAAAAACAGCGGACAAAGGCGCGTTAATTTCCAAAGGACTCGTCCCTTTATAGATATAGATGCCGTCTCCTTCAATCCCGGAAAGGTCAGTGATTGATTTGTGCTGTTTGCGGGCGTTGATGTAGGAGAGATAGGAGTTAGGGGTTAGGGAATAGGGGTTAGGGGAATACAAAGCTTTATATTCGGGACTGCCGGTCTTGGCGTTTGTGTTAAGGCCGGTGATGTTAATGGCCGCCGCCCCGACCACTCCGGCCTCACTGATTATAAAATTGGCCGTGGCATCATCATCGGTATCATAGATGACCGGGACTAAAGGAATATTATTAGTCAGATTGTTTACGGAGATGAAAGAGCTGTTTTTAAGCTTGATCCAGGGCCCGGGGACGGCGGGAGGAATGGTAGGAGAAGGAGTGGGCGTGTTGGTGGGCCCTCCCGGCGTGGACGTTGGTCCGCCACCGGGCGGAGTCGCCGTCGGCGCCACGCAGATACCAATTCCCGCGCAAATGCCGGAAGAGTAGTCAGTGCAGGTATCGCCGCAGTGGTATTTCATAGGGTTTATGCCTGTTTGAGGACAGCCGCTATAAACAGCACCGCCAAAAGCTTGATTACAGCAGACAATCTGGGTTCTCATATAACCACATAGCAAAGAACACATACCTGAAGCGCATTCTGCAGGAGAATAATTATTTATAGCAGTGCAGTTGCCCGGGTTATCAACAGCGTTACAGCTACTATTAGCGATGCAGGCATTGTTGTAGCCACAATAAGTCACAGTATTAAGTTTTCCGCAGTCGGCAGCAATACCACCCGCTGTATAATTACACGTATCATACACCCTGGCATTATTTGAAGGGGCACAGGTAGGGGTTGGCCAGATATTTTGATTACAGTAGTCAATGCCGGCAAAGTTGCCAGGAACACATACATAGTCGTTTCCAGCACAAGCTAAAGAACAGTGACCGTCTGAGGAACAGTAAGAAGAGAAAGGAGTCGGCGTCGGGGTGGGGGGAGCGAGAGTGGGAGTCGGAGTACGGGTGGGAGTCGGAGTATTAGTAGCCGCACAAGGGCCGCAGCAGACTCTATTTGCGCCGCAGGAATAATTCTTTTCACATTCGCCGTAGAGAGAGCAAGTGTCAGGCCCTTCATCAACCTCACACCAATAACCATTTCTTTCACATGGATATGGAGTGGCAGTGGGACGCGGAGTAGGAGTACGAGTGGGAATGGGAGTGGAAGCAGTAATAGTACAATATTCCCAACTACTAATACAACTACAGGTATGAGGACTACCGCAATCAGAATCGTAATAACACTCATTCCATGTGGGAGCGCCGGTGCAGGTTTCGACGGCTTGGACGGGAGGAGGACGGGAAAAAAATACACCAACAAACAATAATAAACAAATTAACCCTGTTAAATACGATTTGAGACGAAACATATGAAAAGAGTAACAAAAAGGAAGGGGGGATTCAATTGGTTTATTTGAAATTGGTTGTTAGAAATTTGTCACGTTGTAATGGAAACTTGAAACTGGAAAATGGTAAAATACTTTTAATGGAAGAAAAAATAGTAATAAGGTCTTTTCAAGATCTAAGGGTTTACCAAAATCTGTATTCCGCGATGAAAATTGTTTTAACAAAGATAATTCCAAAACTTCCTAAAGAAGAAAAATATGATTTAGTTGATCAAATGAGACGCTGTTGTAAAGCTTGTCCAGCCTTATTATCCGAGGGATTTGCTAAAAGATATCAAAAGATCAACTGGCAAAAATATCTTAATGATACGATTGGTGAAGCCAACGAAATGATTCATCACTTATCAGTTTGTATAGACATTTATTTTAAATACCTTGATATGGATTTATGTAAGAAATTAATCAATGATTATGATATTTGTTGCAGACAGTTAACCAATCTCAAAAAAGCCTGGCGGAATTATCATGAAATAAACTAATTTCTATTTTCCACTTTCTATTACTACGCTACTACTTTCCAACAACCATTTTCTTTACCCTGTTAAATACGATTTGAGCCGATTTTTTAAAAACATTTTTCCAAAATATGTTTTTAAATATTTTTCACGATGGGTTGCATCTTGTTGGTTTAGACAACCTTCAAAGTAAATTAACTTTAAGGGTCTTCTATTTTTCGTTGAATCAACTAGTCCTTTCTTATGCTGCTCAAATCGTCCCGTTAAATTTTTAGTGTAACCAGTATAGAATTTATGGTCTTTGTCTGATTTTAAAATGTAAACAAAGTAATACATATATAAAATAGTATTACCAAATTTAACGGGAATTTAACAGGGTGAATTACGGTGTCGGAGTCGGAGGAGTCACGGTGACTGGGGCGGTTGGGATGGCGGAAGAAAGCTCCGGAGCCGGACCTCGGTCGATCATTTGGCCTACTACCTCGATGCCGTCAACTATATCCTCAGATCCATATGCTACAAATTGACCGTTTTCATCAACTACCCTTGTATGAGGAGTTATAGTTACTACATGGCCAAGAAGAGAGGGAAAATCTTTCCCGACGATTTCAGGCTGTCCATCCGGTCCGATGCTTCCTTTCATGGTATAATCAAGAAAATCTCCTATATTACGATGTGGTATAATGCCGTCAGGAGAAATATTAGAAGCAACCCCCATAGCATCATTTTCATCAATCACCATTCTGTCTTTGATAAAAAGAAAAGGTGTTTGAGCAATAAAACTCTTAGTCGCTTCATCCCGCACGCCGGGAATTATTATAAAGGCTTTGCCCTCAGACCCGGGCAGTTCCATATAGTTTAAAATTACATATTTACCATCATTCATAAAAGGTTGTCTATGAATTTTGACCTCTTGGCCATTAAAAAGAACGGTAGTAAAATTGTTATTATTTACAGCTTCTTGCCATCTTTTGATAGCTTCTTCTATATCAGAAGTATTCATTATTTTAATTATTTGTTCTTCTGTAAAATTCATATAAGAAAAAAGACCATAATGGTAATCTCCCTGACTGTCAGTATAGGCCGGGAGAACAGGATTGCCATACAGTTGTTCTAAAAACCAAGGCATATTTTCTAAAGGTTGCCAGAGCCCGTCATCGATATGCTTTGGCCCCCAAACTGTACCGTGATAAGCAACAAGGTCAGTCGCCGTATTAATATCGGTAAAATCAATCAAACCTATATTTTCCGCTGTTAAAATAATTTTTTCATAGATGATCGAACCATCGGGATTTTTTTCCGTGGTTGCCACTCTGACCTCAATCGGATTACCTTGCCTTATAAAATAATCACCCCAGCTTCGTAAATAATCTTTCTGGAACTGTTTATCCTCAACAGGATTATTATTAATCGCCCTGTTTTCATTTATATAGCTTTGAGCAAAAGGGGAAAGAGTCTCATTACTGCCGTTAAAAACGAGGGTAGGTTCGGTCGGAACTGCAGTCGGGGCTTCGGTGGGGATAAGGGTTGGTGTACCTGGAGTTGGGGGGATATCTGACCAAATTATTGGCCCTATTACTCTAAGCACAATCGGATCAAATCCGGAAAGGTTATCAACGATTTCCTGGTCACTAGGATTAGTTTGATTAATTAAATATGAAATTGTTTCCTCTGCGTTTGGATTGCTTAAAGTAGCTCTTTGAGGAACGCCAAGCTGGCTGACATCAATTTGATCCATTTGAAAGCCCGCCGGTCTTACCCAGTCCACTTGAAAAAATACCACTTCTTTATTAGTTGCGGGATCAATATAGTAGTAAGAAAAAGATATTAAGCCTCTTTCATTATCTTCTGTAAAATGAGTCTCATATTGATAAGCTTTACCTGAATCCGGACCGTATTCATCTCTCGCATTTGGAAATACCACCATTGATCTGCCGTCATCAAAATTGTAAGTCTGAAATGACAGGCCTTTATTTTTGGTATGGGTAAGTTCAGGATCGACGGTACCGGTTTCTGCGGCCACAAATTGATATAAACTATCAACTCCGGCACCATATTTATCCTCCAATGCTTGTCTTGTATCTGGTGGGATACCACTAGTCAGATCGTATCTTCTTATTGGCTGTCCATCATTTATCTGGCTTTGAACAACTTCATTTACGGGGACACAGCCTGTTTGACTTATAAGTAGTAATATATTTGCGATCCCACTAAGAGTAGCGTATGTTTCCACCCGACTAAACAGAGGTCTACCGAAAGTAACCCCTTGACTTTCTTTAGAGCGATTTCTTATTATACGCATAGCTTATAGTCTTATTATATAATTAAGTTATTAATTTGTCAAAAAACTATATCTTCTTCCAAAGATATTATGACTTACATCAGGATTGGCAAACTTTAATCCGATTGGGCTAATATGGTCGGCTGGATTTATGACAAGATTTCCCCGACTATTTCTTAAAGAATATATCCTTCCTCTAGTTTTATAGGATAAAACAGTTATTTTTGATTTGTCTTCGCCTATTTTCATAGTAAGTATTCCCCAGGTGACCCGGGGATCTTGTGAGTCTTTTATTTTTGGAGAAAATCCAAACTGTTTTGTTTTTGGAACCGGTTGGTGAAAATACAATCTCCCGTCACCGGTGACGACATTGTAATAATCTGCCACGATCTCCCGGCGTTGCAGATAATACGAGTATGCTTGTTCGGCCAACAAAGAAGTATGATTTTCATCCGTTTCAATCAAATATTGATAAAGTTTTTTTAATCTTTCCTCATTGCCGGAACTTTGATAATATTGCGGAGTAAATGGTTGCAGAGTTGTTACAAATGTTCTTAAGGAATCGGGAAGCCCCAGATGTTGTAAAAAGAATCTAAAAGCATGCCGCCCGTATTTTGCCGTATCAACAAATAAAGATCTTTGGTAAACACGGTTAAGCCGTCCGTTGACCGTATCCATAAACCTATCAAACAAAATTGTATATTCGTCGTCTTTATTTTCACTCGATTCTATTTTTTTCAGAATCTCCAGGATTATTTTTTCCCCGGCTTCCGGATTATTCTTGGCCTGTGATAATTTTTCTTTTATCTTCAATGCATCAATCTTTCCCATAAAATGGGAAGTTTTTCCGACCCTATCTTCAAAAAGCATGATATATGGGGTTAAAAATTCCTGACTGATAAACCAAGAAAAATTGTCACCTAAAGCTCTTCTTCTCCCCAATATCTGCATGAGCTGTGATCGGTTGGCCGGCAGATCATGAATGGCAATGTGCAGGTCGGGAAAAGTACCATCTGACTGAACAATGTTTACCCCAAAACCGGCCGCCCCCGATGAGACGACTGCCTTTAATTTTCCGTCAGCTAAATCTTGGTAAATTTTTTTCACCCTTTTTTGGTATTTTTTTACCTCATCTGCTTTTGACGGTTTTGAGGGAACATAGGCAACCTGACCTTCTCCAAACTTATTGACAAGTTCTTGATAAATTTGCCGGCTTTTTTCAATATGATAACTGATTATCAATGTTTTATTATCAGCCGCGACTGAATTAACCAATGATCTAATCGCTTCATCTTCTTTTTCAAAGATCTGCGGATCCGGGACATTTTTGATTTCGCTTGGTGAGACTAAAATTGTTTTTTTGCCGGTCGCGTTTTTCAAAAATCTGGCAAAAGACGACTCTTTAATTTTATAAGTTTCCGGATCGGGAAACATAAGCGTCCCCGAAGCACAGCGCAGTTGGTTTTTTAAATTGACAACAAAAGTTGGGAAAGTGGTTGTTTTATATGCAACTGGATTTGTGGAAATAAAATCAAACATTCCTTCCAGGGCAAGAATATTGAGTTGCTCTTCCCAGGAAAATTTATGATCATGCAAAAATTGATCGATATAAGAATCTCTTACTATTGGTCCGTCGGCTGAAATATCATACATCAAACCCTTCTTTTTATTTAAATTCGCAATTTGCTTACCGATTGTTTGTAAAATATAAGGATCAGGTGATGCTATTGTGTATTTTGAAGCTAAAAAAGCCGCCATTTGTATTTTTTGATCAGGAGTAAAACCGAGTTTTTTTGCAATAATATCAATTCCTTTTTCAAAAGTCGCAATTAACGGATCTTTAATATTCGGCTGATGAGCATTATAATGTTTAAAATGATCAGAAAATTTGATCTTTCCTAATTTGATATAAGCATTGTTGCTTAATGAAAAACCTCCTTGATCGTCAACAAAATCGGTCTCGCTTATTTGATTTGAAATAATAAACCGGGTCATCCATTCAGAAGTTGATTCAATAACTTCTTTTTCCGAAAAATAATTTTCACCAATATTTACGTATGGGGTACGGCGATTATATGGGACATCGGCCTCATCAAAATAGATATTGGGGACATTTTCAACAAATCTTTTTTGATCTTCTTGGAATTTAAAGACAAGGTCTCTGTCAGTTAAAAATAATATCCGGGTTTCTTTTTTCGGTTGATCCAAAAAATCTTTTTTTCTTTTTTTTGTATCTTGTTTTTTTTCCAAGTCCCAAAATTTATCTCTTATGGCGATGTTGGTTTTTTTTGAATAATAATGATCATAGGTTAATGCTTCCGTGACCATTTGTTTTCTTAGGTCAGTATTAATTATTGACTCTTCTTTACTTTTTTTACCGTCAACAAATTTGATAGAAAGAGCATCAGAAAGAACTCCTTTTAAGATATTTTGAAATTTTTTTGTATGATATTTTAATTCCGAAAGGAGGGCTTCGTCTGTCGATGTTAATATGGCTGTTTTTTTATCAGATGTAAGCGCATCGACTAAAGATGCAATGGGAAGAACCGTTGTGGTTTTGCCTTCCCCTGTTCCCATATGGACATGGTCTCCATTAAGAAGAGCCAGGGTCGCTTTGATCTGCCGTTTTTCTTTATCAAAATCATAATGATCTCCATATTCTTTTCTGTTTTGCAAAAAAAGGTAGGCAATTAAATTGTTCTGCATTAACTCTTTATATCCACCACGTTCTTGAAAGGTTTCATAACCGATCCTAAGATTTTGATAAATTGATGTTCTATCGTATTCATACTTATGTTTAAAATCATCAATCAGTTGAATCACTCCCTCGGTTCTTTTATAAAGATCTCCTTCAATAATCCTAGTTTTTAGACGATTCAAGACAGGCTGTAATTCTACATGAGGCATACCCAAATTTTAGCAGAAAAGGGAGGGATGAAATCGGCAGATTAAACAAAGACAGTCTTATTTAAGACTGTCTTTAATATTCTTTATGATGAGAGGCTCTTTTTGAAATGAAGAAGGGTTAGGCCGATTATTTCCTTATTTTTTTCCGTACTATAATATCATCAGAAAAAAATTCTGTATCGTTTGCTTTTTGAAGAGCGTCAAAAGAAATATACAAAACATCTGCCTCCTTATCATAATTAATGATAAGATTTCTTTTTTTCTTCCATATTAGTTTCTTATTCAATAAGTAATTAATTCTTTTGGTAATAAAACCATCTTTCTTAACCTTGTCTTCTTTGTATATTACCACAAAATTCCATACAAATTATTTATAGTTGTATATTTAATTGCAGTTCACCGCTTATTTGTCCTGAGCGAAGTCGAAGGATAACCTACAAAAATGTAGAATTAGATTGATATGAAAGGAAATAAATGACAATATACCATGAAGAATTTTTACATTATCAACAAACCTTGTTTTCTTATTTGGGAGGCAAGAGGGTCAAATGGATTTGAAAAATCTTCTGGTGAAAAGGGATGAGGTTCAATGTAATCGTTTATATCTTCCTGTAATTTCATAAGCATTACTCTTTCTTTGAGACGATCCTTTCCAAAAATTGAAGACACGACACAAATATCTATATCGCTTCCAATATGTGCTTTGCCTGATATATATGAACCAAAGACATATACTTTTTCGACAGGAATTCCAGCTTTTTTTATATGTATAGCATATTGTTTTGCAATTTTTATTGCTGCCATTTTATTCATATGGATTTAATTATTAATTTATAAAAATTATTACAAATAATAATCCATTTACTTGCATACTCTTTAGTTGCTTTTTTATAAAAACTGAGCTTATAATCATCATAACGTGCTTCAATATTAAATGAAGTTATCTCTCGTAATTGTTCAAGCGTCTTTTTATCTATTGGATATTCTGCAAGCTTAGCTAAGTTAATTAGTTTATGCGTAAACAAATACTCTTTTTCTAGTGACATTATTTTTGCTTTTAAAACTTTCTCGATTGCCAAATGCCAAATAAAAAGACACCAATCGTAATGTTTAGATTTATATAAATCTTCGGCAGTCTCAACATCTTTTTCTGCTTTGAGTAACCAATTTTTTATCATCTGTTCATTGCTCATATTTATATTTTATCATGGAATCAACTTTAATAATGGTTGATCGTTGACTCCCAAATTTTAGCAGGTTTTTTAAACAGGTTTTGGGGTTATTTTTTTAAAAACAAAGTTAAACAAAGACTTTCTTTAAATTTAAGATTTGAGTAATAGCAAATATTCTTCTCGGGAGATTTTTGCGGTTCGCAGATTATTTTTGATAATAAAAACAGGGATGGTTTTATACTTCAAGATTACCTTTTCTTTTTACCTCTTCAATCGTAATTTCAAGAGATTGTTTCGCATTTTTTACCGCTTCTTCTTCTGTTTTTTCGCAAGAGGAAACATCAAATTCAGGAATATAGGCAACGTAAGGAGCTTCTTTTGCCTCTTTTTCATAAAGAATTTTAATAGTAACGGGGTAATTATATGATTTCATAGTAATGTTTCATTATGACACATATTCAAAATCAACAACATTCCTACATTCATTCTTCAATTTTAGCAGGTTTTTGGGGTTATTTTGAAGCGGTTGATAAACTTTTATGATAGAATAAAACCATGGAAAGATATCTATCGGACTTAAACAAACTGTTCTCACAATATCAAGAAATCAAACTTGTCTATTTGTTTGGTTCTCAAGCCAAAAATCAAGAAGGGCCTTTAAGCGACTTTGATTTTGCCGTTTACCTGGAAACAAACGATCTCCAGAGAAAAAAAGATATTGTTCTCGAGTTAAATTCAAAGCTGTCTTTATTATTAAAAACCAATAAACTGGATCTTGTGATAATCAACAACGTTTCCTCGTCCTTATTGAAATTTAATATCTTAAAAGACGGAAAACTAATCTACGAAAAGATCCCTTATCGACTGATAGTCGAGCCGAAAATTTTAGATAATTATTTTGATTTTCAAGTTTTTCAAAAAATTCATAATCTATGACCAACATCGACGTTATCAAAAGGAAACTTAGCGAAATAGAAAAGTATTTTACCATCATAAAAAAATATCAAAGTGTTTCTCAGCAAGAAATATTCGCCGACGATACCTTAAAAGGGGCGGTCGAGAGATATCTTTATCTTTTGTGTCAGACGGCGATTGATTTGGCGGAGGCGGCCGTAGTCCATTTTAAATTAAGGACACCGGCAACTTATGGGGAGATATTTGAGATTTTAGCCGAAAACGGCCTTATTGGTAAAGATTTATCTTTAAAAATGAAAAAAATGACTGGTTTTAGAAATATTCTTGTTCATGCTTACGGAGAGATTAATCAAGGGATTTTTTACCAGATTTTGACAAAAGACATTAATGATATAAGCTTGTTTTTGGAAGAAATCAAGAAAAAGTTAAGTCTTTAAGGAGCTTTATTCATTCCTTGATTTTAGCAGAAAGGGGAAGAATTCGCCGTACAATTGGCGTCAGTTGGACGAGGCTAGTTTTTATAAGCTTCTTGGCGATGTAAAATATTAACGATCCAACAATCGTTTTTTTCATCGAGATAATAAATAATTCGATACGGCCAAGCGCGGAGTGATAGGAGTTCTTTTACCAAAGTAACAAAAAAGTTCCTAATACAGTAGGAACTAGGAACTTTTATGTTATACTTTATTTATGTTGAAGATAACATCTAAAAAAATAATCCGCTATATTATCAAAAATCGTCAAGCAAGCGGCAAGGAATTGGCGGAATATTTAAAAAATATCAGCTCACGGGCAGTCCGCAAACAATTAAAGAACCTTTTAGATAAAAGTTATCTCCGTAAAATAGGCAAACCACCCAAAGTATATTATCTATTGGCAGAAAATAAACAAGATTTTCTGTTTCCTATAGAAAAAAATATAAAGCAGATCATAGATAAAAAATATCTATTTATCACTCCAACAGGAGAAGAAAAAACCGGATGGGAAGGATTTGTTATCTGGTGTAATAAAACAAACCAGGACCCGGGAAAAACCGCTAGGGATTATATTAAGACCTTAAATAAATATGACAGCTTTCGTAAAGGAGACATGATTAACGGTATGAAAAAAATAAAAAATACCTTTAAAAAAGTTTTCTTAGATAAATTATTCTATTTAGATTTTTACAGCATAGAACGTTTTGGGAAAACTAAACTTGGTCAAATACTCCTTTATGCCAAACAAAGCCAAAATAAAAATCTTATTAATCGCTTAATAGACGAAATTAAACCCCAAATCTTAAATATTGTCAAAAAGTATAAAATTGATGGAGTTTTATTTATTCCGCCAACGGTAAAAAGAGAGATACAGTTTATGAAAGAGTTGGAAAAACATCTATATTTATCTACAAAAATCTTAACAGTTACCAAAGTAAAAACAACTATTATTATTCCTCAAAAAACCCTTAGCAAACTTGAAGATAGAATAGAGAATGCTGAAAGAACCATAATAGTTGATGAAAAAAATATTTTTAAGAATATACTTCTTATTGATGATGCTGTCGGATCAGGATCAACCATGAATGAAACAGCAAAACAGATAAGACAAAGAAAATTATGCAACGGGCAAACAATAGGACTGGCGATTACAGGAAGCTTCAAGGGTTTTGACGTGATTAGCGAAATTTAATTTTATCCACGTATTGATGATAAACTTTATTTTTCTGTTTGTCAGTAAGATATAACCTACAAAATCATCAAATTAGATTATTAGGAAGAGAAAAAATTAGTAATATACCACAAAGAATTTATTTATTTTGAGATTTTAATAAAGTCTTTGTCAAATGAGAGAACCGACGCCTCTTTACTAAGTGAATAATAATATAGATAAATGTCAAACAAATCGACGTTAGTCAATTGATATTTTTCAATAGTTGTAATAAGTAGCCCACGATTGGAAATTTTTAGATAGGGTGATTTTATTAGTTTTAAAAGAACATCGATGACCTCGTTTTTTGATAAAGAATAAACTCCCCTAAGCACATAATCAATTTCAAACAAAACTTCTGAAATGAGATTTAATTCTATTTCATTATTTTTTGCTTTTTCAAAATAACTTTTTGCTTGGTTATAATATTTCTCATTATCTTTAAGCAAAAAACGTAAAATAACATTAGTATCAAGAAAATATTTTTTCATTTGATCATTTTCGAAATAATTTTTTCCTCTAACTCAATAATTTTGCCAATATTTTTTTGTTTTTTTGATTTGTTAATAAGCATTCCACCAAGGGATAAAAGATCAACGATTGGTTCAATCATAATCATTTTATCTTCAATTTTTACCATAGCTTTGTTATACAGGTCAAGAGAAATGGCCCGACGCATTGAGGCGGGAATAGTAATTTGACCTTGATTCGTGATGGTAACAATTTGTTGCATATGCATTAAATATATAACTTTACATTAAATTTGTCAAGATGCATTAATTATCCAGCTTTTGGATCCGGCGGAGATATTTTTCCTCCGTCTTGGGGGTTGAAGCAAGAAAAGCATCAATTAATTTACAAGCCAGTTCAAGCGGGGTATAGTCGGCGGCGAGAGCCAGGATATTACAAAGATCGTTTTCCCGGATATGATGGGCTTGGTCTTCGTTCATGGCAACGCCGGCCCGGATGCCGCGGGTCCGATTGGCGGCTATGGAGACGGCGCATCCTGACCCGCAGATGACAATGCCAAGATGATTGTCCGGATTTTGCAGGACGGCCTGGGCGACTTTTTGAGAATAATCAATTGCATCATCTAGAGGGTCAAGTTCATAGGGGCCAAGATCTTCTATCCTGATATTTTTTTCATGGAGATACTCAATGATGGCATTCTTGAGTTCAATCCCTCGATGATCAGCACCGATGAAGAGAGTCATATATAATAGATTACCACAGATAAATAGCAGATTTCCACAGATTCGCGTAAATCCGTTTTTATAAATCAGTGTAAATCTATGAATTTATTCGATACTCATTGCCATTTAAATTTTGGCACCTTTGACAGGCGGGTTGGGGAAGTGATAAAGGCGGCAAAAAATGTTGGCGTTAACAATATTGTTGTGCCGGGAACAGACATTAAGACATCAGAAAAAGCGGTTACAATTGCGGAAAAATATTCGGGCGTGTATGCGGCGGTCGGGATTCATCCGCACAATGTGTTTGAGATTTTTAAAGCTCGGCGCCAAAATTTTTTAGCTCCAGTGGGAACCCTCCCCGCAGGAAGCGGGGAATCCCAAGTCGCAAAAAATTTCAACACCTCGCTTGTCATTCCCGCGAAGGCAGGAGTCCAGTTTAATCTGAATGAAATAGAAAAATTACTCTCTCATCCAAAAGTCGTTGCAGTTGGAGAAATCGGAATTGACCGCCACACTTACCAGAAAACAAAGCACCAGAACTATAAAATTGAAGAAGAATTTGTTGAATTACAAAAAATATTTTTGAAAGAACAAATAAAGTTGGCAATAAAATATGACAAAAGTTTAATTCTTCATAATCGGGAGGCCCGAGAGGATATCTTAGGGGTATTAGGGAGTGTTTGGGATAGGAAACTGGAAGGGCGAGCCGTTTTCCATTGTTGTGAGCCGGATGAGGAACTGTTGGAATTTGCCAAAGAACACAAGATGTTCATCGGCGTTGATGGGGATATAACCTATTACAAAGAAAAACCCTTCGACTTCGCTCAGGGTAAACAAGAATTTATCAAAAAAGTTCCTTTAGAAATGCTGGTTTTGGAAACTGATTCGCCGTTTCTTATGCCTCGATTATTATCTTGTGGACGACCGTCTACAAGATACAATGAACCGAAAAATATTGTTTTAATTGCAAAATTTGTGGCGAAATTAAAGAATGTATCAATTAATCAATTAATTAATATGACAACGGAGAATGCAAAGGGATTGTTTAAGGTCAGTCCTTCTTCGAAGGTCTGACCTTATATAACAGATAGGATTTCTTTCTTAAATTTATCCGGAGAGAAAAACTGAGATCTTTTTTTGGCGGCGGTGCCAATTTTATTCCTTAAGTTTTTGGGAGATTTTAAAATCACCCCTACATTTTCAAAACAAATTTCATTAATTTTATCGGCAATATCCTGGGGATTTTTTGGGTCGCAAAATAAAGCATTTCCACCGGAAATTTCTTTTAAAACCGGGATATCTGAAAGTAGGGAAGGGCAGGAGAAATTAGCGGCTTCGAGGTAAGAAAAACCAAAGCCTTCATCGCGTGAGGGCAAGATGTTTAATATAGCTTGTTGATAAAGCTTGATCAGCTGAGAATTGGAGACAAAGCCGGCGAAAATGAACCGACGGTCGTTTTTCGTCAACTCAAGAAATTCTTTTAATTCTCGTTGCCAAGGATGAAGGGTGGGGGTGTTTTCAAAAACCTTTCCCACAAACACGCAATTGATATTTGCGATTTTAATTGCTTTGGCAAGATTAACGAGATTTTTATTCCAGGTGGCATCGCCGACGTATAAGCAGAATTTAGAATCTAGAATCAAGAATTGAGAATTTAATTTAGAATTTAGAATTTTATTTTTTGATTCTGAATTCTGAATTCTGAATTCTGAATTAGTAAAAGTCTTCGACAGACATGGATATATCGCTTTTATTTTTTTCTCATCAACATGAAGAATATTAATAATATCTTTCTTTGAGGCTTCAGAGTCGGTAATTATCAGATCATAATTTTTTAGAGCCAGTCTGTTTAATAGTATATATGTAGTGCCTTTTATTCCGGCCGGGAAGTGACGAGGATATTTGAGAGGAATAAGATCATGAATAACGGCAATTTGTTTTTGAGCAATTCTTTTTAAGGTTAACGGTCGCTGTAAAAAATTAAAAAATGGGTTTATAAAAATAGAATCTGCGGAAATCCGCTTTATATTATCCGTGAAAATCCAACTTTTGCCAAAACTTTCTCTAAGAATTTGCAGATAGCGGCCGATGCCGCGGACTTGACTTAATTTATCAGACGCAGTCGGATCATAGACAAAAACTTTATTCATAAATAGAATTATAGTATAATTTCCATATGGAAATCCCCAAGTCACTGCATCGGTTTTTTTGGGACGTAGATGTGAAAAAACTTGATCCGGAAAAAAAACCATATTTTGTCATTAACCGACTATTGGATAAAGGTAATGTTGAAGCGGTTAAATGGGTAAGAGGAAATTATACTAACGGTCAGATAAAAAAAACATTCATGCGTCTTCGGGATTTTAATCCAAAAGTAGCCACATTTTGGGCCTTATTTTTAAAAATTCCTAAAGAAGAGGTAGTATGTTTACAACCGTCTTATCTAAAAATGCGAAGGCAGCACTGGCCTTATTAGGAAAAAGTCGTATCTTGCCGGAAAAAACTTATCTGGCCGGTGGATCGGCCTTAGCCTTACATTATGGCCATCGTATTTCCGTTGATTTTGATTTTTTTACACCTTTTGATTTTAAAGGCCAAGAGACAGTAAAAAAATTAGAGAAAATAGGAAAATTTATCTTTCAAGAAGCAGCAGAAAAAAACACTTTATTAGGTTTGTTTGAAGACGTTAAATTCAGCCTTTTTAAATATGATTATCCATTAATTATTTCTTCTATTAATTATTTAGGAATTGAAATTGCCCGTCCCGAAGATATTTTTGCTATGAAATTAGCCGCCATTATGGACAGGGGGACAATAAAGGATTTTATTGACGTTTATTTCCTTATCAAAAAAGGAATTTCGTTAGAACAAAGTTTTGAATACTACAACAAAAAGTATAAAAATTTAGCGAATAATATATACAGCATCATAAAAAGCTTGTCTTATTTTGATGACGCTGACTTAAAGGAGATGCCGGAGATGATTGAGAAAATAAACTGGGAAGAAGTAAAGAAATTCTTTCAAAAAGAAACCATCCGTCTGGCGGATAAATATATTTAGTCTTCATTAAAAAATCGTCAGATCGTAATATATTATTTATTGCACTTTGTAAAGATATCTTTTACAATAGCACCATATGATTTTAGGACCGAAAAAATTACTACAACTTGTTAAAACAAAGCGACTGGTGGAAGATTTAGATAAGCGGGAATTAACAACGCCCGAAGGCGCAGGTTTTGATATTCGTTTAGGTGAAATTCATAAGTTTGATGGCGGAAAGGCTTTTTTGGGAATTACTCACCGCGAAACTCCGAAAATAAAAACAGTTGCAGTTTATAATTCAAAAAAATCTACCGTTTATAAAATTAAACCCGGAGAATTTGTTCTGATGTCATCAATTGAAACTTTTAATATTCCTTTAGATATCACGGTTAATTTTAAACCGAGGACGACGACTTTCCGGTCAGGATTAATTATTAGAACGGGCAATGTTGCTCCTGGTTATCATGGGAAAGTGACATTTGCTGCAGTCAACGAAGGAACGATTCCGGTGACGATGGAATTAGGTTGCCGGTTTGCCCATGCTCAGTTTGAGTGGGTTGATGGCGGTGGGACGCAGTACAAAGGGCAGTGGCAGGGAGGACGCATCACGACTAAAAATCGTGAGCGTCAGATCTAATTAATAGTAGTATCAAATTAATGATTATTCGTACTTTCAAACAGGCTGAAGCATTTCTCGCCCTTCACATTCCCAAAAATTCTCAGCAGACATTCCCTAGGGAGTTAGGTCTTAAAAGAGCTAAATATTTTCTTCATCTTTTAGGAAACCCTCAGGAAAAACTAAAGATTATTCACGTGGCCGGCACTTCGGGAAAAGGATCGACCTGTTATTTAATCAGTTCTCTTTTAGCGTCACAAGGATTTAAAGTCGGTTTTCACCAGTCACCTCATTTAACAGATGTGACCGAAAGATTTCAAGTTAATAGAGAAATTATTAGTAAAAAAGAATTTATTTATTATTTAAATAAAATTTTACCAACCATCAACTTGGTCACAAAAACTTTTTATGGACCCTTAACGTATTTTGAAATTTTGGTCGGTCTGGCATTTTATATTTTTAATGATAAAAAAGTTGACTATGCGGTCATGGAAACCGGTCTGGGGGGAAAATATGACGGAACAAACGTCGTTGACCGATCTGATAAACTAGCCGTTTTGACAAAAATAGGCTTAGATCATACGGAAATTTTAGGAAAGACAGTAGAAAAAATTGCCTTTCAAAAAGCGATGATTATCAATAAAAAAAGTCAGGCGATTTCTATCAATCAAGATCCAAAAGTAGAGAAAGTTATTAGGGAAGTTGCAAAGAAAAAACAGGCGGAGATAACGTTTATAAATAAAATTTACCATCTTAACAACGATCGAGCAAAGATGGTAAAAGATTTTCGGTTAAATTTAGTCGGCGATTATCAAAAAGAAAATGCCGGTTTGGCGTTGGCCGCCGTTGACTTTTTAAGTCAAAGAGACAGTTATAAATTAGATAAAGAAAAAATAAAAAAAGTTTTTGAAAAGGCTCATTTTCCCGGCCGGTTCGATATTAAAAAAATTGCAAACAAAACCGTTATTTTTGACGGTGCACATAATCCGCAAAAAATGGAAGCATTTGTCAGCGCTTTGATTAATAGATTTCCAAAGAAAAAATTTAATTTTTTATTAGCTTTCAAAAAAGGAAAAGATTATCAGAATATGTTAAAAATAATTATCTTATCGACGACCGTTCACAAGATAATAATTACTGGTTTTTTCACGGAAAATCAGGATATGATTAATGCGTCGGAAAATCCGGCGGCAATCGAAAGGCAGTTAGATCAGATGCAATCGGATAAAATTGGATATAATCGGATAAAATCGGATATAAAAGTTATTCTAGATTTGAAAAAAGCTTGGGAATTAATTTTAGCAGAAAAAGAACCAATAGTAGTTACGGGGTCATTGTATTTAATAGGCGAAATATACAAAATACTACCAATACTACCAATGCCACCAATCCGACCAATGAATAAGCCAATAATCCAATAAGCCAAATGATTTAATTATTTAATTATTTTATTATTTGTTTATTTAATCATTCATTGGTAGTATTTGTAGTATTGGTCTGGATTGGTCGGATTAATTTTCTTATGATTACCAGTGAACAACAATACTTAGATCTTCTCAAAGACATTCTGAAAAACGGTGTGAAAAAACCCGTCTGGGGCAATCCAGGCGTCTATATCAAAGGCGTTTTCGGCCGGCAGATTCGTTTTGATTTATCAAAAGGTTTTCCGTTACTTACAACCAAAAAAGTTTTCATGCGCGGAATCACTCACGAACTTATTTGGTTTTTGCGAGGCGACTCCAACATCAAATATTTAGTGGATAATGATGTCCATATTTGGGACGAGTGGGGATACCAACGATACAAAGTTAAAAATGAAAAATTAAAAGTTAAAAGTTTGTTAACCCAGGATCAATACATCGAAAAAATAAAACAAGATAATAAATTTGCAAAAGAGTATGGAGATTTGGGGCCGGTGTATGGGGTTCAATGGCGTAAATGGAAGGCTCAAGGAGGAAAAACAATAGATCAATTAGGCTGGGTAATTAATAAATTAAAAGATCCAAAACAACGTTTTCGTAAACATCTAATTGTTTCAGCCTGGAATCCGGCCTACATTTACGAAATGGCGTCATCACGGGAAGAGTCGGTCGCCCTTCCTCCCTGTCACACGATGTTTCATCTAAACGTTTTAGGTAACAGATTAAATCTGCAGCTTTATCAACGGAGCGCCGATATTTTTTTGGGAGTTCCTTTTAATATCGCATCTTATTCCTTACTTTTATTAATGATTGCCCAGGTAACCGGACTTAAAGCCGGTGAGTTTGTCCATACTTTCGGCGACGTTCATATTTATTCCAATCACATTAAAGCGATTAAAGAACAGTTAAAAAGAAAACCGAGAAAATTTCCAAAAATCAAATTAAACCAAAAAGTAAAAAATATTGATAATTTTAAATTTGAAGACATCGAAGTTGTTGATTATGATCCCCATCCGCCGATTAAGGCAGAAGTGACAGTTGTGGGAGGGTTTTGATTAAGGGTCAGTCCTTATAGGGACTGACCTTATAAGGAGTGTCCCTATGAAAATTAGCTTAATTTGTGCTTTGAGCGAGAGTCGGGTAATTGGAAAAGGAAATAAGATCCCTTGGCATATCAAAGAGGATCTGATTCGTTTCCGTGATAAAACTATTGGTCACACCGTCATTATGGGCAGAAAAACCATGAAATCATTACTATCTTATTATAAAAAAAGCGGCCGGCCGCTTCCAAAAAGAAACCACATCATTGTTACCCGCGACAAAAATTATTCGATTGATTTTCCTGATTGTCATATCGTTAATTCTGTTAATGAAGCCATTGATTTGGCCAAAAAAATTGAGAAAGAAGAGATATTTATTTCCGGAGGAGAAGAAATTTTCCGCCAGACCATCGACCTGGCAGACAAAGTATATTTGACCATTGTTAAAGGCAATTTTGACGGCGATAAATTTTTTCCTGACTACTCAAAGTTTAAAAGAAAAGTTTTTGAAGAAAATCATCAAGATAAAAATTATTCTTTTAAATTTATTGAATTGATAAAATAATTTCTGCTATTATTAAAGAAGCATGAATAATTTCACTCCCTTTAAAAAAACCAAAAAACCGGTTAACAAACTTTTTTTGATCGGCAATATTGCTTTATTAACAATGATAATTTTACTTGGTGTATTTTATGTGGGAGAAACAAAGTTTCCTTATAAAGGAAAAGCAACGGAATGTACTCCAAATAAATTATATTGCAGAAGAGATATCTCCGGTCTTTGTCCAAATGTATCTTCAAATTTGGCAGGATTTTTATGTGATAACACTGGCCAATATAACGACTCAACATGTACCGCAATGGATGGATGTGCCCCATATGTAAATCCTGGGTCATACTGTGATGTTGGAAGTATAAGTCGGGGAGATTTTATAGGATGTAGTAGCGAAAATCACCAGTGGAATTGTAATTGCAAAAATAATGTAACCGAATGCTCTGACAATACGGGAGGAACATCTTGTGGTTTTAATACTCCCGGAGGGAATCCGCCAGAAGATACGCCAACCCCAACCCCGACCGGTGAATTAAGTCCGACTCCGACCGCCACCCCGCCGGCAACGCCAACACCAACAGAGGTAATTACAAATACACCAACGCCTACAACAACGCTGACACCAACAGCTACTCCCACGGGGACTCCAGGTCCGACGGCCACCAATACGCCCGGTCCATCGGCCACACCGATTCCGGTTCTTTGCGGCACGAAAGACTGTGATAACGCCACCAATCCCTGCCGTTCCGGCTACAGCTGTGTCCAGGCAAAAGACGGTAGTAACTACTGTACTTCGCCTGATTTTGCTGATGCCTGTAAAGCCAATCCATCATATAATTCCTGTTGCACGGCTCCGGGAGCTCCAACGGCTACGCCAACGGAAATAGTTTTGGCAAAGACGTCACCAACAAAAGTACCAGTACCGGTATCAGGTGAACCAGCATGGTTGATGTTTATAATTCCAGTCCTTATAATAATCGGGAGTTTAATATTATAAATTTCAAAAAATATTATGGCAAAAACAGCCACAGAAAAAACAGATTTTAAAGGAATGTTTGAAAAATTAGAAATAACTTTGGACGGATATTTGGGAAAAAAAGCTCCACAACTTCCGGAAAGTTGGAAGGAAATCATCGTCAAATTTGCTCCGTATATGGCGATCATTAGTGTAGTCATGGGTATTCCGGGAATTTTGGCTTTGCTTGGAGCCGGAACAATTTTAGCTCCTTTGGGATTAGTTGGGGGAATGATGACCGGCCAGCCCTTCTTAGGCTTTGGTTATATAATTAACGTATTATTTTTAGGAGTAATAGTTTTACTTGAAGGATTAGCGATTCCCGGTCTTTTTTCCCGGTCAAGAGGCGCCTGGACATATCTTTACTGGAGTGCTTTGGTTGGCATCGTTCAGAATATTTTAACTTTTAATGCGGGAGGACTGGTAATCGGCGGAATACTTTCAATGTATTTTCTTTTTCAGGTAAAAGAATATTATAAATGAGGGGAAAAATTTGATGCTGATGAGAATCGGCGGTCGTAATTTTTTTCGCACGAGAGTCTCTCCCTCGCCTAAAGGCGGGGTCCCTCTCGGAAGTGAAAAAATTGTTCCCGCCTCATCTGCTTCATGATAATATATCGAGATGAATCTTCAAGACTACGATTATTTTTTGCCTGAAAAAAATTTAGCTTTAGAACCGGCCGTACCCCGCGATTCTTCAAAATTATTTATCTATGAGACGGTCGTCGATAAGATAATATTTGATTATTTTTATAATATTGACAAATATCTTTCAAAAGATTCTTTTATGGTTTTGAATAATACTAAAGTTTTACCGGCAAGAGTGACGATGAAGAAAGAGAATGGGGGGAAAGTTATTGTGTTATTTCTTGTTAATGAGTTAGGCGTTAGGAGTTATAGGTTAGGAGGGCAAACGATTAATGCATTAGTTGACAGGAAAGTAAATATTGGTGAAAAATTATATTTTGATACTTCGACTTCGCTCAGTATAAATTTTCTTAAGGTTGTTGGACAAAAAGAAAATATTTTTGAATTGGAATTCGATTTTAGCCGTGAATATTTATTCGCACTTTTAAAAAAATACGGGACAATGCCGATTCCTCTTTATTTGAAAAAAACTTCTTTGAAACGCGATGAATTATTGGAAAAATACCAGACGATTTTTGCAAAAACTGATGGTTCGGCGGCGGCACCAACTGCATCTTTACATTTTACCAATAAGGTTTTTAAAAAGTTAGATAAACTGAGGATTGAACAATTATTTATCACTCTTCATGTTGGGATGGGGACATTTGCTCCGATTACCGATGAAAATATCAAAGAAAAAAAATTACATGAGGAATTCTTTGAAATAAATAGAGATACGTGGAAACAGATAGAAATAAATAGAAATAAAGGAAAAAAATTAGTGACAGTGGGGACGACGGTGGTGAGGACGCTTGAATCTGTTGAAGCTCGGGGTCGAAAATTTTTTGACGGAAAACCACAAACCGCAAAAAATTTAACCCCTTCGCTTCAAAAAACCGACCTATTCATTTTTCCCCCTTACGATTTTAAAATGGTTGATATTTTAATAACAAATTTTCATCTTCCAAAGTCGTCTTTAATGATGTTAGTTGAGGCATTTTTACAGCACAAAAAAGCTAAGCGTCATCTTGTTGATCTGTATAATATAGCTATCAAAAATGATTTCCGATTTTATTCATTTGGCGATGCGATGTTAATTTTATGAAAAATTTCTTTAAAGTTAAATATATTTCCAAAAAATCTAAAGCAAGACTGGGAGAAATAAATACTTCTCACGGAATAATAAAAACTCCGGCGTTTGCCCCCTGTGGTACGAAAGGAACGATTAAGGCATTATTGCCTTCTTTAATTAAAGACATTGGTGTTCAAGCAGCCTTTGTCAATACTTATCATTTAGTCACTCATCCGGGAGCAGATATTATTGAAAAAGCCGGAGGGATACACAAATATTCGCAGTTAAATATACCGTTGATGTCCGACTCGGGAGGATTTCAAGTATTCTCGCTTGCTCGATCAAAAAGAGACTCGGTTTCGCAATTTTTTTCACACGAGAGTCTCTCCCTTCCCTCTCTTCAGTCGGGTGGGCCCCTCTCGAAAGTTCAAAAAATTGTCTCCGCCTCGTCTCCTACTATTACCAGAAAAGCCGATATTCGCGGTGAAGATCAACCGTTAGTTGTTAAAATTTCCGATGACGGGGTGAAGTTCCGGTCGACATATGATGGCCAACTAATTGAATTTACGCCGGAAAAGTCAATGAAATACCAAAAGCAGATTGGGGCGGATATTAATATGGCTTTTGACGAGTGCACTTATTATCCGGCGACTCATGAATACGCGGAAAAGGCAATAAAGAGGACGCACGAGTGGTTGAAGCGCTGTGTCAATTATACAAAGACTCGGCAGAGTAATTTTTATCACACGAGAGTCTCTCCCTCGCCTAAAGGCGGGGTCCCTCTCGAAAGTGAAAAAATTACTTCTGCCTCGTCTTTAACTAATCCCTATTCCCTAACCCCTAATCCCTCACAATATCTCTACGGCGTCATCCAAGGCGGTACATTCGAGGATCTGAGGAAAAAATCAGCGGAGTTCGTCGTTTCTCAAAACACCCCCGGGGTGGCTATAGGGGGAGTGTCAGTCGGCGAGTCAAAAAAAGAAATGAGAGATCAAGTGAAATGGATTTCTGATTATTTGCCAAAAGATCGGCCGGTGCATTTGCTTGGAGTCGGGCAGATTGATGACATTATTGATTTGGTGAAATATGGTATTGATACTTTTGATTGTGTTGAGCCAACCCGTTTGGCACGCATGGGGCAAATATATAAAGCTCGACGACCAAAATTTTTTGACGGAAAACCACAAACCGCAAAAAATTTGTCGTCTTCGCTTTCAAAAAACACAGACATTTTAAAATCGATTTACAAAAATAATTTGGAAAAAGTTGATGAAAACTGCCAGTGTTACGTTTGTAGTAATTTTACAAAATCATATCTTCACCATTTATTCAAGCAACGGGAAATTCTTGGCTATACTTTGGCGACGTATCATAATTTGCGGGTGATGGAAAGGTTATTTGAGGGGATTAGGGAGGCGATTAGTAAAGATTGGATATGATTCTCTTAGTTTATTACACTATTTTTAAACTTTTTGGTATAATAATGCTATTAATTATTTAATTTGTCAATTATGGTTGGACGAGTAGATAACCCAGTTCGTTCCTACGAAGAATTTAAAGCATTTATTAAAGAAGAAACGGCAAAAGCCAGAGAAGAAGTTAGCGGATGGATTCAGAATCCAAATGTTGATTCTGTTGGTTGTGTTGATAAGCTCACTTTAAAAGGTTCAGTAAATCCACCGGGTGGAGGAATGTTCCTTTATAATGAAAGACTTCTTGAAACATTTCTAAAAACAAGACAAGGTGGAAATGGAACCTTATATATTCATGATTACTGTGGTTATATGAGGGTAGAGATGGGAATCGGTACATTAAAAGAGCAAAGAGCGCATATGGAAAGATTCCAAAAAAATTTAAACGGCTTACAAAAAAAATATAATACTAAATTCTCTGTTGTTTGTGAAACAGAGGGATCAGCTCGTCCTTACATGAAATAATTTTTTAAAATATCCTATACGCCTTATTAAAAGTCTCAAAATCAACTTCTTTTTTGTCTTCCAATTGAACCTTTTTAATAATTAATTTCCCATCGATCATTGCCATATCAATAATTTTTAACCGTTTAGCCTCATCCAACCTCGTAGGTTGTATTGGCTTGATCATAGTCCAAATCCCAGGCCAGGGATATAAACCCCGGAATAAATTATAGACCATTAGGGAATAGGGACTAGGGGTTAGGGCTTTTATTATATTTTCAAATTCAATAAATCCATCTTGCTTAGTAAGTTTTTTTGTGTAGGTTGCCTCTTTATGATTTTGAACTTTAAAGGGCTCGATACCGTTTTTTTCGACCGCCACACCCCCATGGGGGCCCCTGGCGATAGTCTCAAAAAAGGTATCTTCGCCCTTCATTATCAACTTCTTAAACATTTCAAACCCCAAATCCGTCAGTTTTTTTTCCAAATCAGGCCTTTTATCGTCCTGATCGATTGTTAAACTTTCTTGTGCAATAATGGGCCCATGGTCTATCTCTTCGTCCATTTTTATTATAGTTACTCCGGTGATTTTATCTCCGTTTATTAAAGCCGTTGCCATTGGGGATGTACCGCGGTATTTTGGCAGTAAAGACGGATGAATGTTCCAAAAACCATATTGGGGAAGAGAAAGTAATTCTTTAGGAATCAGTTCACCATATGCATAGACTAGTACAAGGTCAATATTCGTCAGCTTGATACGCGATTTTTCCGAAATACTAAAATCGAAAAAATCGGTATCTTCGCTTCCTTTATATTTTCCCGCAATTATTTTTACCGGTGTTGGCGTTAGAATTTGTTTTCTCCCAACCTTTTGGTCCGGTTGGGTGACAACGAGTTTTGTATCAATTAATTGATTAATTGAAACATCGGTAACCAGTTTTTCTAAAAATCTGGCGCTAAAATCCGGCGAACCGAAGTAGGCAATTGATAATTTGTTCATATATTTAGTATATCATTTTTCCATTTTCATCTCATAGTATTGACTTTATTAAATCTTTTTATATAATTATAAAATATATGATATTATCTCAACCAGTAACTGCTGCAATTAAATACCAGATGTGTACTGCAGCGCCAAATTTTAAAAACATCAGAAATACACGAGACAACAAACTTCTTGATTGGATGAGAGAACATAGGCTTGGACACATCCAACAAATAGAAATTACAAGTGAATCAAGCTTGTATTTTATAGTGCGTGAAGTAACTATGAAACCCCCAGAGATTTTGCCAGTTCCTGAATTGGGAAGAATACTAGACTTTTTTTGTATAAATCCAAAAGGGAGAGTAGTGGAGGGGGGGAATTGTTTCGGAGAAGGATATACTTCTAGGCGAGGAAAATCAGAAGCCTTTTAATTATATAATATAAATATTAATGTTATTTTTTAATCTCCAATAAGATCTCCGCAGATTTTGAGGATTCTACGACCTGCAGATTGTCAGGATAAGTAAACTTCAATCCCCATTTTTTGCTCTTGTATTCTTTGTAAGTAATTGGTGTTGGTGAGATTGGAGGTATTGGGGAGGGAAGGCTGAGAAGATAGTCAACCACTTTGTTATTTTTCTCCACCTTTTGTCCATAGCGGACACCCAGGATAAAAAATAAAATTAACAATAAAACAAACAAAAAAATATACGGTTTTGTTTTCATAAAAATAAGTATAGCAAAGTTGGGCTTGATTATTTTAAGAAAAAAAACTATAAATTAACTATGATAAAGATAAGAAGAACATTAGTCGTTTTATTGGTGATTTTTGCCTTGTTTTTTTCTACAAAAAAATTCATAAATAATACTTGGGCCGAGACACAGGTGGGTGATGAACAAAGTTTTTTGGATTTGGCTGAAGAAGGACAAAGCATAATCTGTTTAAAATCAACTCCGGACGAAGGATATAACACCAATCACATTTCAAGCAATACGGTTAAGATAAAATTGACCGGAAACTGCGGCGGGACGCCGGGTTGTTATCTGATCACCTGTCAGGGGATTAATGAACAGAGAATTGAAGACGAACAAAGAGCGGCTGCCTGTAATAATGGGACAGCTGTGCCCCCAACAGGGATGACTTTTGCGGCCTGGTGTGCTCAAGTTTATGATGATCTTGAAAAAAATTCCAGGATTACGGAACAGGGTTGTTCATCCGGAAAAACTGACGTAGATATTGAACTTTTCGGAGCGGATATGACCTCGGCTGTTCCGGCGGCCCGGATTGATAATCCGTCCCCAATAGGCAAATATCCCATAAAAAAAGGAGAGATCGAGACCATAATCACTTTAAACGGCGCCTATGATCACATTCCTTACCAGTTTTATGCCATTGGCCCGGGAGGAGCGGCCGCCGATCTGGGAGCCGGAGGAGTGGAAGGTGAAAATCGGACGATACAGGTGGGAGAGATTAATACTTTTAAATCGGGAGATGAAGGAAATATCAGCAAGTGTGTCACAATTACCTGGGATCCGTACGGCCGGGTTTTTGACGCTCAAAGCCTGGAGCCGATCCCGTTGGTAAAGGTGACTCTTCTTAATAATGAGAAAAAACCAGCCTCACAATTTCTAAAAAATTTTGACGTGACTTCCTCAAACGGAGTTTTTAATATTCAGGTGGAAAAAACCGGTAATTATTTTTTGACGGTTGACCCTCCAGCCTCTCACGGATTTGTCAGTAGTCCAAATATCAATCCCAACTATAAATATATCTATTCCGATCTTTACTATCCCGACGTCTCATTTGAAGAAAAAGCTGGAATTCCCACCCATCATGACATTCCTTTATATCCCAAAGGAGATCCATATAAAGGTGAAGTTGTTATCTATGAAAAGACCTTAAATCAGATAGATATGGGGGACTATATCAAACTGGAAGGAAAAATTTCCCACCCGCTGGCCAGGGTTTGTCTGACAGGGGAGACAAGCGGAAAACAATATGGCTGTTCTCAGGCAGACAAAGTCGGATTTTTCATGATAGGTTTAAGTAAAAAGGAATACCCCCAGGAAGCTTTATATTTGGTCATTTCAAAAGTTGACCCGAATAATCTTAGTCAGTTCACTCAACAGTCAATTAAAATTGAATCACTTTTGACACCGGTTCCGGAAAATCAGCCGCCAAATAAAAAGCCGGTCTTTGAACCTTTGCTCCGTTATGTTGAAGGATACATCTCACCTCAGGCAAAAGTCACGGTTAAATTAAAAATGAACAAGGCAAAGTTTTATGAAACCAAGGCCGATGACAGCGGATTTATAAAGATTTTGTCGAAAAATCTGCCGCTGTTTGATTATTATTTTGAGGTTCTTCCGTCCCAGTCATCCAAACCGGTAATAATGACAACTTCGGATTTTGTAGACAATAATAAAGATTTAATAAAATCAGAAAAACTTAATTTAATAACCGGACTTAAAAATGGCCAGTCGGTTGCCAATCCGTCAAAGTTAAGTCCGGATCAACAAAAAGCAAATGGAGGTGTCAGCAATAAAATTTCAGGTAATAAATTATCAACTCCTTTTAATAAAAACATTATTATTATTGGCTTGATACTTATTCTATTAATCACGGTGACAGTCGGAATGATTTTATATATCAAGAAAATTGGAAATAAAAAATTATGAAAAGAATACTTCTGTTTTTATTATTGCCAATAATATTTGTTTCCTTTTATTTAATTAAACAACAGTATATTTCTGCTCAAGAGCAAGAAGAATCGATTGCCGAACAGGGTTATGGCCAAGTTTGTCTAAATGCGGTTTTTTATAATACTGATAAATCAGTAAGTGGATGGTGTGGTGTTTTAGACCGCTGTACAAAAGGAAAAACAGGTGGAATTGATTATCCGGCATGTGAAAAAGAAGGACATATTTCTCGTTGTACTTATAGTAGATTTCCTAAAGATGGTGCTAACTTTGAATTAAAAGGCAGTGGTTTTCCACCAAGGGCCAAAGTCTATCCTTATTACTGCGCCTCACCTGTTGATTATAAAGTTCCTTTTACGCCATATTGTAACTCAGGCAATCCAAATATTGACCAAATTATATTTGGAGCAGCACAAGTAACAGGTCCTTATTCTCTTAATCTTCAATATGAAAGAACAACAGACGGCACTTTTTTTAGCAATGCCAATGGCGAATTAACTGTCAACGGAAAAATTAATTTTGCCACTCAATATGTCAGCTATGTCTTTTATGGTTTTTATATAATTCCGCCGGTGGAACAGACAGGACAAGGTAGTGAGGGAGTTGATGCCGAAAACGAAACCCAACAAATAGGGACGATCCCTTTTTCAAGTGCAGATTTTGTTTCGGAAAATACGGAAAAAAATTGTGTTGCAATTTCTTGGGATCCATTTGGTCGAGTGTTTGATTCAAAGTCACTTGAGCCAATGGAAGGAATAAATGTTAGATTATTAAGTTCAATTAGTCCTGAAACCCTAACGTATTTGACTCGAGGTCAAAATAATCCGGAGACAACCGGGGTTAATGGAGTTTTTAATTTTGTTGTCCCGGAAGGTATTTATTATCTTCGTTTGGATAATCTACCTTTGACCCATAAATTCACCCCTAATCCAAATCTTAATCCTAAATATAAAGATATTTATTACAAAAACACAGATGGAAAAAGTTCTCTTTACCGGCCCGATGAAGAAATCCGGGAGTTGGTTGATACTCCAGATGAAGTAAAAAAAGACACCCCGGACTTAGAAGAAAGGGATATTCCTCTTGATCCGGGAGCAAATTCTCCTTATCTTTCTCAGATTAGACTCATGCAAAATAGCACTCTCCATTTGGGCAATGTTGATGCCTCTATTTATCGTGGCCAATCAAGTCATCCTTACCCGATCGTTAGTTTTGTCCGGGCTGATAATAAACAGTTAGTTTTTGAAAAGGAAACGACTGACAAAAATAGCCGTTATGGTTTTTGGAAAGTAGTTATTCCCAATAAGATTATTCCGGCCGATACTCCTCTTGAGGTAGTTTTGAAAAAAAATTCAAAGTATTTTTCTGTTGGTAATGATTTCGCTATTTCAAAAGACGGTTTTCGTTTTGAACCTATTTTAAGATA
>CAYNFC010000002.1:0-138101 GCA_964396395.1 uncultured Gammaproteobacteria bacterium | reverse complement strand
GAATATTGTCTGATCGGAGAGAAGAAATTAACGAATTGTCCAAAAGAATTAATCCGAGTGATTTTCAGAAAAAAGAAGTCGTCGTTTAAGAAATAAGCAAAAAAAGCATTTCTGAAAAGAAAAGCAGTCAATGAAAAAAGCAGAACGAAAAACATATTAAGCTATTTATTTATTAACTTGAAAACACGAAAGGTGGATTTATTTCCCGGCTTGGTAATTATCTGAAAAGGTTCGAGTGAAATCGACCAATTTTTGGGATACTCTTCCTGATGAGAAAAAAATACAAAAACATTGTTATCCTTCAAAAGAAATAAATTTTCCCTTAATTGTTCTTCACCAAGTGGCCAGTAGGCTTTAATGGTGATTTTGTCATTACGTTTAAGAAAAACGTCAAGAACGTCACCGGCCATACCAAAGTTACCTTCGGCGATAATAACAACGGGCTTTGTTTGTGATTGAATCCGGGCATAGTCCATAAATTCTTTGACTCCCCAACCGGCCGGCCAGCCTTCAATGTATTGGCCACGATCAACTTGAGGAAAGGGGATATTTTTATAATCAAAAATAATTGTATAGTCAAAATAAGTAACTGCTAAAATTACTAATATTAAAAGGACCGTTCTGGCCTTTTTAGAAATATTTGCTAATAGGTAAGCGGCTAAAATTAATAATAAAGAAGTTAAGAAAATCATATAACGAGGAAATAAGACTTTGGTAAAAAAGATTATGGCAGTAAAAGGTAAAATAAACCAAATAAACAAATAACCGGCTAATCTTTTATCTTTTTTTGCAAGAGCGATGATTCCGAAGATCGCCAAGAGAGGCATAACAAATCCTGATTCCCAAAAAATATACAAAGGAGTTAAGACAACATTATTAAAAAATAATTTGAACGGTTCTTTCAAAAATTCATCAAAACTGAGAACGAAAGAAAGATTTTTTTTATCAACAAATTGGAAAAAGGGCGAGAGACGTTGAACATTATAAATTACAAGAGCAATAATCGCAGATAATCCAAAAAGAAGATAATAATTTAATATATTTTTAAATAATTTTTTCAAATTTTTTTCCAATAAAAGCAAGGGCGCAAACACTCCAAGCATCAGGAAAATTCTTACTGATGATTTTGCCAGAAGAAAAAATCCTCCAATAAACCCAAGAATTAAAGCTGTCTCCAGCTTTCGGCTTTTGACCAAAATAATAGTTAAAAACAGAATCCAAATAAAACCGGCGTTGACTCCCGAGTCAACCAAAGAAATCCGGTCAAAGAATAAGAAAAAAGGGGTAATAATATAGAGAAAAGAGCCGATAAAAGCACTGATTTTTCCAAAAAGAAAAAATAACATTAAAAATATTCCCGCAAAGGCAACAAAACCGGTCGTTAATGAAAACAGGCGTCCGGCCAATAAGGAATTATCAGGAAAAAGTTTTAAAAATGGAATCGTTCCCCAAGTTTGTAAAGGTTGCTTCCCGTCGGTCAGAGAAATAAATCTCCAAGATGAGTCATGCCAGGCAACTTTGGCCCAGCGGATATAAATTCCTTCATCGGAAAAGATAGGAAATTTATCGAGATTAATTAAACGAGTTAGGAAAAATAAGCCGGCAATGAAAATAATGATTAAGACATCTTTCCGGGAAAAAGTTTTTTTGAAAAAAGAAAATATTTTAAATATGTCAAACATAATTTTAAAATTTAAAGCTCGACACCGTATTTTTCGCAGGCTTCACCCTAAAGGGACCCAAGCCATTTGCTCAAAATAGGCGTCTTCGCTTTTAGAATTTGAACTCATATATTTTAACACCAGAGTCTAACGGTTTCATGTCGATTAGTTTTCCCCAGGATAAGTCAATCGGTGTTCGAGTGCAAATGGCATCTTCACAAAGGTAATAACCAACCTTTACTTTCGGGTCGCATCGATAATACATTATCGTATCACAGTTTTCATAGACGGGTTTATTTTTAGCAATAGTTATCATGTATCGATACTTACTTTCGATAAAATTCTGGGAAAAAATACTATAGCTTATACAATATTGTTTTTGAATAGTAATTTTTTTAATTGATTCTCTTATCCAAAGAAAAGATTTATCATAGGCGCCGAAAGCAGGTGATTGAAAAAGATTAATTAATATCAAAACAAAAAATATTCCTAAGGTCAGTTTTTCTCCAATGATTTTTCTAAAAACAAGAACAAAATAAATAATTATGATCGGGATTAAAAATAACAGATAAAAGTCAATAAGAGAATTTTTATAAAAGAAAAGCATTATCAGGGAAAAAATAAGAAAAAAGAAAAGAGGCTTTTCATAACGGCCCTGTTTTTTTATCAGCAATGTCCTTAATCCAAGAGTAATGAAAAAAACAGATAAAGCCAAATATCCCAATAATTGATTTTTAAAAAACATTACCCTTGCCAAAAAGAAAGAAAAATCATTAATAATAAATTTAATAAAAAAAGGAACCCCAAAAAATTTAAGTTTAACAGTCGATTGAGAAGCGATTAAGAAATTAATAATTCCGGCTGTGTTTTTAAAATTATTTTGCACCTCGTAAATTATAAAAGGTAAGACAAGAATAAAATTTAGGACTAAGTACAGAAAAAATCTTTTAAAATTAAATTTTTTAGAAAATAAAACAACTAAAAAATAAAAGATAAAAACAATCAAACCTTGGTAGTGGAGCTGAAAGGCTAAGTTCGCGACGACCGTCGCATAGATAAAATATTTTTCTTTTTTTTCGAATAAGAAACCGTAAAGAAAATAAAAAGTTAATATAGTAAATAAAGGAATTGGGTTAGGATTCCAGGCAAATCGGGAATACTCAATTGACAAAGGCGAAACCGCGTATAAAACAGCGGCGATGAAACCAAGACTTTCAGAAAAGAATTTTTTTACAAAAAGAAAAATAACAACAGCAGTGACAGAAGAAAGAACCGCAGTTAAAAAAGCCGGAGCTAAGGGTGACTTAGAGAATAAATAAGCAAAACTCATCAAGTAGTACCAAAAAGGAGGTAGAAAAAAATTACCTACGGAAGCCTTTGGTCCCAGAAGAATCAATTTGCCCTGCTCAAAATATTCTTTAATATAATAAAGATCGCGGACTTGATCCTGATGATAAGAAATATAATAAGGAAGTCGGAAGACCCTTAAAAAAAGAGAAATAAAAAATAACCAAAGAATAATTTTAATTACTTTTTTCATAAACATTTTTCATTTTAATGGCTTTCTCTAAAGGATATCTTATTTCAAACGAATGTTCAAAAACCGGCGCCTGATATCTGAAGTAAGTGCGCAGTTCATAGAAAGAGGAAAAAATCAGTATTAAGTAGAAAGTAGTAAGTATTAAGTATCGAGGTATTCTTTTATTCAATGACCATCTTTGTACGATCGAGCTAAGATGGTAAATTGTGTTTCCAATAAAATAGATGACAGAAGGAATTACAGTGAAAGTCCGGAGCATGTTAGGGTTTTCCCAAGGATAAATTGCAAGGGAAGGAAATAAAGAAATCAAGAAATAAAATAGAAATAGTTTGTTATATAAATCCTTATAATTCTTTATTGATATTAGTAAACCGGTGATAAGTAATATTCCTAAAATAGGATTCAACGCTGGTTTGCCGGGATAGTTATGCTTTCCGTTCATATCTCCATTGGTAAAAAACATCAGACTGATTGTTTTAACATTGTTTACAGTTCCAACAATTTTTTCGTTAAAAGACATTTCATGATTTTTCCAGAAAAATAGTTTGTCGATACGGGAATCTTTATGTGTCAATAAATAAGATGTTAAAGGCGTGATGGTTATTATGAAAGGAATGAGAAATATCAATAGAAACAAGACAATGCCTTGTCTATACCATTTCAATATCAAAAATCCCATGGGTAAAAGAAAAAATATTCGACCGGGGGTGTAGGAGATGAAAGCGAGTCCGGCAAATAAACCAGAAATTACCAGGTAAAAAAAACTCAACACCGTTTTTTTCGACCGCCACATCCCTATAGGGGCCCCTGGCGATTGTCTTAAAAAAAGTGTTTTCGTTTTTAGATTTTCGTTAAACTTTAATAAAAAATAAATTGAAGTCAATTCTAAAAATAAAAGAAATGTTGCTTCAAATGAGAAGCGGGAAAAGTTTAAAAACCATCTTGACGTCAGAAAAATTATTGATAGAAAAAAGGGTAACCATTGTTTCATTGTTGTATTCTCGTGTAGAGACAAGGCAATGCCTTGTCTGTATCTTTTCATGATCAAATAAAAAATTATTATTGATAATATTCCAAAAATTGCTGCAGGGAACCTGAGAGCAAAAACATTTGTTCCAAAAGTTTTTAATGAGGCCAATAATATATAAAAATAAAGAGTCGAGTGTCCGGTGGCGAGAGAAGAGTAAGGAGTATAAGGTTTATTTTGTAGAGACAGGGCGAGTTTGGTAAATTCTATCTCATCAAAAGCCAAGTATTTTGGGATACCGGAAAAACGATAAAAAATAAAAAAAGCGGAAATAAGAACCAAAATAATAATTGGAATAATCTTTTTCATAGGAATACTTTACTAAAGTAAATTATATCAACTATAATAATTCTATGTCCCAATATTATAATCCCAGAAGAAAATCTTATCTTTATACGCCGGGGTCACTATTTCCTTTCCGCTTAAGCCGTTCCAAAATTGATCTATTCTTAAACTGCCCGTGCTGTTTTTATTTTGACAGACGATTGGGTGTTGCCCAGCCGCCAGGCTATCCATTTTCTTTAAATTCAGCCGTTGACAAATTACTGAAGAAAGAGTTTGATATCCATCGAGCCGACGGAACTCCACATCCTTTGATGAAAACCTACGGGGTCGGCGCTATTCCTTACCAAAATAAGAATATGGATAAGTGGCGGGATGCTCTGCGAGGCGGCATAGAATATCTGCATAAAGAAACAAACTTAAATATTACCGGTGGGATTGATGATATCTGGGTTAATACGACCGGGGAGCTAGTTATTGTTGATTATAAGGCAACCTCCAAATCAGGAGAAGTAAGTTTAGACGCCGACTGGCAGATAGGTTATAAAAGACAGATGGAAATTTATCAATGGCTTTTCCGGAAAAACAATTTTAAGGTTTCCGAAACAGGTTATTTTGTTTATTGTAATGGTAACTCCGACGCGGAAGCTTTTGATGGAAAGCTGGAATTTAATATTAAATTATTACCTTATAAAGGCGACGATTCCTGGGTTGAAGGAACGATAAAGGATATTTATAAATGTTTAAATAATAATAAATTGCCGGAACCAGGAGGAGATTGCGATTATTGTAAATATAGGGAAGCGATTAAATCTGTTGAAATGTAGGGGTCGAGCGTACTCGACCCGTATTTTAATCATATTTTCCTTTAAGATCGAGTAGTTTGATTTTAAAAATATCCACCAAAGTTTCAATTGTATCGTGAACGAAATTTACGTTCTTAGTTTCCACATGTCTCCAGACGACCGGCACTTCAATTATTTTATAACCCAGTTTTTGTCCTAAAAATAAAAACTCAATGTCAAATCCGGCCGAAACAGAAGAATCCTTAGCAATTCTTTTGTCGTGGAACACTTGGAGTTTATCTATAATTTTTAAAGCAACTTGTTTCTCAAATAGTTTAAAACCGCACTGGGTATCGCGAACTCCCTTTAAGCCAATAATGATATTTCTGATAACAATAAGTCCTTTGGCCATGATTTTTCGTAATAAAGGTGCGCCCTTTCGACTATTATTTCGGGAACCAATAACAATCTGTCCACCTTCTTTTGTTTTGGCAATCAACTTCTCCACTTCATCAATAGGTGTTGCCAGATCAATATCAGTAAACATAACATAATCACCTTTGGCTTGTTTGATACCGGTTAAGATGGCAAAAGCTTTTCCTTGATGTGAATTTTCAATTAACTTAAATTTTGAAAAAGTTTTTAAGTATTTGTTTTTAATTACAGTTTTTGAAGAATCATTTGAGCCATCGTCAACAATAATGACTTCGGAAAATCTTTCATCCCGGACAGTATAGTTACCGATTTTATCCAAAACACCTTTTTGGATGTTGGCTTCTTCGTTGTAGCAGGGAATAATTAAAGAAATCTTCATAAATATTTTAAAAGCTCGGTATCGTATTTTTTCGACCGCCACACCCCAAAGGGGCCCCCGGCGATAGTCTCAAAAATAGATACCTTCGCTTTTTACTATCTTATTAATTTGTATATTCTAACGCCCCCCACATCCCATTTTCCAATAATTTTATTTGGCGCGAAAAAGGCAATATCCCACTGAGGATTGCCGATTATTAAATCGCACTTTTTTTCGCAGACGACAAAAAGTTCGTCGGCTCTTTCTAAAGAATCTTTTTCAATGGCTCTTTTCCCCCGGATTTCTAAAAAATAACGATAGGTGGAGTCGGAATATTTTTCCGGAAGTGCCGTTACCGTAAATTTTTCCTTGTTAATATTATCAGAAATTTTCTGGGCAATGTTTTTTGCCAAGCTGATTTGATTATTAGAGGGATTGCGGAAATAAGGATATTTTTGAAAGTTAAGAAAGATAAATCCGAAGACAAAAAAAATGGTTAAAAATTTTCCCCATAAAGATTCCTTAGGAAAAACAAGAAAATAGCTGATAATAACATAGTAAAGAGGATAAATAAGTCCAAAATAATGAGGGTGTTTGGGGCCGCTATAAAAAGACATTCCCAGCATTGTTAAAAGAAAAAAAAGAAGAAAAATTTTTAAATTGGAACTCCGTTTTATCAAAGTGACAAAAGCGAGTAAGAGAAAAAGCAAAAGAAGATAAACCAAAAATTTATTTAGATTAATATGAAAAGAATATAAATTTAGAAAATAAAAGGAATCAAAAAAACTGTTGATTTTGGTTAAAAAACTGGTGCCTGATGATTGAAAAAGAGCAATGAAGTTTTTGGTATTTAAGAATTGATGGCGGAGATCGAAAATTATCAAGGGAAAAGAAAAAAAGAGAAAGGCCGAAACAGATATTAAGAAATTAAGAGATTGAGAGATTAATTGTTTGATAGTTATATTTTTCTGTAGAGACAAGGCAATGCCTTGTCTGTACTTATTAAATATTAAAATTCCAATAGGGGGAATCAAAAATAGAGCCAAATAATGAAGCTGTATATCAAATGATAAAAACGCTCCAAATAAAGCAAAATAATACCATTTATTTGTTTTAAGACTTTTTATAACAAAGTAAACTGTCAGTAAAGTAAACAAGGGAAGAAGATTTGGGTTCCAGGAAAAGCGGGAAAAATCGATTAAAACCGAAGAAAAACTCAGTAAAATTGTGGAAATTAAGGCAACTTTATTGTTAAACAATTCTTTAACAATCAAATAGTTTATCAAAAGATACAAGCAGGAAAAAAAAGCCGCTCCTACAACAAGCCCAATGGGGTTTAAATTAAACAAAGCCAACCATGGGGCAATAAAGTAATAATAAAAAGGACCAAGATAAACCTGACCGACTGAAGTAGGAGCGCCGATTGCAGGTAGATGTTCCAAAGTCAAAATTCTCTTAACAACAATAGCATCACGTCCCTGATCACCCAAAAAGGTAGCAAAACCGGTCAGTTTGTAGAAGCGTAAAAAAATTCCCATGAAAAGAACAGTGATTAAAATCAGATTTTTTGTTAAAATATTAAGTATGCGGCGCATATATCCGTATTTAATTCTAACATTTATTGTTTTAATTTCTACTTTTGTTCTTTGGAGGGCTGTTGGTTTTCTCACTATATATAAACAATATGATGGGCCTTTATACGTAATTCCGGCGAAGACTTTTTATAATCCGAAAGCAATTGATAATCTTCATGTTGAAACCGGAGCGTCAAACAAATATTTCGCCGCGCATTTGCCGTTATATCCGATTTTGATAAGGGGATTAAAAGAATTCCTTAATTACGGATTACGAATTAACGGATTAGCTTATTTAAAATCGATGGTTGGGGTGAATCTGTTAGCGACTATTGGATTAGTGTTATTTTTTTATTATCTGCTTAAAAAATTTAAATTGACAAAAAGTCCGTTGATATTAGCATCAGTTTTATTGTTTTTGCCGAGGTTTCTTGTTGTTAGATCGGTCGGGGCGCCGGAAAGTTTATTTATGTTACTGATATTATTTTCGTTATTCTTTTTTGAGAAAAACAAGTTTTGGTTAGCTGGTTTGTTTGGAAGTTTGGCTACGATGACGAAAACGCCGGGAATACTTTTATTTGCAGGATACGGATTAGTGTTTGTTGAAAAATTTATCAAGGACAAAAAAATAAATTGGCATTGGTTAGGGATTTTGTTAATCCCCTTGGGGCTTTTGGGGGTGTTTGGGTTATACGGAAAACAATATGGTGATTTCTTGGCCTACTTTCATTCGGGCGATAACATTCATTTAGTTTTTCCTTTTTCGGTTTTTAATTTTCAAAAATCTTGGATTGGCACGGCATGGCTCGAGGATATAATTTTTTATTATTTTATTTATGGACTGACGATTATTAATTTAAAAAACAGTAAGTACAGAAGTTTTTTCTATTTTGGATTAGTATTTTTTACTGCTACTTTATTTGTTCAGCACCGCGATATCAGTCGTTATTCTTTACCTCTCTGGCCCTTAGCACTAATTGCTTTTGAAAAATTTTTTACTTCAAAAAAATTTTTATTAATTGGCATAATTTTGCTTCCGGCGATATTTTTGTTTGCCTGGAATTTTTTACTTTATAATGTTATGCCAATTGCCGACTGGAAATCATTTTTATGATAAATTTTCTTAAAAAAAGATGGTATTTGATTTTGATAGTTATTGTGATTATTGGCTTCATTTTCTATAAAAACAATAGTTCCAAAGCAATCAAAAACAAAATTGATAGCTATAAGATAAAAAAGGAAGATCTAAAAGAAATTCTATCACTTTCTGGGGAAATCAACGCTGAAGAAAAAGTATCCTTAAAATTCCAGACTTCGGGGAGATTAGCCTGGGTGGGGGTTAAAGAGGGCGACTATGTAAAAAAATACCAGACTTTGGCCGGCTTGGACCAGCGGGATATAAAAAATAGATTACAGAAATATCTCAACACTTTTGTCAGTCAGAGATTAACCTTTGATCAGACTAAAGATGATTACTGGAATAAACAGTATGATCTCTCAGAGTCAATAAGAAAAAGCGCCGAGCGGACTTTGCAGGACAGCCAGTATGATTTAAACAATTCGGTTTTGGATGTTGAACTGCAAAGTTTGACGGTTGAATATGCCAATCTCTGGACGCCAATTGAAGGAATTGTTACTCATGTTTCCGCGCCTTTTTCCGGTGTTAATATTACTCCGGCCGGCGCCGAATTTGAAGTAGTCAATCCAAAAACTCTTTATTTTTCCGTAACGGCCGAACAAGGAGACGTGATTAATTTAAAAAAAGGAATGATTGGAGAAATTAGTTTTGATGCTTTTCCGAAAAAAAAATATAAGGGTGAATTATATTATATTTCTTTCTCACCAAAGGAAGGCGAGACCGGGACGGTTTATGAAATCAGGGTAAAATTAGACGAAGAAACTTTAAACCTGCCTTTGAAATTGGCAATGACAGGCGACTTGGACCTTTTAATTAAGGAAGAAAAAAATGTTTTGTCAGTTCCCTCATCATTTATAAAAAAAGATAAAAAAGGCAATTATGTATTTGTTAATAGTCCTTCTAAAAAAGTAAAAAAATATTTAGAAGTATTTGACGAGATAGATGGAAAGTATATTATCATCAATGGTTTAACGGAGAATGAGGTAATCTATGATTAAATTGGAAAAAGTTACTAAAAGCTACAAAATAGATGAGGAAACGATTTTTTATGCGTTAAAAGAGTCATCGGTTGAAATAAAAGAAAAAGAATTTGTTTCAATCATTGGTCCTTCCGGATCGGGAAAATCGACTTTGATGCATTTAATAGGCCTTCTTGATAAACCGACCTCAGGAGAAATATATATTCAAGACAGAAAAATTTCCAATTTAAACGATGATCAAATATCATCTCTCCGCAACGAATTTATCGGTTTTGTTTTTCAGCAATTTAATCTTATTCCAAAACTTACTGTTCTCGAGAATATTCTTTTACCATCTTTTTACGCAAGAAAAAAACTTGAATTTGATCCGAAAGAAAAAGCTATTAATTTAATTAAAAGATTTGGTCTACAGGACAAAGAAAATTCTTATCCAAACAAAATTTCCGGCGGTCAGCAACAACGAGTGGCAATTTTACGGGCATTAATTATGGAGCCGAAACTTATTTTGGCTGATGAACCGACAGGTAATCTTGATAGTCAGACCGGCCGCGAGATAATGGAATTACTTAAAACTTTAAATGAAGAAGAAAAGATTACTATTGCCATAATCACCCACGAAGTTAATATTGCTGCTTATGGAAAAAGGATAATAAAAATTAAGGACGGAAAAGTCGAAAAATAAATATGAGTTATTTTTTATTTATTATTAAATCGGCGCTTGATGATTTTAGAAGAAGCAAGTTGCAAACTTTTTTAACTTCTTTAGGAATTCTGATTGGCGTATTTGCCGTGGTTACCTTGACTGCAATGGGATTGGGCTTAAAAAAATATATTTCTGATCAGTTTGAAGCCATGGGTAAAAACTCTATTTTTTTAGTACCAGGGAGAGTTTTGTCAGGTGGTGGTTTTACCGGCAGTGTTTCATCTATTGCTGGTCGATTTGACGACCGAGATTTACAGACTCTAAAAAAAATAAATAACGTTATAGGCGTAGCTCCACTTGCTTTTAAATCAACAAAAATTAAAGGATTGTTAAAGGAAGATTTTGGCGATATTATGTTTTCCTCAGAAACATTTTCCGATATTATGGGGATAGAAGTTGATAAAGGTAGATTTTTTGATAAATCTGACGTTTCCAAAAAAGCCAAAGTAATCGTAATAGGAAGTAAGATCGCCACTGATTACTATAAATCAGTTAATGAGGCAATCGGAAAGAAAATTACCATTGACGATGTTAAATTTACAATTATAGGAGTTACTAAATCAAAAGGAGGAGGTGGAATGGGAGGGTTTGACTATGATAGTTATCTCTTCGGTCCCTATACAACAGGATTTATTTTTAATCCGGATAAAAAATTTTTCAGGATTGCCGTCAAAGTAGAAAACGAAAATTACATTTTTCAGGTAAAAGAAGATATAAAAAGGGAGTTTCTGAAAAGATATAAAGACGAAGAATTCAGCATTGTTGAACCCACAGAATTAATGTCAGCGATCACGTCGATTTTCTCAGTATTGAATTTGATTTTAGTGGCAATAGCAGCGATCTCTCTTCTCGTAGGTGGAATCGGAATAATGAATATCATGTATGTAACCGTGTCTGATAAAACCAAAGAAGTCGGTATAAGGCGGGCGATTGGTGCGCGGAAAAATGATATTCTATTTCAATTTATAGTAGAGGCGGTGGCGCTGTCCATCCTTGGTGGAGCTTTAGGACTTGGGTTGGCTTATTTGGGAATTCTTTTGGTACAACCATATTTTCCGGCCTACATGGATGTGACATCGGTTACTTTAGCTCTCGGAGTATCAAGCGCAATTGGAATAATTTTTGGAGTCTTGCCGGCCCGCAAAGCCGCCAATCTTGAGCCAGTTGAAGCGATTAGGTATGAGTAATTATTTTTGACAGTTTGGACAGAAGAAGGAACTTCGTCCGTTGTGTTTTATTCGTTTTATTATTGTTTTACAAATAAGACAGGATTCATCTTCGCGTTGATAAACTAAAAAATGTCTTTGGTGCTGACCTTTTGATCCGTCGGGAAGGATAAAAGCTTCGTCGGCCCCGGAGGAACCAAAATCTCTAATTCCCTCATTAATTGTTTGTTTAATAGCTTTATAAAGAAGAGTTATTTCTTTTTCTGTTAACGAATTCGATAGTCTTTGTGGATGGATTTTGGCAAGAAAAAGGGAGTCGTTGGCATAAATATTACCGATTCCAGTTATCAAATCTTGATCCATTAAAACTGGTTTAATCGGCCTTTTGGTTGAATCGGTTAAATCAGTAAGAAATTTCAAAGTAAACTTTTTATCTAGAATATCAATACCTTTGGGAATTAACGGTTTGTCAGAGATTTTAATCCAGCCAAATTTTCGCAGATCGTTAAAAAATAATCCTGATCCATCAGTAAATTCAATAACGACTCGTGTTGTGTTGGCGGGCATGATTTTTCCTTTAGTGAAAGGAATGATATTTTTGAAAACTGCTTTATTGACATCTTTGGAAAAAAGGATTTGACCGGATAATTTGAAATGGATGTTGAGATACATGTATTGTAGGGGTCGATCGTGATCGACCCGTACTAGTTTTAGGACGAGTACCTTCCCATAACGGTCGGCAGAATCGATTTTACGATTCAACACACTTTTTTTATCACCAACAAAGTTTTTTGGGGAAAGAATGACGATGTCAGAAATAGTTTTTCCTAAAACGCTAGGTTTAAGTTGATGTTTAATTGTTTCGACCTCGGGTAGTTCCGGCATAAGGGACTCTCTTATATCAGGTCCGTCCTCATTTAGGACGAACCTTATTTATAAAACTTTTGATCTCTCTTTCAAACTTTTCCTCGCTAAATCCTTCCGCTGTTTTTCTAGCTTCTTTTTTCATCTCTAAATATTTTTCTTTTGGTAAACTCGTTAACTCGTTAACCTTATCAATCAACGAACTTTTTTCTAACTTGTCAAAAAGATAACCGTTTTTGCTATCTATAACATATTCCGGTAGTCCGCCCGACCGGTAAGCAATTACCGGTAACCCATATCCCATCGCCTCAACCGGCGCAATACCAAACTCTTCGTCTTTTGAAGCAAACAAAAAGGCTTTGGCATTTAAATAAATTTTTTTCAATTGTTCGTCACTTAAATTTCCCAAGAACTCAACCGTTGGCCCAGCCATTTGTTTGAGCCTTTCAAAATCTCGACCGCTTCCCACAATTTTTAAATTAAATCCGGCTGCGTTAGCAGCTTTGATTAAAATATCAATATGTTTTGCACGGGCAAAGCGGGAGACGGTTAAATAATAGTTATAAAGTTTATAAGGTTTATAAAGTTCATAAAGTTTTTTAGGAATATTAACCGGAGGATAAATTACCGTTGAGTCGCGGCGGTAAAATTTCTCAATCCGCTTTTTTGTTTCTTCACTGTTGGCAATTAGATAATCAGCTTTCTGCGTGGAAGTGAAATCCCAAATCCGCAAAAAATGATTAACAATATAACCGTAGATTTTTATAAAGAAATATTTCTGCCACTCTATGGCCGTCTCATAACCATAAAGATAACGGGGTGGGTGATGAATATAGGAAATATGAATAGTCGGTTTTTTTGTTTTTATGCCTTTAGACATCCAGCTGCCTGATGAAGAAATTACCAAGTCATATTTTGAAAAATCAAAACTTTCCCAGATTAAAGGCGTCAGAAACCGAAAAGGAGAATAAAACTTATTAAGAAACGGAATCTTTCCAAACCATGAAACATGGACTTTCCAGTCTTTGATTAATTCTTTATGGCCCCCAAGTGAGTTTAAATCAAAAGTGGTTGTATAAATATCAGCTTGGGGAAAAATTTTTTTCAGGGAAACCAAAACGCGTTCGGCTCCGCCAAATTCTCGCAACTGATCATGAACAAGGGCAATTTTCATAGGGTATATTATACTAAGTATATAATTTAAAAATTTATATTTATTGATTGTCATCCCCTTGAAGAAGGGGATCCAGTCGATAATTACATTTTAAAAAAACAAATAAGGTTGATTTTAGTCTGGATTCCCGCCTTCGCGGGAATGACATAACTATGAACATAATGAATGCCTTTATTTTAGGAATTGTTGAAGGGATTACAGAATTTCTTCCAATTTCCTCAACCGCACACTTAATTATTTCTTCCAAGTTATTGAATATTCCCCAAACGGAATTTCAAAAATTCTTTGAAGTATTTATCCAGTCAGGGGCAATTTTGGCAGTTGCATTTATTTACTGGAAAATGATATTAAATAATAAATCTTTAATGGTCAATGTTATTCTGTCTTTTATTCCGACCGCCATAGTCGGTTTTTTACTTCGTAAAGTTATAAAAAATGTTTTTTTTGAAAGCTTTACTTTAATTGCCGCGAGTCTTTTTATAATTGGTTTGTTCTTTATTATTTATGAATTTTTGTTGAAAAATAAAATTGTTAAAACCGATAAAAAAATTATTCAGATGACAATTGTTCAAGCCTTATTGATTGGAGTTGGTCAATCACTGGCGGTTGTTCCTGGGGTATCAAGGGCGGGAGCAGTCATATTAACGATGATGATATTAGGTTTTAATAGGGAAGAGTCAGCTCTATATTCTTTTGTTTTGGCAGTGCCAACACTTTTGGCCGCGTCGCTTTTTGATTTTATAAAAACAGATCCTCAATTAATTTTTTCAGGCAGTAATATGTTATTTTTGTTTATCGGCTTGATTACTTCCTTTTTCAGTGCTTTACTTGCAATAAAATGGTTTATTAAGTTTTTACAAAAAAATTCTCTGACGTATTTTGGAATTTACAGGATAGGATTGGCTTTAATGACTTTTTTATTGTTTAATTAGCGTATATTGACAATCTAATTCAAGTGCCAGGAGCAGGAGTCGAACCTGCATCCTCGGTTTTTCAGACCGATGCCTTGACCACCTTGGCTATCCTGGCATTAAACCGATAATGTTTTAAATTTCTTGGTTTTATCATCTCAAAAAATCTTTCAACCTCTTTTTTTCTTCCTATCTCTATATTTCTTCCTCCACTTTTGTATGGACGAAATCCCAAAATCCTTAAAGCTTTATAAATATTTTGTAAAAGAACTTTATTTCTATTTGTAAAATTAATAATCTTATATTTCTTACCTGTTAAATAACAACAACCGTCTGTATCAAATAGTCCTCTTAGACAAGAAATTATATATTTTTCTTTCTCAAAAATCCATTCCAAAATTCTTACTTTATTGATTATTTTATCTCCAATTGGAATTCCTAATTTTCTATCTAAATCTTTTCCTGAAATTTCCAAATATGAAATTCCTTCTGATGGTCGTTTGTATTCATAACATTTTTTACTAAACACCTTTTCTAAAATTTTTTTGATTTCGTTTGCATATTGTCTCTCTTTTAAATTACAGTAAATTCTCAAATAATGACATCTTGGATAATGTCCAAGATTACCATCTCCTAAATACATTCCAATCAACTCAGCAAAATCTTCATTCTTAATCAATTTCATATACTCTTTACTAATTTCTATTTGTTTTATATATTGTTGTGGAACCGGAAGGAGTCGGACCTTCTGCATCGACTTTATAAGAGTCGCGTTCTACCGATGAACTACGGTTCCTAATTTTTCAAAATTATATCAAATTTCTAGGTGGACCTACCGAGAATTGAACTCGGATCTTGGCAATGCGAATGCCACATTCTACCGTTGAACCATAGGCCCTTCGACTCGCTTCGCTCGCTCAGGGTAAATCCTGTGTCTCCGGGGAGAATTGAACTCCCATCAAAGGCTTCGGAAGCCCTTATTCTATCCGTTGAAATACAGAGACAGTCCTTAATATTATAACTAATATTTCCGTATTGTTTTACTTATCCCACTTTGATAAAATGGCCAGGATATGCGAAAAATTTCTACAACCATGATTTCTCAACATCCCGATCATGGCAGTAAGCCCTATTGGCAAAAAAGCGCTTTTATAAAAACAAGTGATGAAATAAAAGAGTGTTTTTTATCTTTTTCCGAATTAGATGCTTCTGAATATAAATGGGATTGGGAAGGAAAATACGTTGATGAATCGGTTATAGAAAAACTTTTGAGTGAGTATCATGATTATTTTAAGAAAAATCCATTGGGAAAAGAAAAATTTTTGACCTTTCGCTTACCAAATCCTAAAGTGGAAACGGAGTTTCGCTTAGGGCGGGCTTTTATGGGAATTTTAGGAGCGGCTGGTTTAACTACTAAGATAGGATTTCACAGTCCGCCTTTATTTGAAGTAATTTTACCGATGACCGAGTCAGCCGAAGAAATGATTGCCATCCAAGAAGCCTTTAGAGAAATTGCATCATTAAAACATGCTCTCTATAATTTTGGCCAGGAAAGTTTAAAACATATAGAAATAATCCCTTTATTTGAACAGGTGACAACAATTATTAAGTCAGATTCTCTTTTGGAAAAATATTTAAAACTACACCAGAAAAAATTTCATTTTAAGCCCGTTTATCTTCGTCCTTATTTAGCCCGTTCCGACCCGGCTTTAAATTCCGGATTAGTACCGACAGTTTTAGCCATTAAAATTGGCCTCTCTCATTATTTGGAATTTGAAAAAAAACATAATATTAAACTTTATCCGATTATTGGCTCGGCTTCTTTACCTTTTCGTGGCGGTTTAACGCCAAATACTGTTGAACAGTTTAGCCGTGAATATCGTGGGATAAAAACGGTCTTAATACAAAGTGCTTTTCGTTATGATTATGAAAAAAAATCAGTCATTAAAGCAATTAAAAAACTGGAAAAAATTCTCCCTAAGGGATTAGCGGTTTCAATTTCTAAATCTGAGGAAAAATTATTAATAAAATTGATATCGGTTTTTGAAAAATATTATAGAAACACAGTTGAACAAATCGCCCCCTTAATTAATGACGTATCTTTTTATTTGCCCAAAAGACGGGAAAGAGTCTTGCATATTGGACTTTTTGGTTATTCCCGAGGGGTGGGAAAAGTCAAACTGCCAAGAGCAATTGGTTTTACCGGGGCTTTATATTCTTTAGGAATTCCACCGGAATTTTTAGGAACAGGGAGGGGAATAAAATATGCAATAAAAAATAACCAGATAAAGTTGTTAGAAAAATACTATTTAAATATCAAAGAAGATTTAAAACAAGCCGGTCGGTTTGTCCAAAAAGACGAACTGATTAACTTAGCCAATAAATCTCAAATTTGGAAAGATATTTTGAGAGATGTTTTGGAAATTGAAAAATATTTAGGAGAGAAATTAGAACCAAAAACGAAAGAAGAAAAAGAGCATTATATTCTCGTTGAAAAGCTTTGGATAAAATTAAATTCCAAGAAAAAATATTTGAAATATTTGGATCGAATGGCGGTTTTACGAAAAAGTCTGGGATAGTAAAATCCCCTTGCAAAATTATTTGAAATCTTTATCATTATTACATTATGAAAAACACTAAAGTTTCCAGCCGGCTTTTGCAGGTTCCAGCGTCACCTATTAGGAAATTAGTTCCCTTTGCCGTTGAAGCCAAGAAAAAAGGAGTCAAAGTCTATCATCTCAACATTGGTGATCCGGACATAAAAACTCCGGATGTGATGGTTGATGTTTTGAAAAAATGGACAGCTAATCCGATTCCTTACGGTCAGTCTCAAGGTGAGCCAAAGTTTCTTGAGTCGTTAGTTTCTTATTACAACAAACTTGGATATTCTTTTATAAAAACCAACCATATTCAGGTGACCACCGGCGGATCGGAGGCAATATTAATGGCTTTTTTTGCTGTCTGTCAGCCGGGAGAAGAAGTGATCGCTTTTGAGCCTTATTACACCAATTACAATTCTTATGCGGCGATCAATGGTGTTAAAATAAATCCGGTTTTAACAAAAGGAGAGACTGCTTTTCACCTGCCGGAAAGACGTGAAATTGAGAAGAAAATTACCAAAAAGACTAAAGCAATTATTATATGCAATCCAAGTAATCCAACCGGGACGGTTTATACAAAGAAAGAAATGGAAATGCTCGTCTCAATTTGTGTAAAAAATAATTTATTTTTTATTTCTGATGAGGTTTACCGCGAATTTGTTTATGACGGAAAGAAACAGATTTCGATTCTTGAATACATGAAGAAATATCCGGACAAAATGATTTTGCTTGACAGTTTGTCTAAACGTTATAGTCTTTGCGGAGCGAGACTGGGAATGTTCGTTTCACTAAACAAAGACCTAACAGATGGTGTTTTACGGATGGCTCAAGGGAGACTGTCTTCCGGATATGTTGATCAGGCCATGGCGGAAAAATTAACAGAGGTCAAAGACTCTTATTTTGCATCGGTTCATAAGGAGTATCAGACTCGTCGTGATTTACTTTATAAAGGGCTAAAATCAATTTCGGGAGTTTATTTGGAAAAGCCGGAAGGGGCCTTCTATACAATCGTAAAATTACCGGTCAAAGACAGTGAAGATTTTTGTCAGTGGCTACTGACAGATTTCAGATATAAAAATGAAACTGTTATGGTAGCGCCCGCCGCCGGTTTTTACGGAACAAAAGGAAAGGGAAAGAATGAAGTGAGGATTGCTTATGTATTAAATTGTAATGATTTAAAAAAAGCGATTGAGATATTACGCCGCGCTTTGGTAGAATATAAGGGCTAAAGGAAACTGCGGGCGTAGTTTACCGGTAAAATGCCTCCTTGCCAAGGAGGAGACAGAGGGTCCAATTCCCTTCGCCCGCTCTAGAGCTTCTTAACAAGCTAAAACGATTTTTACTTCAAATATCTTCCGATAAAAATAGTCAACCAGAGGAAAATCAGCAAACAATAGACAGTTTCGGAAATGGCGTTAAAATAATTAAAAAATAAAAAAATATTTCCAAGGATAATCTCAACAAGAATTAATAGTTTTGAGAAATGAATGAAATTTTCGTTGTTGGTAAGTTTAGCTAAAGAATATTGAGAAAATATCCAGGAAAAAAAAGTGATGATAAAAATTATCAAATGAATTAAAGGAAATTGATTAGTAGGAAAAAAACCGAGTAATCCAAAAGATAAAATAGCCATGAGAAGAGTTACAGCGGGCAGTGTTTTTAAACGCAAATTATAGAATTTAAAAATATAATAGGCAAAACTTAAATCCAAGAAACTTTTTATAAAAAATAAAAAATTAAAAACTGACAACTGGTTATTATTTAAAAAATAACTTAGTTGAGAAATAGTGTAGTCAGAAAAACTATAATTTTTGGTTTTGACACCCATATAAAAAGTTGAAGATAGAAAAAAGAGAATAGAAAGAATCGCATTATATTTGAAGATAGTTAGTCGATTTTTAGACTCATCCATAGGGTTATTATAATCCCTGAAGAATTTTTTCAAAAGCTTGGATGTCTGAGAGATATGTTAAGGTTTTTTTTATTTCGTCCCCGGTTACAAACTTTGCTTCGCTCATCTCGAAGTCATGATCTTTTGGGTCACCACTAAGATATTCCATTAAATAATAATAAACGGTTTTTTTAATTAAATTACCTTCCCAAACAAATTGATAGTTAGTAATTATTGGTTTGTTGGTGATTATTTTAGCTTTTACTCCACCCTCTTCCTCAACTTCCCTCAGGGCGGCTGTTTCATTTGACTCGTTTTTATTAACATCACCGACAAAACCTTTCGGAAAAACCCAACCCTTGTGTTGGGAATGTTGGCAGATAAGCCAGAGACGGTTAGGGGATAGGGAATAGGGATGAGGGATTAGTTTAAAAACAATTCCGCCGGCGGAAATTTGATTAATGATTTTCATAACCGATTGCTTCTTTAATATTTTTATACCCATCCTTCTCCAATAGTTCTTCCAACTCTAAATTAATCTGCGATATTAATTGCGGACCTTGGAAAATCATTCCAGTTATTAATTGAATTAATGACGCTCCAAGTTTTATTTTTTTATAAGCATCTTGACCGGAAAATACGCCGCCACAGCCAATAATAATTAATTTATTTTTATATTTTTTATAAGTTAATTTAATCAGTTCATTTGACCTTGGTTCGCACGGTTTACCACTGAAGTTTCCGACTTTAAATTTATTAACTTCTTGTTTGTTAAGAAGGGGGCTTTTTCTGTCTTTCATTAGGTTTCCAATAATTATTCCTTTAATTATTTTGTATTTAATAATAACTTCGAGGAGAGAAAGAAATTCTTTGTTGGAAACAGAAATTGGCATCTTGATGAAAACAGTTTTTTTTATTTTCAATCTATTAATAGATTGAAGTAATAGATCAAAGTTTGCTGGTTTATAAAAGTCAACATCGGTATTAATTAAATTTGGACAGCTGATATTTAGTTCATAATAGCTATTTTTTATTTTGGAGTTTTCAAAAGTCAAAAAAGATTGTTTGATGTCTTTGATTGCACTATTAGAGTCTTTTATTAATTTGTTATTTGACATACCAATACTAATTCCCATTGGGATTTCAAATTTATATTTTTTGATTTTATTTACAACTGCATTTGCTCCTTTATTTTTAAAGCCTTTATAAACCATTAAAGATCGAGATTTAGGTAATCGTCCTAAACAAGGTTTTGGATTCCCTTCATAGGGGAGATTAGTAATCGTTCCGACACTTTGAAATCCGAATCCAAAGGAATAAAGAATTTGGGTCAATTTTGCTTCATAGTCAAATCCGGCCGCTAGCCCAACTGGAACCATAAAATCAATCCCGGCGACTTTTTGTTTTAATAATGATGATTGATAGTTCAATTTCCAGTTAAAATAATTTTTTAAAAAACTTTTTTCTAATAATTCACCAAAAAAAACATGAGTATTATGAATAAATTCGGCATCAAACAAAAAAAAGATTGGTTTAATCATTTTTTGATAGATGAAAGCGATTAAATTTAGGCGAAGTGAAAATTTTTCCTTGGAGAATGTTTTACAAACGAGAAAAAAAATCGAAAAACTTATTAATGCTGACAACATGCAATAAATGCAAATACTATTTAAAATAACGAGTTGGAGATACACAAAGTATAAAGAAAATATTGCCCCGATCATTGATTGAAGAATAATCCAGTAGGTAAAAATTTTTTTTCTGTAAATAGCTAAACAAATTATTGCAATTAAAAGAAAAGAGTATTGAATAACTCCGAAGACTGCTAAAGGAACACCAAACATGATGGAATAAGAACTTCTTAAAACTTTTCCGCAGTCGGAAAGGATAGGTAAAAAGCGGTTGATGGTGCAAGGAGGAACTACTTGTTGATAATGCTCATAAGTAAGATATCCAGCATCGGCAATTCCCAGAATGCTAAGTAAAACCAGTAATAAGAGTATGATAAATTTCACGGCGGAAGGTACAGGGGTCGAACCTGTTAGAGCTTGCGCTCACGAGTTTTCAAGACTCGCGCATTACCGTCCTGCCCACCTTCCTAAAAAAATGAGGTGCGAGGGGGAATCGAACCCCCGCAATAGCTGTTTTGCAGACAGCTGCGTTTCCTCTTCGCCATCGCACCTAAGTTTAAATATTTTACCTTAAAGTGAAGCTTTTCTCAACGAGCTTTGGTAAAATTAGTTAATTGGAGATGTGCCAGAGTGGACGATCGGGCTAGTCTCGAAAACTAGTATGGCCGCAAGGTCATCAGAGGTTCGAATCCTCTCATCTCCGCTTATTTTTTTCTTGTCAATTCTGCCGGTAAATTGATTACAATGATAATTGTTTAATATGGAAAATGAAGAAAAAATAAAAAACTTGATGATTAAGATTAAAAAACTGGAAAACAGTGAGAATCTTGATTTATCATCGGACGAAGATCTATCAATTGCGGTCATGAATCTAATCTCAATTGAAGAACACCTTTTTTTTACGGGGGGTAAGACCGGTAAGACACACTATTACGATCTTTTGTATCAAATAAGAGAGATGAGAAAAGGACTATTAAAAATGCTTATTCTTGATTATGAAGGAGAAGTCTGGTGTATTAGTAAACATCTACTTGCCGCTTCGATGAGATTGATGGAAGTGGGAACGAAATATCAATCTAAAGGTGAGACGGAGAAAGCCTGTGATTTTTTCAAAAAATCATTTGATCTTTATAATCTTTTTTGGGGATTAAATCTGGGTTTAGTAAAAAAAGGAGATCTAAAAGAGGGGGATTTCAGTAAAGATGAAAAGACCACCTTTGTCAATAATACAGATAGTAAACTACCAGAAAAAGATGAGGGTTTTTTCCCCAGAATGGGTAAGTTTCTCTCAGGTTTAGTTGATTGTTGCAAAGAATAATATGTTTTATCAAAGCCCAACCCACGGACAAGTAGATCTGGAAAAATTAAAACACATCGTGTCTTCTTATATGGCTGCGGATAAGAAAGCTAAATACGAAATTATCGTCGGTACCGACTCACAAAAGATGGAAAAAGGCGGTTATGATTTTGTTTCCGCGCTTGTTATTCACAGGATCGGTTTTGGCGGGATTTATTTTTGGAAAAGAGAAATCAACAAGAAAAAAATGGGCCTAAAAGAAAGAATTTACCGGGAAGCGACCATGTCACTTGAAACTTCGGAAAACTTTGTCAGTTTTTTTAAGACCAATGGCATTTCCCGTTATGATATCCAAATACATGTTGATATCGGTCCAAATGGAGAGACTAGAAGTATGATTAATGAAGTAAGCGGGATGATTCGCGGTAGCGGATATGATGTGAAAATAAAACCTTATTCTTACGGAGCCAGCAAAGTAGCGGATAGACACACCTAAAGATATTCTCTCACATTTTCATCATTTATTACAAAACTCGTGCCTTCACCTTTGACAATTTTGTAAGCCACCCGTCTGGCAATTCCTTCAATAGTCCGCTCCAAACTTCTAATACCCGAGTCAAATCCCAATGGTCGGGTAATTTTTATCCAAACGGAATCTTCAATTTTTATATTTTCCGGAGTTAATCCTACCTCTTTAATATAGCGGGGGAAGACATAGTTTTTGGCGATGACGATTTTTTCTTCGTCGGTATAGGACGGCATTTGGATCACTTCAAGCCGGTCCATGACCGCGGTTGAAATGTTATTCGTATTGTTGGCCGTCGCAATAAAAAGAACTTGAGACAGGTCAAAAGGATAGTCAATAAAATAATCGGTAAAATTATTATTCTGACCAGGGTCTAAAAGTTCAATCAAAACACCCATGATGGCCGCTTTTGATTCCGGAGTGATTCTATCCAGTTCGTCAAGTAATATCACCGGGTTTTTTGTTTCCGCTTTTCTTAAAGCTCGGATAATCATTCCCGGTTCGGCCTCCGGAGAGGTCTTTGATTGACCGCGAAGATCAAGAGCTGAGGAAAGTCCACCAAATGGAATCCGCATAAACTTTCTTCCTAATGCTTCGGCCACCGACTGGGCAAAAGTAGTCTTTCCGGTACCGGCCAGACCAATAAAAAATAAATTTGGGGCATGAGGAGTTTTGGACAAAATCAAAACAGAAATATATTCAATTATCCGCTGTTTAATTTTTTCCAAACCAAAATGATTTGTTTCTAAAACTTGTTTAGCGTGATTAATATCCAAGATATCGTCGGTTTTTTTGTTCCAGGGCAGATGGACAATCCAGTCAATATATTTGGCAGTGATATCAAGCTGGGAAAGATTACCGCCGTGTTTTAAGGTCAGATATATTCTTTGAATTTGCTCGGCGGCTTTATCATGGAGATTAGCAGGCAGATCGGCCGACTGCAAAAGAGTCTTTAATTTTTCTATCTCTGACAAGCTATTAGTTTCGTCCATATTGTTTACCCCGACTAAATCGGGGTTAGCAGACTAAATGCTCATTTGATAAATTCCCCTTGACAAAGGAAAATTTTTTAGTTATATTTTCATCATAAAAAAATTATAAGTTAATTACAAGTTCCAATTATTTTCATATGTCAAAAACAAAAGGTAATATTAAACCTCTTTTTGATTACGTATTAGTTAAACCTCTTGAAGGTGAATCGAAGACTGCTTCAGGGATTGTCCTGCCGGACAGCGCCAAAGAAAAACCGCAAGTCGGTGAAATAATGGCCGTCGGTCCAGGAAACGATTGTTGCGGAAGTGATTGTTGTAATGAAGATAAAAAGAAGTGCGAGGGAATGGTTGTTAAGGTCGGTCAGAAAGTTCTTTACAAAAAATGGGGTGGTAATGAAGTTAAGGTAGGGATGGAGGAATGGCTTTTGATTGAACAGAAGGATGTGATGGCGGTGGTGGAATTATAAATTTTATATTAAACTATGGCAAAACAAATCATTTACGGAGCGGAAGCTCGAAAAAAACTTCTCGATGGGGTTGATAAATTAACAAAAGCGGTCGCAACGACGCTCGGTCCAAAAGGCCGCAATATTGCTCTTGATCGTAAGTGGGGTGCTCCCAGTGTCATTCACGATGGAGTGACAGTGGCCAAAGAAATTGAATTGGAAGACGCCTTTGAAAATATAGGAGCTCAGTTAGTCAAAGAAGCCGCTTCTAAAACGGCCGATGTAGCCGGTGATGGTACAACCACAGCTACAATACTGGCCAGTGCGATTGTCTCCCAAGGAATTAAAATGATTACGGCCGGAGCTAATCCCATGGTCATGCGATCAGGATTAATGAAAGGATCAGCCTACGTGGTTGCGGAACTGAAAAAAATGGCAAAAACCATTACATTAAAAGATGCAGCCAATGTAGCCACTATTTCTGCCGGTGACGCTTATTTAGGCAATCTAATTGCCGATGCTTTAAAAAGAGTCGGCGGCAAAGACGGAGTCGTTACCGTTGAAGAGGGAAAAAGCTTGGAGACAACCGTTGATCATAAAGAAGGCATGCAGTTTGACCGCGGTTTTGCTTCTCCTTATTTTGCCACCGATGCTGATAAAATGACCGCTGAAGTAGAGGATGCCTACATTTTGATTACCGATAAAAAAATTACCGCCGTTTCCGACCTACTGCCATTTTTGGAAAAGTTTGTCAAAGTTTCCAAGAATTTGGTAATTATTGCTGAAGAAATAGAAGGCGAAGCGTTAGCAACTTTAGTCGTCAATAAACTTCGAGGAACATTCAACGCATTAGTTGTTAAAACACCGGGATTTGGAGATCGCAGAAAAGAAATGTTGGAAGATATTGCCATTTTGACCGGCGGTACAGTTGTCTCCGAAGATCTGGGAAAAAAATTAGAAAATATTGAAGTTACCGACTGCGGTCGGGCTGACAAAGTAAAATCAGATAAAGAAAACACTTCAATTATTGGCGGTAAGGGGGACAAAAAATTGATTCTGGCAAGAATTGAGAAAATTAGAAGAGAGTTAAAAGAAACAACTTCTGATTTTGATCGGGAAAAATTTCAGGAAAGATTAGCAAAATTATCAGGCGGTGTTGCTGTTATTAATGTTGGGGCCGCCACAGAAGTTGAGTTAAAAGATAAAAAAGAAAGAGTTATTGATGCGGTGGCCGCCACTAAATCTGCCCTTGAAGAAGGGATTGTTCCGGGCGGAGCCGTAGCATTACTTGACATCAGTCAAAAAATGAGCTCTAATGATCTGGAAAAATCAGGAGCCAGTCGTGATGAAGTGATTGGCTTTGAATTAATTAAAAGTGCGATTGAGTCGCCGTTTACCAAATTGATGGAAAATGGCGGATTAAATCCAGGGGAGTTAATTGCTAAGGCTAGATCGGCGAGCGCCAAAGGACAGGGTTTTGATATTTTAAAAACCGAATCAACAGCAACGGCTGAGACGATCGATATGATTAAAGCCGGTATTATTGATCCTTTGAAAGTAGTCAGGACGGCTGTTGAAAATGCCGTTTCGGTTGCTGCGATGGTTTTGACAACCGAAGCATTGGTGGCCGACCTACCGGAAAAGAATCCTCCAGCCGCACCTATGGGCGGCGGCGGAATGCCGGGAATGGGATACTAAATTTGATATGATTGATGTGCAGGGGGGTGATGATAGATATGGCAGATAAAAAAGTGGGTAAAATCTCCCACTATTACAATCATTTAGGAGTAGCGATTATTGAAGTAAAATCCCCCTTTTCTGTAGGTGACACTTTGAAGTTTGTCAAACACGGAAGCGGAGAAGAAATATTCCAGCAAGTTATTTCTTCGATTCAAGAAAATCATAAATCAATTGACAAAACAAAAAAAGGAATGAGCGTCGGGATTAAAGTAGACAAGATAGTCCATGAAGGGGTGGAAGTTTTTAAAGTATAATTGAGACATGAAATTAGTCGATAAATATATTACAGTAGATGAACTGAAAAAATTATCTTCAATAGTGTTTGGTGGTTTGATAAAGGCGGTGGTTGATATAAAAAAAGAAATAATAGTTGTTGATGCTGATATGCACGCGGATGAGGAAAAATATTTATTGGAATTAGGGTCAAAGCAGGATGATCTTTGGGGAATTAATCTTTATCCAAATCTGAAAGGTGACGATTTTGTTGAATTTGATTCAATGATCAATGTTAGGCCCAGATTAAATAATTTTTCTCGGGGGGTGGAGGATGACAAATTAAAACAAAAAATTGTTTTTATTATTAATAAATTAGTTATTAAATGAGTATCTTTCATAAAGATCTGGTTGGGAGATGGAATGATTTTTCTATTTTTGAGCAGATGGCCAATGTTGGAGCTGAGATTGGCCGAGCCATCAACTGGAGGAATAAAAAAAATCAAAAAATGAGCCAGAATGCTTTTTATCGAGCATTGGAATTAATAGATTTTACTGTTGAAGATAAGAAAAATATTAATTCGTTAAAAGAAATATTAAGAATGAGAGAAATATTAGTTGATTATTTAATGGGCGATAATATTTATCACTCGACTGATGCCAATTGGGAAAAATATTTTTATCCTTTTAATTTTGCTGCTCGAAACCCAACGGTTTAAAACTTCAAATTTTCCTGTTTGACAATATGTGTCGTAACTGTTAAGGTTAGACATTACTCATTGGTTTATAAAAATGAATAAACAAAAAAGAGTTTTTAGTAAGAGGCCGAAACTTCAATTGAAAAAAAGAATACATGGAAGTAAAAGAAAGTTAATTAGACGAAGAAAACAAAATAGATGATTTCTTAATAATCTCTTTCTTGAAATCTGACAGTAGTTGAATCGCTTATTGATAAGGCAAAGCATTCGAAGCATCCGTTTATCCAATGACTCTTGTAAAATACTTCAGTTTTTTTTGAAGAAGCAATATCTCTTTTACAAAAAGGGCAGTTGTACTGTAAGGGAATTTTTTCGATTTTTTTATACATTAATTATCACCCGTGTTAAGTATAGTCTTTTTTCCTATCTTCCATACCCCTTTTTCTCGAAATGCTGGAATAGTCTGTCTTCTCGCAGAATTTAATAATGTATGAAATGAGCCTTGACTTTTTTCTGCAAATTGAGAAAGAGGAACGATTTCTTGCCCATCTAAATAAGCAAGGCGTTTGTGTAAAGATTCAAGAACGGCCAGTTCAACAATGCGTATCATCGGTTTAAAATTATGAAAATCATCAAAAGATCGAAGCGCAGAATAATAAGATTCTTTTTCTTTATTTCTGACGATGATTGGTGGGAATTCCTCGCGAGTTAGTAAATAATTATTTATTACCCGTCCGATTCTTCCATTGCCGTCAATAAAAGGGTGAATGCTTTCAAATTCCACATGTAACATTGCTATTCGATGAATAGATGGAATTTCTATCTTAGAGTTGTAGTTAACCAATATTTCTTCGATTCTACTGACGATAAATTCTGGCGGCAAGCCTATATGGGTACTTACTCGAACCATCTCTCCTTCTTTTCGAAATTTTCCCGCCACATCATCTCGAATATTTGTTAACAGCATTTTATGAAGAAGTAAGATCATATCTATAGTTAACGGTTGCTGTTGTGCTGTTTTTTTAATATATCCATAAACTTGTGCTAAATTTTTCGCTTCAAAAACTTCTCTCAAAGAAATATGCCTACTTATTTCAAGCTGAAGTAAGATTTTTTCTGTTTCCGGTAATGTTAGAGTCGAATTTTCAATCGCGTTAGAATTATAAACCCGTTCGGCGATCTCAATATCATCTACCATCGTAAGCAATGATTCTTTTTCTTTACTTTTGAGCTGATATTTGGCGAATAAATCAGATATTCGCTGTAACCTGGTTAATTTCATGGTTTTATATTATCATATTAACGCTATTTTGTCAATATATAGTTAATATATACCATAAATAGATCGATATTAACGTGTAATTGGCATTTTGAACGGCATATATTTGTCCAGACTCGCTTTGCTTCTCAAAATTGAGTGAAGCTATTCGGTACCTCCTCTCAAGATTTGTTTTTTACGAAAAAAGAACCGAAAGCCTGCCCTGAACCTGAAGTGGTTCATGGGTCAAACCCTGTATCGAATGGTACAGGGATAAAATATCAGGATGAATTATTATCTGCGGAGAAAGAAGCGAGGGGAAAGAGAGTGGGGATTTGGTCGAGACTTTAACCTACCTTAAATAATTTATATCCTGAATCGTCTATCTCTGTACAATTGGAATTTGAAAGCGTTCCAAAGTCATAGACTTCAGTTTCATTATCTCTATTTTGAAACATTGCTTTACATTTTCCATAAACCGGCGGTTTACTGCCCCCCCTCAGAGCCATTTTTTCCCCAATAGTTTGTTTAATCTCTCGCTCTTTTGCTACCGGAGCATTTGGATTTATTGGAGTTGCCGGTTCGGGTCTAAACCAAATACAGTTTGCGCAATTTTCTTTCATGAAGCTATTATATGCTATAGGTTTATGATGTTCAATTTGAATTTTGAAAAAGTAATTTTTTAAATATTCTTAAAAATCGGGCAGATCTGCTGGTAGTCACAATAATTACATAAAGAATTTCGTTTTGGTTTTAGATCAATGTCATTATTTATTGTTTCAGCAATATCTAATATTTCATTTTCAACTTCGTTTAAGTCATCACTCGTTTCATATTTATCAACCTTGTTTTCTTTCAAATAGAAAAGTATTTTTTTATCTACTTTATATTCCGGATATTTTTTGGTTAATAAATATTCATAAAAATTAAGTTGAAACTCATAGTTACTCTGCCCGTCTTCTTTATACTTTCCAGTCTTATAATCTATCAGGGTTAATTTATCATCAACTAAATCGACTCGATCAAATTTCCCTCCAAGTTCTAGTTCAGGATTAATCTGATATTTTGGAAAGTCTTCAGTCACGAGTGGTTCTCCTTTAGAAAGTTTATTTTTAAGAAATGTTTTAAATTGTTTTTTTGATTCCTCTACATACTTAATAATGGTTTCTTTATTTTTAAAAACTTTATTGTGTTTCTGAAAGTTATATTTAAATTTTGTCTCAAATAGTTTTCGAAGAGTTTCAAAATTTCTATCTTCCTTTTTTGTTCTTTTGTAAAAATCATTAAGGCATCCATGAATCAAATTTCCAAAGACTAAGTCAGGTGTATCTTTTCTATAGGCAAGTCTTGTTTGTGTATCTATTTCGCATTTGTATTTTAAAGGACATTGTTTATAAGTTGATATTTTACTTGGAGATAATTTAAGCATGATTATTTTATTAAATTCCAGTTATCCAAGAAGTACCCCATCTCATGATTTTTATTACCAAGATAAAATTTTCCCTCACGAAATTTTATACTCAAGGCATATCCTGTTTTATTATTTACTGTAAAAATTGAACCTTCCTTTATTCTCTTCTCAACTTCACTTGCTGGCAAAATTAAATAACTATTTTTTATCATCTCTTAAAACTAAAATATAAAAAATATTACCTTGATTAAATCGTTCAAAAGATTTGTGTCGAATATGAAAGTTGTAAATTTCAGAATTATTTTTTCGAGCTGTCTTAACTTGGATACCAAAAAACTTATTATCTTTTATTGCTGATAAATCTACACCAACATCAACGCTCATAATACTGGCGTTGAATCCTCGAAAAAGTAGTTCACTACAAACCAAGTGCTCGCCACCCTTTCCAATGAATCCTGCTTCAATAACTATTTTCTCTTCCTCTTCCTTTTCTGCCTCAATAATTTTCGGTGTTTGTTCGATTTCTTTCTTGTTTGGATTAAGGGCAAATGTTCCAGGTGCTGTTCTAATAAAATCAGACCCATCACTTTTATTTTTAATATCCATTACTATTTGGGCGTTCATCGTCGCTTCCGGTGTTGCTCCTTCGGTTTCTAAAATTCCTGACTCCAAAGCAAGCTTAGTAATTTTATCGTAATGAAGAGGTTCTCCTATTTTTTTCAATATTTCAATTGCTGATTGTTTGAATGTGTTCATGGTTCAAATAATTGTTTTTTCAATAATTTCGTCAATTTTATTTCTCTCCATTATAATTTTTTGTCTCATATTTTCTTGTTTATCAAGCTCAGTTTTAATTTCGTCAACAATTTTTTGTTGGTCTTGTAAAGAAAGATCAGGGATTTGGAAATAATTTAATTGAGTCTCGTAAATTTCAGGCGTTCCTTTAATATGCATCTCAATATATTTCAATTGTTCAATCCCAAAAAAGGACTGACAGTAATAACTTAAAAAATAAGGCAAGGTTTTTTCTTGATTGAATCTAATTATTGAAATATGACTATCGGCAAAACAAATTTCTTCTTCATCATATAAGGCAAATTTACCCCTACCCATTCCCGTTGAAGTTAGGAGTAAATCTTTTTGATAGATTCCTGCTTTTTCTTCGTTATTTTTCAAAAATTCATCAGAGACAAATTGCACCTCATCAAAATTTATATGACCCTTTTGGATATTTAATGTTTTTATTATTTTTACTCCGTCCTCTGTATATTCAGGCTGTTTTCCTCTTTTAATTGGTTTAGTAATAATGTCTTTCAGAAATAGCGTATTATTTTTTAAGAATTTTTTTAAATATTCGGATTTATAATTATTTTGTATTACGGTACTTCTAATTAAAGGGGTATTAAGTTTTGAAATTTCTAACTCAAAAAACTTTCCCCTTTTCAATTCTTCAAATTTTTCCAAATCAAACTTAAATTCTCTCGCAAAAACTTTATTGATAATTTCTTGTGTTGGAGCAATTTGTTTTTTTAGCTTTTTAATATTCTTTTCAATCGGCTCAATTAGAGCAACGATTTGGTCTTGTCTAGATTTTGGGATTAATGGGATTTTTATTTTTAGTAGATCAGTGGAGCTTACCCTTCTGTGTGTTTTTCCGCTTTCTAAATTTGCCAAATCTGACAAAAATTTTCTTGAGGTTATCAGATAATACAAAAATATTGGATCGTGAAATTCGGAGATTGAGTATTCAAGTAATTCAGTAGAGCCAATATATCTTTTATGCTCAAGGTTTAGAAAGATATTTCCCATTTGCGGTTGCATTTTGGGAATCACAATCTCGCCGTCTTGTAAAATATTTTTGTCTGATCCTATTTTACTTACTTCTTCTAAATCTATAAGATTATTAAATCTCCGTTCAATGTTTCCAATATCAACTAATACTTCGGAATTTTCTATCTCTCCTTTAAATACTTTCTTTGCTGGAATTTCTTTTAAGACATATTTGAGTTTTACGTTTTTTGTTGTTGGATAAATTTCCGCTTTTTGAATATCGAAAAAATACCTGTAACCAACATTTGGCCTTAAAAATTCTTGTTGTCCGATATTCTGAAAATCAATTGTGAATTGTTTTAGTGGCATTGTTATTTTTACAAAAAATTAATCGCTATCAATCCAATCCCATGCGTCTTTTGTCAACCAACCGTATCTATTGCCTGGAATTATTTCCACTATAAGTATTAGGTCACTTTTTGATAAATGTTGACCAAGCATTGAATAAATCTGTTGTGAAGTATAATTAGTCTTTATTATCCAAGTAGAATCAAGGTAATGCCACCAAGGTCCAATACTTTGAAGGGCATTAAAAAAACCTGTGTAATTCCAGATGGAATTTTTTAAATTGTACGTAATTATATATTTTTTTTGCATAAATTAAATTTAATCAGGGTTATTTGGCGAAACAAGATTTTTACTTTCTTCTTCTACTTCAGGTTTTTTCTTTGGTCTATCACTGGTACCCCATTTTTCCATTTCTAAACGTTTTAGATGGCTGAGCTCGCCAAAAGTTAAATTTTCTGGCTTAAGCCATACTAATAACCAAACACCGATGACCACTAGAAGAAATAGTCCTGCACCAATAATCATCCCCCAAAATTTACTTATAGGATTTAAATTAGAAAAAATTAACGAGATCGTTAAAAAACCCTCAACAATCAAAAGAGATAAAGCAAAGAATCCTAAAGGAGAAGTTATTGCATGAATTAAATCTGACCTTTTTTCTTTATTTTCTTCCATAAAAGTTTAAATTTATTCCCACTCAATTTGTCTCATATAATCAAGAGCTGTTTCAAGTTTCCCATCGTCGACCATTACTTCACCTTTTTCATCAGTTCTATAGAGTTCATTTAGCATTGGTTTTTCACCTCGTATGGTTCTTTTATAACCGACGTTTTCAACCTCGGACATGAAGATTTTGTAATTTAATTCTTTTGCAACTTCTCCAAACACCCACCAGGTATTTACAAATCCGAAAACATCTTTTGTATCAGAATCATATTTACAAAGTTCTTTTAATTCATCGGTATATTTTTTAATCAAATCTTTTGAAGAAAGTTTTTTGTCATCTTCTTCAAAATAATTTTTAAGCATTCTTGATAATATTTCTTTTTCCTGTAGTTCTGTTAAATTTTTTATTGATATTAGTTTATTTCTATCTTTTCCGTCAAGATAAACTCCTGTTAAATTCTCACATCTGGTTTTTATTCCATTCACTAGAATATTTTCCCCATAATTTATCCCATTCTAGTGCTTCTGCTTTTGTTTTCTTTTGAGCAAAAAGCAGACTGGTTTTTGTTGAAGTAAAAGGTTCAAAGGTCAGCTGTGGCAAAGATACAACGGCTTTAACCTTAAAATATTTATAAATAAAAAGTCTTATATACTTATTTTCTGTTGTATCAAAGACACTTTCCGGTAGAACAACTCCAAAACGGCCATTGGGTTTAAGTAATTGATACCACCTTTCCAAAAATAGATTTTCTGAATTCTTTTTATCTCCAAAAATAAATTCATTTTTTACATTCTTTTTTGTATCGTTATCCAAGTCAACGCTAAAAGGAGGATTGGTAATGATAACATCAAACTGTCCGTTAACTTCGCGGTTAAAATAGGTTTTATCTTGTTCATATTGTTTCAAAAAGTTCGGCGCCGTTTCCTTGTCATAAAACTTGAAAGGTAGAAGTCCGTCTTTGACAAAGATATTAGTTGATCCGTCTCCGTGCAAAATCATATTTACTTTTGTGGCCGTTCCTAAATTAAAGTTTATCTCCACGCCATAAATAAATTTTTCCGCCCATTTATTTTCTCTATGATCTGGCATAAACCAATTATGGAATCTTTCTTCCACATCTCTTGTCTCATCAAGTTTATTTTTATATTTTCTTTTTATATTTTCAGTAATAAATTTCATGTATTCAATTAAAAATGTTCCGCTACCGGCACTCGGATCTATCAAATAAGGAATTTCCAAATCTTTGTTTATTCTTTTTATGGCAAGCTTATCAAGTTGTAATCCCCAAAGGAGAAATCGAGCAATATTTATATGGGTAAAAAACTGTCCCTTTGTTTGTTTAAATCCTTCTCTTATGATTCCCTCAAAAAAATCCCCCAATATATCTTTTCCGTCAAAACTATTTTTCCCATCAACAAAAGAAAATCTTTCCAATTCGGTTACTGCATATTTAAGTTTATTGAGGGAAAATTTATTTTCATCTATTATGTATGATTTTTTTAATTTTGCCTCATCCATAATGTTAATTCTTTGTTTTAAAGCTCTTTTATAAAGTTCGTTTATCCTTTCAAAAAGTTGTTCGTTTGTTTCAAAGCTTTCGCCATCCTTAAAAGAGAATATTTGAAAATCATATTTTTCGCCTTTCTTTTTTTCTCCCTCGTCTTGAATCTTTGCCAAAATAATATTTACAAGTGACGAGAAAACATCATTATCATCAGTGCCACCGCCGCCCCAAAGCACATTGTGTAAATTTTTTCTAAGCCCATCCAGTTGATCGTGGGTAAAACTTGTCTCTAAATCTTTATTTCCTCCCTTGATATATGGTTCCTTTTGGGCTTTATTATATCTTTGGGGTAATTCATCAGCAAAATTTCTAACATCTTTCCATAAATCAAAAGAAGTAAATTTTTCGTAGTCAATCAAAATACACTTGTCCTTTATTATGTTTTCAATAATTTCAAAAGTGTATAAAGTTAGATATTTGACTTTTTTCCCTTGTCCCTGTTCTTGTGAGGCCAGATTAAAAAGTTGTTTTTCGATGATTTCATCTTTATTTTTCTCATAGTCTTGTGGGCTTTTGAGTTCGATATACAAAAAAGCATTTTCTTTATCATCTCTCACAATTATGTCTATTCTTGGCTTGTTTACTTTTGGTCTTCCAATGTCATATTCTTTTTCAATTTCGATATTTTCGGGCAAATAGCCAAGCTCGTTTACAAGTTTAGCAATAATATAGGCTCGGACAATTTCTTCATCTCCTCTGAATTTATCAATCTTCCAGCCTGTTATTTTTTCCGAATATTTTACCTTCTTGTTTTCAAAATCATAGATTTCAACAACTTTTATTTTTTGACTGTCTAAATATTCCTTAATTAGATCTGTATTCATACAAAATTATTGTATCAAAAAATTTAATTCTTTGTAGGTTATAACCTACAAAACGAGGCTAAAAGAGGAGTTATTCTTTGTCGTTTATAAACTACATACTTAGATATTTTATCCCATCATGACAGGATATATTTGCAAATAATATTTTCTGAGGTATATAATTTATTTAATATGTTAGTTTTCATTGACGACTCCGGTGATCCGGGATTTAAGTTAAAGAAAGGTTCTTCTACTATTTTCGTTATTTCCTGTGTGATATTTGATGATGAGCTGGAAGCGGAAAAAACAGCGGTTGCCATTAAAGAACTTCGCCGTAATCTAAAGTTTCCTGATGAAGTTGAATTTAAATTCAGTAAGTCACGAAAAAAAATCAGAGAAAAATTTCTTAAAACAATAAATAATTTTTCGTTTAAAGTCCGCAGTATAGTTATTAAAAAATCTCTTATCCGTAGTGAAGAACTAAAAAATAATAAAAATTCTTTTTATAGTTATGCAATCAAATCTCTTTTGGAATACAGTAATGATTCAATAATCGAAGCAAAAGTCAGAATTGACGGAAGTGGAGACCGAAGATTCAGAAGAAACTTTCTTACTTACTTAAGAAAACAATTAAATACTCATCACAAAAAAATCATAAAAAATTGCCAATTAATTAATTCAAAATCAAATGTTTTAATTCAGATGGTTGATATGGTTGCAGGCGCTATCAGAAGATCTCACGATGAAGAAAAAACTGACAGACTTATCTATAAACAAATAATCAAAAAACATATTCAAGATGAATGGAAATTCCGTTAACAAAAAAAGACCCGTTTTAAGGGTCTCATCCAACCACGTTCCTAGACTGGTTGTCCCAGTCACGCCACCGTCCGGTGACAGTTCAGAATACAGGTTTTTGTAACTCTATTATACACCAGTCAAAATTAGTATTGCGATTATTATTGTCCCTTCAACCCTTTTCTCACTTGACAAGAATTTTTTTCAATTCGTTTACCTAAACTTTGACTAAGGGTTCGTTCGTCCCGCCAAGCGGGATGAATACGACCCTTTGTGGCGCATGAGTAAATAACAAATACGCCCAAAATCAGAGCATGGGGAAAGACGGTCATAAATCGAAAGGGTTATGGATTTTTTCGAAAGAGAAAATCAGATAACGGAAAGTTTTTTATTTTGTGATTTTTGCAGGTAATTTTCTTTAGAAATCACACTCCGGCCAATCTCTTTTTCTGTCTCTACTCTTGCTTTTCCGGCAACACTTCCACCTCTTTTTGCAACCTTTTTGTTTTTTGGAAATGTGTTAGGCTTTTCTTTTTTAGAAATTTCAGTTGTCACTTTTTCTCCAAGCATTGTAAAGATTAACTCCAAATCTGTCATGTTATCTCGTAAATTCGCTTTTGACTTTACTGAGATATTTTTAAATTTTCTATATTCACTTGGCGTCATCCCAAAAGTTGCCTTAGAAATTTCTGCTGTTAAAATTGCATAATCTTTTTTCTCCATAATTCCCCGCTCTTGCCATTCATCTGTAAGATTCTGACGAATTGCCATACCTCGTAATCGTTTATCTACCCAATCTTTTGGATAACCTTTTTGTTCATACAGTTTTTTCATTCTTTCTTGGGCTAATTCTGGATTTTCGATTTCATCAAGTCTGTCTTTACCAACTTGAGCCAACCACATTTTGAAAGGCTCAGCTTTTTTACTCGGGATTGATTGGATTAAGCGAAAGGCATTTTTTGTATTCACACAATCAGTATTATATTTTTTACCGTCAACACTTACTAATTTCAGTTGTAACCAAATTGGGGACAACTGAAATACTACAAATTCTCTTTGTTTTATTTTTTCCCAATATTGCCTTGGGTAAGAAGTTTCTGCTAACACTTCGACTATATCGACTACCGAAAAATACCATTCATTTTTATACCAAATACGGCGAATTTTTTTATCTTGAAAGATAATAATTTTATTTTGTGAATCTGACATATGGTATCTAAATTAACAATAATTTATTTTACATCTTTTTCTCATAAAAATATACAAAATAACATCTAGTGTTCAAAGCTAAGCAATTCAATTACCTAAACTTTGACTAAATCAGAGCATGGGGAAAAACGGTCATAAATTGAAAGGATTATGTGAAGTCGCAACCGTGTCCAGAGGGGAGGATTTACTTCGATTCGCTACGCTCACTCAGTATTAACTCACATGTTCTTCATCCTCTCTCTTTTGGACACTTCGACAAACTCAATAAAATGAGGATCAGAAATTTTTCTAGTTACCAGCAATAATTTTTTATTGTGTGACCAACCTTTAAGTTGTCTTTCGCGTTTAGCAGCTTGAAATTTATCAGGATATTTTTCACAATAAACTAATTTAAAATTAAAATATCTTTTGGTGAATAAAGATTCCCTCGAAATATGTTCTGATAATCTTTTATCCAAATTATTTGTAATTCCAACATAGAAAAATTTCTGATCACAATATAGTATGTAAACTAGCCACATAAAGGAAGTTTACATCAAGCGCAGGCAAGTTTACACTGAGCTTGTCGAAGTGTCCAGAGGGAAGGATTCGAACCTTCGAAGGGAAAACCCAGCAGATTTACAGTCTGCCCCCGTTGGCCACTTGGGTACCTCTGGTATCCTAAAATTATAACAAAATTTTTCGCATAAAAATCCCAAATTACTTTCATGTATACTCATTTTATGAGCGGAAAAGTATCAATTATTGGTGGAGGACACGTCGGGATGAGCGCCGCCTTTGTCATGTTGCTAAAAAATACTGCCAGCGAATTAGTTCTTTTTGATCGTGATCTTGAGAGGATGAGAGGAGAACAGCTTGAATTTCAGCATAGTCTCACTTTTCTTGGGACGGCGAAAATAATTGCCGCTAAGTCTTATAAAGATTTAAAGAATAGTGATGTGATCGTCTTCACAGCCGGTCGGGCCCAGCTTCCGGGAGAATCGAGGCTTAACTTGGTCAAAAGCAATTTAGAAGTCATAAAAACAATTCTTCCCCAAGCGATCAAATATTCACCGGACAGCGTCATAATCATGGTCACCAATCCAGTCGACATTTTGACATATCAAGCCAGCCAGCTTTTGAAACTTCCACCCGGCAAGATATTCGGAAGTGGGACCAGTTTAGACTCGGCCCGTTTTAGATTTCATCTCTCCGAGTTCTTAGGAATAAATCCAAAAAATATACACGCTTATGTACTAGGAGAACACGGTGATAGTTCATTTCCGACGATTTCTCACGCTGATATTGGAGGTCAACCGATTTCAACCATGAAGGATTTTTCTTCAGAAAAAATTCAAGAAGCCTTTCAAAAAGCAAGGACGGCGGCCGGAACAATTATTGCCGCCAAAGGATCGACTTATTATGCGATCGGCGTTGTCATCAATCAATTGGTGGACGCGGTTTTAAAAGATACAAAACGGGTTTATCCTGTCTCCGTTCCGCTTACCGGTCAATATGGTTACAAAGATGTTTCCATCAGTGTTCCTTGCGTTATTGGAAAAAATGGCGTGGAAAAAATCCTTGAAGTACCATTGTCTGATGAGGAAAAAAAGATGATGGATAGATCGGTAAAGATATTAAAAGAAATAGTTATTTAACATTTGGTTACATTTGACATATCTCCAAAATAGTGATAATATGGAAATATAATAATTTATATTTTCAAAAATGAATAAATTCACAGCTGGAGTATATAAACAACATTTCCAATATAAAAGCTTTAGCCCTTCTTTAATCAATCAAGATTTTGATTGGACTGATAAGAAAATTAATATCTTATTGGAACAAGCAACTAGATTCCTTGGTGAGCTTAATGCTTATTCTGATTTAGTCCCAGACGTTGACTTCTTTATTAAAATGCACGTTGCTAAAGAAGCGACAAAATCTAGTTTAATTGAAGGAACAAAAACAGATTTGGATGAAGCGATCTTACCTAAAGAAGAAATTTATCCGGAAAGAAGAGACGATTGGCAAGAAGTACAAAATTATATTAAAACTATTAATTACTCCGTTAATGAATTAAAAGAATTACCAGTATCTATCCGATTAACAACCGAGTCACATCGATTGTTATTAAGTGGGGTTAGAGGAAAATATAAAATGCCAGGTGAAATCAGAAGAAGTCAAAATTGGATAGGGGGTTCGAGTTTAACAGATGCATTTTTTATTCCTCCCCATTATGAAGAACTACCTGAACTTCTTTCTGATTTTGATAAGTTTTGGCAAAATAAGAATTTAGACATTCCAATTTTAATAAAAATAGCTATTTGTCATTATCAATTTGAGTCCATTCATCCGTTCTTAGATGGAAATGGTAGGATAGGAAGATTACTAATAACTTTACAGTTAATTGAACAGGGAATATTAAAAAAACCTACTCTATATTTATCAGCTTTTTTTGAAAAAAATAAAAGCGCTTATTATGATTCTCTAACTATGGTTAGGCAAAATAATAATCTTGAACAATGGATCAAATTTTTTCTGAACGGAATAATTATTACAGCTCAAGACGGAGTGAACACTTTTAAAAAAATCATTAGTCTAAGGTCAGAGTATGAAGAAAAAATGATGAATTTGGGGTCACGAGCTAAAAAAGCAAGACAATTAATTTTTCATATGTTTTCTTCGCCAATCATGAATAATAAAATGATAATAAAAGATTTAAATTTAAGCTTTAATAGTTCTAATCGTTTGATGAAGTCACTAGTGGAATTTAAAATTTTGAAAGAATTGACTGGTTTTTCAAGAAACAGACTATTTGTTTTAAAAGATTATCTAGAGTTGTTTAAAAAATAATACGTTCAACCAGAAACTTTCGTTTCTTCTGCAAGTTTTCTAGTATCCTTATCCTACACTCTGGCCTTCAAAATAGCATCTTCTAAATTTGACTTTTAGTAGTAGTAGTAGGCTTTCATATAGTTAATTCGAAGGAGGTGATTAAAAAATGTTAGATGAAACAGTAAAACCAGTAGATCAGAGTTTTAAACCTGCGCGGAAAGTAGAGCAGGGAAAGAAAAAATTTGGTGAAGGTATAGAAGCTTTAGCAAAAGCCGCTCCAGGATTATTGGTCGATTTAGCAACGAAATCAGAGGCACATAGTAGCCTTGGAGCAGAAGTTGTTATGGGGGAAATAGAAGCAGCAAAAGATAAAGGAGCAAAAAAAACAAAATAAGAATTCTTTAATCAAACGACTAATATTGAAGTCAAAATTATTTTATTACCACGGTAATTTCTCCCTTATAATCTCTCTTGATCAATTCACTAATCGGCCCCCGAATAATTTCTTCAAACTTTTTCGTCATTTCCCGGCAGATAACAACTTCGACACGAAACTTTGATGTATCGATACATCGAAATGTTTCTTTAATTCGTAAAGGTGACTCATAAAATACAAAAACCATCTCCGGAAAAATTGTTTTTATCTGTTTCAATCTATTGATTAATTGAAACAACTGCGACTCTTTTTTTGGAAAAAAACCGAGAAACATATGTTCCCCGGGATTGAATCCGGAATAGATTAAAGCGGTTGTTATTGCCGAAGAACCGGGGATAACAGTAATAGGAAGATTTCTTTGAATACAGCTTTTGACTAATAAATAACCTGGATCAGAAACAAGGGGAGTCCCGGCTTCGGAAATAAGGGAAATATTTTTTCCTTCTTTAAGTAAATCGATTATTTCCGGTAGTTTTTGAAATTCTTTTTCTTTATAATATGACCAAACTGTCGAACAGGCGACCGGGATGGAAAAGCGTTTTTTAATCGCGTCAAGTAAAATTTGTGCGGAGCGGGTGTCTTCGGCCAAAATAATATCGGAAGATGCCAAAATTTTTGCTTGACGGATAGAAAGGTCGTCAAGGTTGCCGATGGGGGTTGCAACTATGAATAGCATATATTTAAGTCAAAATTTAAAAGTTAAAAGTAAAACAAATGTCATTCCCGTGAAGACGGGAATCCAGACTATTAGAACATTTTAAAATGTAATTATCGACTGGATCCCCTCCTACGAGGGGATGACAACTTATTTATTTAACTTTTTTTTAGCAATTTCAAAGACTATTGGTAATAGAGATATTATTATTACCCCAAAAATTACCAAAGAAAAATTCTCTCTAACAAATTTTATATTTCCAAAAAAATACCCGGCAAATGTGGCGGTAGCAACCCACAATAATCCGCCGATCACGTTAAAGGAAAAAAATTGTTGATATTTCATCCTTCCGACTCCGGCCACAAACGGAGCAAAAGTGCGTATAAAAGGCATAAAGCGGGCGAGTATTATGGTTTTCCCACCGTGTTTATGGAAGAACTTCTGGGTTTCCTCAATATGAGTTTCGTCTATAGGAATTTTTGGATGAGCAACAATTTTTTTACCGAAGTAATAACCTATCCAATAATTAGCCGTATCTCCAAGAACAGCGGCAACGGTCAAAAGTAAGAATAATAACCAAATATTTAAAGAACCTAAAGCGGCAAAAGCACCGGCGGCAAAAAGCAAGGAATCACCGGGTAAAAAAGGAGTGAAAACCAATCCGGTTTCCATAAAAATTATCAAAAATAAAATTACATATGTTGCCACACCATATGTAGAGATAATCTGTCCTAAATGAACATCAATGTGAATAATAAAGTCAATCAAAAATTTCAAAATATCCATCTTGTCATTATTTCACACGCAAGACCTCATTTCAACTTGACAAAAAGATTTTGAACGGTATAATGGCATAATCGTACATATTTAACATATGTCAAACCTAATAAATAATTTCATAAATTATTTATACTTGAAAGAACAGTTGAGGGAAAAAGGTGACATCGTTGAGCAATGCTTAAAAAGATTTCTTCATAAATCATCTCCACAAAAACCAAACAAAGAATCACAATTAAAAATTATTTATTTTTAAAAATAATGCCAGCACCCATTGTAGAAAAGCATCCTAATTTTAAAAAACTGATCGTGCCACGAATTAGAGAAATGGGCGATGGCGGACTCGGAGCTTTATTGCAACATGCTGGAAATCCTGAAGTTGTTTCTCTTAGCGCTGGTTCTCCCGATCCAAAAACATTTCCAGTTGAAGAAATTGTCTCAATATTTTCCAAGGTTATTAGTCCGGAGGGATATGGCCCAAATTTACTACAATATGGGAAAACCCGTGGATTTGGACCTTTACTTGATGTTCTTCCAGATTTTTTAGCACGTTCGAATCGTCAAGTAAAAACAAAATCAGAAAATATAGCTATTACCGCTGGATCACAAGAAGCACTAGGAATTTTAGGCGACCTGTTTCTTGATCCCAAGGGAGGTAGTAAGATTGCGGTTGAGAAGCCCACTTATATTGGAGCTTTGGGAGCTTGGAGGAAATTTAATCCTAACTATATTGAAATTCCAACCGATCAGTTTGGCATAATTCCTGAAGAGCTAGAAAAAGCCTTTAAAAAACATAAAGATATCAAATTTCTTTATACTATACCAACTTTTCAGAATCCAACCGGAAAAACCATTCCGCTTGAAAGAAGAAAACAAATTGCCGATATTTTAAAAAAGTATGGACAGTTGGCAGTTGAGGATGATCCATATAGTGAATTAAGATATGAAGGGGAAGACATTCCCTCCATTCAATCGCTTGCCCCTAAAAATGTCATACATCTTTTCACTTTTTCCAAAACCGTAGCTCCCGGTATGAGGGTTGGTGGTATGGTTTTCCCGGAACAAATGCCAGTCGAAGAAGTAGACGATATTATGACGTTATTCACTAACGTAAAAACAGGTCAAGAACTTTATACTTCTTATGCTTTTCAAGCCGTAGTGGCAGAATATATTAAAAGTAAAGCTATTGACGAACATATTTTAGAAATTAGAAAATTATACGGCCCAAGAAAAAAAGCTATGGCCGAAGCAATTCAAGAACATTTTCCTATGGAATATTTTGATATGCCTAAATCTGAGGGAGGTATGTTTATTTGCGTAAGTCTAAAAAATGAATTTAAAAAACTTGCAGCAAAACTTGATATTGCGAAACTTAATCAATACATCGTAGAAAAATTCAAAGTTGATCTTGGGGTGGGAAAATATTTTTTAGCTAATCAAATAAATGGAATGCAAAAATTTTTGCATCCTAATTTAAAGGCAGACGAAGTATTTATGCGACTTAATTTTACTAATAGGACCGAAGAGCAATTAAGACAGGCTATACAAATTATTGGAGAAACTCTTAAACAAATAATTGCAGGATCATTAGTATTAGAGTAATAATTCTTCTTAATTTCTGCTACAATTGTTGGTTGCTCATATGTTTAAACTCAAATCCTCATTTTCCCCAGCCGGGGATCAGCCGCAGGCGATTGAAAAATTAGTGGCCGGGATTAAGATGGGTCGAAAAGATCAGGTACTTTTGGGCGTAACGGGATCGGGAAAGACTTTTACTTTGGCTAATGTAATTGAAAAATTACAGATGCCGACTTTAATTATTTCCCACAACAAAACATTGGCCGGTCAGCTTTATCAGGAATTCCGGGATTTTTTTCCGGAAAATGCCGTTTCTTATTTTGTTTCCTACTACGATTATTATCAGCCGGAAGCTTACATGCCCGCGTCCGATACTTATATTGAAAAGGAAGCTCAAATTAATGAACTGATCGACAAACTTCGACTTAAAGCCACGACTAATATTTTGACCCGTAAAGATGTAATTGTCGTCGCCTCTGTTTCCTGTATTTACAACATCGGTTCACCGATAGAATACGGCCGTTTTATTTTGGAATTGGAAATAGGACAAAAAATTGAGATAAAAAATATTGCCCGTCGTCTCATTGAACTGCAGTATGACCGGAGCGAGTTTGATTTTAAAAGGGGAACATTTAGAATCAGAGGTGACAGAATTGACATCTATCCGGCCTACGAAGACATTGGCTGCCGAATAGAGTTAAAAAGTTATAAAGTTATAAAGTTTGAAAGATTCGAACCCATCTCTGGCAAAACCATTCAAAATTCTAAATTCGAAATTCTAAATTCTAAATTGATTATATATCCTGCCAAACATTATCTAATGGATCCGGCTGTTTTTAAAGATGCCGAACAACAGATTAGAGATGATTTAAAAAAAGAAGCCGAAGCTTTAAAAAAACAAAATAAATTGGTAGAGATGCAAAGATTAGTTCGCAAAGTCAATTATGATTTAGAAATGATTAAAGAAGTCGGTTATGTCAACGGCATTGAAAACTATTCCCGATATTTTGAGGGCAGGAAAATCGGCGATCCTCCTTACAGCTTGGTTGATTATTTTAAACAAACTTATGGCGATCAATGGCTGCTTTTTATTGATGAATCCCACATGACAGTCCCGCAGATTCGCGGGATGTTTAACGGCGATTATTCCCGGAAAAAAACCTTGATTGATTATGGTTTTCGTCTCAAGGCCGCCTTTGATAACCGGCCTCTCAAGTTTGAAGAATTTTATCCAATGGCGACGAAGATAGTTTACGTTTCGGCAACGCCGAATGAATGGGAGATGGGGAGGAGTAGTATAGTTGAACAGTTAATCAGGCCGACGGGAATAATTGATCCGGAAATCATTATTAAGCCGGCTGTAAATGAGGTACAGGATTTAATTTTGGAAATTGAGAAACGTGTCAAACTTAAGCAAAAAGTTTTAGTAACAACTTTAACCAAAAAAATGGCTGAAGATTTATCTACTTATTTGAAGGAAAAAAAAATTAACGCCGCCTATCTTCACAGCGACGTCAAAACTTTAGAACGATCTAATATCCTGGATAATTTAAGAAAAGGAAACTTTGATGTTTTAATCGGTGTTAATTTACTTCGGGAAGGATTGGATTTACCTGAAGTGACACTGGTTACAATCTTAGACGCCGACCGCGAAGGCTTTTTGAGATCAAGAACTTCACTTATCCAGACAATGGGCCGGGCGGCCAGAAATATTACCGGTCAGGTAATTATTTATGCGGACATAATGACTAAATCAATAACGTCAGCGGTGGGAGAGATTAATAGAAGAAGAAAGTATCAAGTTGAATATAATACTAAACACAAAATTACACCAAAGACAATTTATAAACCTATAAGAGAGAAAATTGTTAATCAGGATGAAAAAAACCTGTTTTATGACCGTGATTTTGATACCAAATATTTAGATGAAATGAATATTGAAAGCCTGACGCCGTTTGATAAAAAAAAGCTAATCCGCAAAATGGAAAGAGAGATGAAGAACCAAGCGGAGAATTTGAACTTTGAGTTAGCTATTAGGATAAGAGAGAAAGTAAGAGAAATGAAAGAATAACAAATCACAAATGTCAAATAACAATTGAATAACAAATAATAAATTACAAATAACAAAATGTTTAAGACATTGGTTATTTGATATTTAAAATTCAATTGATGTTTGTTATTTGTCATTTGATATTTATATATAAAGTATGGATTACATTCGCATAAAAGGTGCTCGTCAGCACAATCTAAAGAATATTAACGTTGATATTCCCAAAAACAAATTAGTCGTTATCACCGGAATATCCGGGTCAGGTAAATCTTCTTTGGCCTTTGACACCATCTATGCCGAGGGACAGCGGCGTTATGTGGAATCTTTATCTGCCTATGCCCGTCAGTTTTTAGGGATCATGGATAAACCCGATGTTGATTTGATTGAAGGTTTGTCTCCGTCAATTTCAATAGATCAAAAATCGACTTCGCACAATCCGCGTTCAACCGTTGGGACGATTACGGAAATTTATGACTATCTCCGTTTACTTTTTGCTAAGGTTGGCCATCCACACTGTCCGAACTGCGGACGGGAAATCAGCAAAATGTCAATTGACGAAATCGTAGAAAAAGTCATCGGTGAAATTTTAAAACAGGTTCAGAGTGACAAAACCAAACCGCACCGGTTTTTAATTTTATCCCCGGTTGTTAGGGATAAGAAGGGTGAGTTTAAAGATCTTTTTGACAACTTACAAAGCAAAGGTTACCGGACGGTCATCATTGACGGAAAAGAAAAAAATTTATCCGATGATATTAATTTAATCAAAACCAACAAGCACAGCATCAATGTATCAATTGATCGATTAATCGCTACAAATAAAGATTTGAAACAACCGCTTTTTTTGAATAACTTTAAATCCCGGCTAAGAACAGCAGTTGAACAATCATTAAAACTTTCAGATGGGTTGGCGATTATTGAAACAGAAAATAAAGAGCATCTTTATTCAGAGAAATTTTCCTGTCCGGTCTGCAATTTATCTCTGCCGGAAATTGAGCCAAGAATGTTTTCTTTTAATTCGCCGCTTGGCGCCTGCGAAAACTGCCGGGGAATCGGGACAATTTTTGCTGTTGACCGCGATTTGATTTTAAATAAAAATCTTTCCATTCTTGAAGGCGGAATTTTACCTTTTAATAAATTATTTTTCCATGAAACCTGGTATGTTCGTTTGATAAAGCAGGTTTGTGAAGAAGAAAGAGTTGATATGAATAAACCAATAAGCCAATTAACCAATGATCAAATAAAAACTTTATTGGAAGGTACTAACAAAGTTTATCAGGTTGAAGGGATTAATAGATATGGCAAATCAACAACAATTTTTGAAAAATTTACAGGGGTTATAGCTGAACTAGAGCAAAGATATATAGAAGTTCAAGGTAATGATGCGGCGATATTTGGAATCCAGAAATATATGAGGGAAGAAACCTGCCCAAAATGTAAAGGACAAAGATTAAAACCGGAAATTCTTTCAATCACGATTGATAAATTTAACATTACCCAAATTTCCGACCGGTCGATAGACAGTTTGACTGATTATTTTAAAGAAAAACTGGAATCGGTTTTGTCAGTCTATGAAAAGCAGGTAGCCAAGTCAATCATCAAAGAGATATTAACCAGACTGAATTTTCTAAACAGCGTTGGTCTGTCTTATTTAACAATCAGTAGAAAGGCGGGGACATTATCCGGTGGCGAATTACAAAGAATTCGTCTAGCATCACAAATAGGCAGCGGACTAACCGGCGTTCTCTATGTACTGGATGAACCGTCAATTGGTCTTCATCCGAAAGATGTTGCCTCTTTGATTACAACATTAAAAAATCTCCGCGATCTGGGCAATAGTTTGATTGTGGTGGAGCATGACCGGGAGACAATGGAATCGGCCGATTACTTAGTTGAATTAGGGCCAAAAGCCGGTAAAGATGGAGGAAAAATAATTTTTAACGGCCAACTTTCTGAAATGAAAAAATCAAAAGCATCGTTGACTGGTCAATATTTAATCGGAAAGAAGAAAATAAATGTAGGGAACAAAAATTTTTGTTCCATACAAAAAAACCACGGGGAATTAATTTTTTCCGGAATCACCCATAACAATTTAAAAAACATTAATATTAAAATTCCTTTAGGTAATTTGATCGGTATTACCGGCGTTTCCGGTTCAGGGAAATCATCTCTGGTCTCAGAAACCATCTATCCGGCCTTGAAATATTATTTGGACGGATATTTTCATGACAAGATCGGCGAATTTAAAAAAATTGAGGGTTATCAATACTTAGACAGAGTACACTTAGTCGATCAGTCGCCAATCGGCCGGACACCCCGCTCTAATCCGGCCACCTATATTGGTTTTTTTGATGAGATCAGGGAAATCTTTTCCTCAACTATTGACGCCCGGGAGCGGGGGTTTGAGAAGGGCCGGTTTTCTTTCAATGTCAAAGGCGGACGCTGTGAAAAATGTCAAGGAGCCGGCGTTTTGAAAATAGAGATGCAGTTCTTGGCCGATGTTTATGTAATCTGTGATGTCTGTCAGGGCAACCGCTATAACAAAGAAACTCTTGAGGTAAAATATCGGGACAAAAATATTTATGAAATTTTAAAAATGACGGTTGATGAAGCTTTAATTTTTTTTGAGCATCATTTTAAAGTGTTTTCCAAACTGAATTTTTTACAAAAGACTGGTTTGGGATATTTAGAATTGGGTCAACCGGCGCCGACTTTGTCCGGAGGAGAAGCACAACGGCTGAAATTAACCAATGAACTTTCCCGCCGTGATACTGGCCGGACTATCTATATTCTTGATGAACCGACCACGGGTCTGCATTTTTACGATATTGAAAAACTGCTTCACACGATTCATGAATTAGTTGATCGGGGAAATACGGTCATTGTTATAGAACATAATTTGGATGTTATTAAAAACTGCCAGTATATTATTGACTTGGGGCCGGAAGGCGGGGATAAAGGAGGTAAAGTTATTTATCAGGGAGAAATTGACGGAATTTATAAAACAAAAAATTCGTATACTGGGGAGTATTTAAGTAAAATTAAATAATAAAGTCGTCATTCCCGCGAAGGCGGGAATCCAGACTAAAATTACCATATAATGAAATTGATAGACTGGATCCCCTCCTACGAGGGGATGACAACAATCTTACTATGAAGTCTTTATTTAAATATTTTCTTTCTTTTTTTTTGATATGTTACATGTTTCTTGTTACATGTTACATTGTTAATGCTTCTGACTTCAAGACCGACTATCAAGTTGAATATAATCTTTCTCAAAACCAGGACAATCTAAATTCCCAGGTTAATTTCAAAATAAAAATTACCAATTTAAAAAGTGATGTTTATGTCAATAAATTTGCCGTCAGCTTTCCCAACACTTTTTCCATCAGCGATCTTAAAACCTTTGATGACAACGGATTTATTACCCCGAAAGTAACCACCGATGATACAAAGACCAGAGTCGAGCTGGAGTTTTCCAACCCGGCCATTGGCAAAGATTCAGTCAACACTTTTATTTTGAATTTTGGTCAGGCCAATTTGTTTAAGGCTAATGGCAAAGTTTGGGAGGTAGTTTTGCCGGTGATTGAAAATACCGAAGATGAATCCTATCAGGTAATTGTTAATTTGCCCGAAGCCACTAACAGAAAAATTTCCATTGCCAAACCAAAACCTGATTCTATCAGCGGCACTAAAATAATCTGGAACAATCCAAAAACAAAGACCATTTACGCGGTTTTTGGTGACAGTCAAGTTTACCAGGCGGAGTTATCCTATCATTTAAAAAACGATCAGATATATCCGGTCTTTACCGAGATTGCTTTTCCGCCTGATACGGTTTTTCAGAAAACTTTTATCCAATCAATCAGTCCGGCGCCGGAATCGGTTTACCAGGACGAAGACGGCAACTATCTGGGAAAATATTTTTTAAAGCCTTTGGAGAACAAAACCATAACCTATAAAAGTTACATTCAAGTTTATGCCAAATCGAGAGATGAAGTCCTTCCGGTAATCAGGCAGGCGATTAATCAACAAAAAAAATACCTTCTTACCGCAAAAAGATACTGGCAGATAAATCAAATTGACAAAATAAAAAATATTTTTCAACCGGAAGAGATTTATAATTTTGTTACCAATACTCTTCAGTATAACTATAATAAAATCGACTCTAAAAACAAACGTCTTGGGGCCGATGCGGTTTTGACATATACCGATCAAGCAGTTTGCATGGAGTTTACAGACCTTTTTATCGGTATTACCAGAGAAAAAGGAATTTATAGCCGGGAAGTGGAAGGTTACGGTTTTTCTTTAGATCCCAGACTGCAGCCACTATCTTTATCATCTGACATTTTACATGCTTGGCCGGAGTATTATGATTTGAAAGCGGAAAATTGGATAGCGGTTGATCCAACTTGGGGAAACACTTCGGGGATTGATTATTTTTCCTCCTTTGATCTCAATCACATTGCCTTTGTCATTCATGGGAAAAATTCTGATTATCCTATGCCGGCCGGGATGTATAAAATTGAAAACTCCCGTGATGTCTCCATCAAACCGGTTGTCACGGATCCGATGGAAAAAAAAGAAATTATTATCGAAGGTATGGATTTTCCCACCACAATTTCTGATAAAAAATCTTATCAGGGAAAATTTATTGTTAAAAACAACGGCAACAGTTATCTTTGGCAGGTTCCGGTGGAAGTTAGGGCAGAAAACCTGACAGTTTCCAAGGGAAAATTTGAGATTCCGGTTTTGGCGCCATTGGAAAAAAAATCAATTACCTTTGACTATTTAACTAAAGACAAAAACAAGAAAATTGAGGGGAAATTAATCATTAAAATCATGAAAAAACAGCTTTTGGAACAGAAAATCGGCGTTATTCCTTCGATTTATATTTTGACAATCAAAATTTTTGCCGTTCTTCTCGGACTGTCAATTTTATTTTTAGTTTATAGATTGTTTAGAAAAATAAAACGTCATGATCACTAAAAAACAAATAAAACAACTTCCAAGTACCATAGGTGTTTATTTGTTTAAAAAAGATAAAATCATTAATTACATTGGTAAATCAGTCAATATTAGAGCAAGAGTATCTTCTCATTTGGAAAATGCAAAATTAGATAACAAAGAAAGACTAATTATTGATAATTCAAATACGATTAAAATAATTCCAACAGAATCGGAATTTAAAGCACTGATCTTGGAAGCGAAATTAGTCAGAGAACTTCAGCCGAAATATAATTCAATCTGGAAAGATGATAAAAGTCCTCTTTATATCAAGATAACAATAAAGGATAAGTTCCCAAAAATTTTTTTGACTCGCAGGGAAACTAATATGGACAATCTTTATTTTGGCCCATTTTCCTCAACGAGAACCGCTGAAACAATTGTTTCAGATATCAGAAAAATTATTCCTTTTTGTACTCAAAAAAAAATTAGCAAGAAGGCCTGTTTTTATTCTAAAATCGGGTTATGTAATCCCTGTCCGAATGAAATAAATAATTGTAGGGGCGAGGCATGCATCGTCTTAAAAAAACAATACAAAAAAAATATCGGCCAAGTTATTTCTATTTTGAAAGGTAATGTAAAGAAAGTTACTAAAAGTCTTTATCAGCAGCTTAATGATTTGACAAAGAATAAACAATATGAAAAAGCAATTATTATCCGTAATAGAATTTTCCGGTTTGACAGATTGCTGGACTTAAGAAACGATTCGGAATTTCTTTCAAATAACAATGAAAAAAAATTAGATAAAATGTTTGTCGTCCTAAAAAAATATTTCCCTTTTTTAAATAAATTAGACAGGATCGAAACTTATGACATCAGCAACTTGGGGTTAAAACAGGCGGTTGGTTCGATGGTGGTCATGAAAAATGGCCGGATTGACAAAAATGAATACCGCCGGTTTAAGATTAAGCAAGCCGGTTTAAGATCAGACTTTGACAGGTTGAAGGAAGTGGTAAAAAGAAGGTTGAAACAATCTTGGCCGCTGCCTGACTTGATTATTATTGACGGCGGTCGTCCCCAAATCAAAGCCATTTTAAAAATTTTTCAGGAAAATAATATAAATATCCCGCTTCTAGGAATTGCTAAAAATCCTGATCGGGTAATTGCGGCGATTGACGGTTATCCAAATATGTTTTTGAAAAATGATAGTCCGGTCTTGAATGTAATCAGGACACTTCGTGATGAGTCACATCGTTTTGCCCGAAAATATCATCTGTTTTTAAGAAGTAAGGACTTTTTGCTATAATGATGATATTAATTAATAATAATTTTTTGAGTCAAAGCGTGACACTAAATTTTATTTCTCCGTGGGAACCCTCCCCTTTTCGGGGACTCCCAAGTCGAAAAAAATTAAGCGTCCCGCTTTTGCTGGATTTTTAAAATTTTTATAGGTGTCACGAAATGAAAAGGTTTACCGAGAAGCGGATTGCGGTCCGCCAGCCGGCGGATCCGCAGAGCCTCGCAGGGGAATAGTTGTCATAAGTGACAGAATCTATAAAAATTTTGATAAAGATACATTTATGAAAAAACTTTTTAGGATGATAATTTTTTCCGGAGTGGCAATATTTCTTACGGCACTTTGGAATAAAGGCTTTATTGTTAAATCCGACCCGATGGTTTATCTGAAAGCGGCTTTAATAATTGCCGCCGTTTATTATTTGATTGTTCCTGCAAGTAAATTAGTTCTTCTCCCTCTGAACCTTTTAACTTTTGGACTTGTTTCGGTAATTTTTTATGCGGTAATTTTTTATTTTCTGCTAAACCGTTTTAACTTAATAGAAATTAAGGAATGGGTTTTTCCGGGAGCTAAAATATTGGGAATAGTATTGGGTAAGATCAAAATTTCCGGTACATCAAATATTTTTATTTCTTCTTTTTCGATTTCCACTATTATTAATTTTTTAGAAAAAACTATATGAAAAGTTTTCTTTTAATTCTCAACATTGTCTTGAGCGTTTTGATTATTATTTTTATTCTTGTTCAGGGAAAAGGAGCCGGATTGGGAAGTGCCTGGGGCGGAGGGGGAGAGATGTTCCAAACCAGACGGGGAATGGAAAAAGTAATCCTTCGGCTGACGACGGCTTTTATTATTATATTTTTAATTGTATCCCTGATTAATCTTTTCGTTAAATGAATAAAAAAGTTTTCCGGTATTATTACTGGCTTTTTTTGGAATTTATTAAAAAATATTCCCGGCTGATTCTGATGAGTTTTTTTATCGGCTTTATCAGTCTGATCGGTTTTTTATCGGTTTCTCCCTATTTAAAATTGCTTTTTAATAAACAAGAAACAATCGGTATAGTCGGAAATTATAACTTTACAAATTTATCCGATGAGGTAATGGTAAAGGTTTCCAACGGCTTGGTAACCATTAACGAAAAGGGGGAAATCATTCCGGTTTTGGCCAATTCCTGGGAAGTACTGGACGAAGGAAAGCAATACAGATTTTATTTAAAAAATAATCTGCTTTGGAATGACGATAAAAAATTTACAGCTGAAGACATTAATTATCAATTTTCTGATGTGAAAATAAAAGTTGTTGATAAAAATGTCATAGATTTTTATCTAAATAAACCGTTGGCAATTTTTCCGACCTATTTGAGCAAACCCCTAATCCGTCCGCCTTTGGTCGGGATTGCCGGATTTTATAAATTAGGCAGATATAAGTTGCTCAACGGATATCTTAAAGAATTAACTCTTGTTCCCAATACCAAAGATTTGTTACCGATTAAATATAAATTCTATGGCAACGAATCCGATCTGGTAACCGCCTACAAAAAAGCTGAAATCAGCCAAATGACTTTGGCAAAAAAGTCGGTGGCAGACACTTTTATTAACTGGAAAAATAGTCAGATAGTTAAATCAGTTGATTACACCCGCTTATTGACGTTATTTTTTAATAATCAGGATAAATCTTTTACCAATAAGGATATTAAAGATGCTTTTGCAATGATGATGGATTATCAAAAACTGGCTGATTTGGGAGAGATTGCCCGGGGTCCGATTCCACCAATTTCATGGGCATATAATGCTAATTTAAAAACAAATTCTTATGATATTGAGACAGCCACAAAGATTGTTAAAAATGAAATAGAAGCCACTGAATCGGCCCAATTAAATTTACTGACATCTTATGATTATTATGATGCGGCTGATAGCATTGCCGGTGAAATAGAAAAAACGGGATTAAAGGTAAATATCAATATGATTTCATACAGTCAGCCGGATAAATTTGATCTTCTTTTGGTTTTTTGGAAAGTGCCAAAAGATCCGGATCAGTATTATTTCTGGCACTCGACCCAGAAAGAAGGCAACATTGGCAATTATAAAAATGTTAAAATCGACAAACTTTTGGAAGACGGCCGGTCAACCATTAATATTGAAGAAAGGGAAAAGATATATCAGGAATTTCAAAAAATTATCCAAGACGACCCGCCAGCACTGTTCTTGTACTATCCTTATGTTTATACGATTAAGAGGAAGTAAGATATAATATTAATATTTTAGTCGGGGTGGCGAAATGGTATACGCGCAAGCTTGAGGGGCTTGTGGTCGCAAGACTGTGCAGGTTCAAGTCCTGTCCCCGACACTTAACAAAAATATGAAAAGAAATATATTCATTTTTCATGGTACTGCGGGCAATCCAGGGAGGAATTGGTTCCCTTGGCTGAAAAAAGAATTAGAGAAAAAAAGACTACATGTTATCGTTCCAAAGTTTCCAACGCCAGTTGGACAGTCTTTAGAGGCATGGCTTAAAATACTAAATCAATATAAAAAGTCTATAAATAAAAAAACTATTTTTATTGGCCACAGTCTTGGAGGAATGTTTTTATTAAAAGTACTTGAACAATTAAAACATCCTGTGCACGCAGCATTTTTTGTTTCTGCATCAGTTGGAGTAAAGCCAATTAAATATTACGATAGTGATTATGCTTTTACTCAGTTTATTTTTGATTGGCCAGCAATTATTAATAAAGCAAAAACATTCACCGTCTATCACTCAGATAATGATCCATATGTGTGTTTAGGAAATGGTGAAGAATTGGCAAAACAATTAGGAGTCACACTTACGTTTATACCAAAAGCAGGACATTTAAATGCAGAAAGTGGGTGGATAAAATTTGACAAACTTCTTCAAGATATTATAAAAGTATTATTTTGAAGCCATTTTAAAGCTTTATTATTGATTTTATTAACTTTTATCATTAACAAAGTATAAGTTTTATAGCTGTGGAGTTTTTTGACTTCTCGATTGATCTTTTCATAATTTTCTTCAATAGAATCCATAATTAGCAAAATTTCTTGAGAAGATTCAATTTTGTTTTTCCATAAATAAGAAGAGTTTATGGATACTTTTTTAGCGCAGACAATAAGCTTTTCTTTTAATAATTTAAGAGAAATTTTATTAGCCTCCTTAATATTTTTGCAGGAAAGAAACAATAAACAGGGTTTCATTTTTATGTTTTAGATTGCAATTTATATTGATAAATTTTATCATAAACTATGTGTCCGGCGTGTGTAATTACAATTGGAGGAGGATTATGGTTAGCGAGAAAGCTGGGAGTAAATGATGTTTTGGCGATTGGTTTAATAACAATTTTTCTGTCCGTGGTCGTTGATATTTTATTAAGAAAGATTAATCACGGAAAAGTTTTTTTCCCTTATCAAAGGGTGGTCGTTTCTTTTCTGATTTTGTTGACAGTGATATTAATTTTTAAACTATGAAACTAAACAAAATAATTAAAGGATTTGTAGACTATCTCAAAAATGACTTACTCAAACAAATTGGCAAAGCGTTTATTAAGATGTTTGATTGTTGTCGAGAATAAATATAGAATGAATTTAAATATGTTATAAATTTTTTTAAAAATCTTATGTTCGATCTAAAAGGTAAAAAAGCTCTAGTTACAGGAGCGTCTCGCGGGATAGGCCGTGGAATTGCTTTAGCTCTAGCTAAAGCCGGCGCATCGGTCGCCGTTAATTATTATTCAAAAGCCCAAGAAGCCGAAGCAGTCGTAGCTGAAGTTAAAAAATTAGGCGGTGATTCATTCTCGGTTCAGGCTGATGTTTCTAATAAAGAACAGGTTGCCAAAATGTTTACAGAAGTAAAGAATAAATTTGGCCAACTTAATATTTTAGTGAACAATGCCGGGATAGTTTATATGAACCCAATAGATAAAATAACTGAGGAAGAATGGGATAAAGTATTAAACATTAATTTGAAAGGACAGTTTTTCTGTGTTCAAGAAGCGATTAAGATTATACCTACCGGAGGAAAGATTATTAATATTTCCTCAATCGCTTCAGGCGGAGCGGGAGTTGGATTTGGCAACATTGTTCATTATGCCGCCTCAAAAGGCGGAGTGATTGCCATGGTAGAAGATCTGGCGATTGAGCTAGGGAGCCGGGGAATTAATATTAACGCCATCGGTCCCGGTGTGATTGAAACCGATATGACTACCGGAATATTGGCTGATGAAAAGATGAAAATGGGCATGTTGGCGAGAATCCCAAAAGGAAGATTTGGCAAGATTGAAGATATTGGGGCAACGGCAGTATTTTTAGCTTCTGATGAGGCTGATTATATTACCGGTACGGTGATCTATGTTGACGGCGGTTGGTTAAGTCAGTAAGATGAGATTATGACATTAACCGAGCTTTCTTATTATTTTCGGAAATCCCTACCGTATATAATCTTGTCTTTTCTTATCTTTCTGATCTTTTTTTATTCAATCAAGCTGGCCTTGGTTTATATCGACTCCAATAAAACCACAGTTGTTTACACCAATCCGATTTTCGGAAAAATCAATCCACCTGAAATTCCCCAATCAACGACGAGCGCCGGTTTGAAATTTACTTTAGACACAATCGAAGGAGCCCCGGTTACCGCCACCGAAACCGCTAATGTTTTTTTTCTGCCCCAGTTCAACCCCCGTTTTGGGTACAGTGAAAAAATTTATCTGATGGCCAAAAGCTTCGGATTTGATACAGGAATAATTAAACACAAATTAATTGATAAAACGGCAACATTTACCGATGATGAAAAGACCCTGAGCATAGACATTTCCAACTTTAATTTTAAATTTGACCGAAAAGTTAATAATGAATTATTTTCCTCTTCAAGAATAACTATTCCTTCAAAAACGGAGATCGAAAATAAGGCCATCGATTTTTTGAAAAAGATCGGCCGTTATCCGGACGAACTGGGGAAAGGGACGACCGATATAATTTATTTAAAATATAATCCGGGTAATGGAAATTTTGTCAATGTCGATTCACGAAACATTGCCCAACTGGTAGAAGTTGATTTTTACCGCCCCAATGTGGACGATTTTTCCATTGTGACACCAAAGTTTTTTAACAGTCAGAATTATGTCATTATGCTCTTTGAAGGAAGCGACTTTCAAATAATTAAAAGTCAGATAGCTTTTTTTGAAAAATCCGAAGATCAAGTCGGGGTCTATCCGGTAAAAACCGGTGATCAGGCCTGGACAGAGTTAATTGAGGGTAAAGGGATGGTGGTAGCCGGAACCCAAGGACAAGAGAACATTATTGTTAAAAGTATGAAACTTGGTTATTTTGATCCGGCTATTTATCAAATCTATCTGCAGCCTGTCTATGTATTTTTGGGAGAAGGGAACTTTGTGGGCTACGTGCCGGCAGTAAGGAATTAGACGGATTTATGTACCCAACATTCGTTTCTATCCAGTTAATGATATTTCTTGTATCGTTAAACCTATCCAAACTTTTTAAAATAACAATCACAAACTGATGGCCGTTTTTTTTGTAAAAAGAAACCAAATTTTCTCCGGCATTTTCCGTATAGCCGGTTTTTAAACCGCCCAGTCCCTGGATTTCTCCCAAAAGTTTATTGACATTAGTCAGTTGATGAAAATATTTAAAATCAATATCAGAGATAGTGATTTCTTTGGTGGAAACGATTTTGGATAGGTAGGGATTTTCCAGAAGTTCGCGGGCCGCTAACGAAAGATCGAAAGCGGTCGAATGCTGAATTCCGGAATCAAGTCCATTAGGATTGGAAAAATAACTGTTTTTCATGCCAAGGGTCCGGGCTTTTTTGTTCATCAACTCAACAAATTTTTCATAACCGTAATTATCAGCCAGGACGTAGGCGGCATCATTGCCGGAATGGACGAGCGTTCCGTAGAGAATGTTTTCAACGGTTATTTTTTCTCCAATAATCAGTCCCATCACTTGACCATCAGCAACTGTTTTTTTAATCGTAATTATTTGATCAGGTTTATAAATATCATAGGCAACCAAAGCGGTCAGAATCTTGACAGTTGAGGCGGGGAACAGTTTTAAGTTTTCGTTTCTGGCAAAAACCGGGGTAAAAGACGGCAGGTCAACCAAATAAATTCCTTCGGCCGAGACTTCGGGATAATAAGGCAGTTTTAGATAAGGGATAGGGTTAATATTTATCTTGATAGGGGATGTTGATTTGTTTATTAATTTCCGATTATAGGCAAAAAGATGAAAATAATATGAATCGCCGGGATAGAAGAGGAAGAGGAGAGTGTAAAAAACGAATAATAGGTAAAATCGTATCTTCATAGTTAGGGGTTAGGAGTTATATGTTAGGAGGGAAATTTTCCACATAACACCTAACGTATAACACATAACAATTATTTGTTTATTTTAATTCCTAGTTCTTTAAGTTGCTCATCAGTTGCCAGCGATGGAGCTTCCATAACAGATATTTTTCCGCCGGAGGAAGCTGGAAAAGCCATTACTTCGCGGATAGATGGCTCTCCCAAAACAGTGAATAAGAACCGATCAATACCGGGGGCAATTCCACCATGTGGTGGCACACCATAACTGAAAGCTTCAAGCATATGAGAAAATTGTTTTTTTTGCTCTTCAGTAAAACCAATCAAATCAAAAACTTTTTTCTGAACATCGGGCTGATGGATTCTAATTGAACCACCGCCGACTTCATAGCCATTTAAAACCATATCATGTTGTAAACCTCTGACTTTAAGAGGATCTTTGTCCAAAAGTAAGATATCTTTTGGATGAGGAGCAGTGAACATATGATGAGATGGGGCAAACTTGGCTTTTCCGGAACCATAGAAAAAATCATCAGTGGATTGTTCTTTAAATAATGGGAAGTCAATCGTCCAGGAAAAAGCCAGCTCATCAGGATCTTTTTTGTTTTTTCTTAAATCGGGTTTATCAGTCCCGTATTTTTCCATGACGTGTTTATGAGAAAGACGTGGCCAGGGAGTTTGGGAAATATGTTTTTTTGGAAAAATTTCTTTGACAAGCTTTGTAAATAAATCTTCTGCTAAAGTAATAATATCATTTTGTTCTACGAAAGACATTTCCAGATCAAGCTGGGTAAATTCACCGTAAGCTCGGTCGCGTCTTGGATCCTCATCACGAAAGCAACGGGCAATCTGAAAATATCTTTCAATTCCGGCCACCATTAAAAGTTGTTTATACTGTTGAGGTGATTGGGGAAGAGCATAAAAATTACCTTTTTGCAGACGGGAAGGGACCAAAAAATCACGGGCACCTTCGGGAGTAGTCTTGGTGAGAATCGGTGTTTCAATCTCCAAGAAATCAAGCTTGGTTAAATAATTTCTGATAAACATCGTCGTCTTGGATTTAAGAATCAGATTTCTTGTCATCCGCGGGCGGCGTATATCAAGATAGCGGTATTTCAAACGTGTTTCTTCATTGATGTCATAACCTTCACCTTGAACAGGGATAGGGAGAGATTTAGCTTTGGAAATAATTTTCAGTTCTTTGGCTTCAATTTCAACTGATCCTGTCTTTATCTTTGCATTGACCATTTTATCAGGCCGTTTTTTAACCAGGCCTTTGATATAGACGACGTCTTCTTCAGAAAGAGTCTTAAATTCTTCTCCGCCAACAACTTGTACTGTTCCTGTTCTATCTCTCAAATCAATAAAAACAATCTTTTTATGATCCCGCTTAGAATCCACCCAGCCATAAAGTTCGACTTCTTTTCCAACTTGATTAACGGTTTGTTCGACGTAAAGTGTTTTCATATTGACAAATTGTTCATAATGAACTATATTTAACTCAACCTGCCTGTGATGCCTGCATCACAGGTTTTTTTATTGACCATTAACAATTATTAATTGTATCTTCTTTTTTCCCCTTTGACAACCTTAAATATTTTGTTATACTAATTATCCTATAGTCATGAAAAATACCAGTTATTAAATTTTCAATCCACCCGCAAAAACACGGGAACCCTTATTTTATGAATAAATATCAAGAAATATTAAGAGAATTTCCTCACATAAATATGAGGTTGACGTCTTTTACTAATGATAATCCTCAATTAAATAAGAATTATCTTGGATTTGAAACATTAAGATTAGTTTATGGTTTGTCTGGGATTGTCATGATGGGATTATTTATTAATGCGTCAGAAAAATGGGGAAAAGGAATAAATGAAGAATGGAAAAACACTCAATATCTTCGAAAAGCTAAAAGGCAAAATTTGCCAAGAATTATTGAACAAAGGTTGGATATAATTCCAACATTTGTTTCAAGAGAAGAAAAAGTAAAAGCAAAGTTACCTGAACAACAAAAATTGACATTATTAGGTTTGATCGCATTAGGGCTTCTGAGTGTTGTTTTTCCTGATAGGATAGGTGATGCTGCAATAAGATTTCATGCCATATCCTTGATTTTTAAAAGAGATCCTGTTGCTGGATTGATTTTTTCAAAATTTCCAGAAATTTTTAATGGGTATAGCACTACAGAAAAATTATACGAATCAATACATCCAGATATAGATGAAAACACTCCTGCGGAAGAATTGAGAAAATTACTTCGTAAAATAGAAGATATAGACAGAAAACAACTAGAGATTATATATAATTATTGTAATTTATAAAATAACCTCTCAACTTCTCCTTTCCATTCCATCTATCAACTCCCAAACTATAAACAACATTTATTTTTTGTCCGCAAGAGAGTTCTTGGAATTTGTAGCATAAAGGTGACATTAGACTTTAATAATTCTTCGCAATGCCTGTGATTGTAAATAAATAGTATTGTATAAATCCCAAAGGGTCTCTCCCGAATATGACGCTGTAAGTTCTGGAATACCACAGATATCACTCGCTTCTTGAATGCTGAGTGTTTTAGGGAGAAAAAATAGTCGGCCTGAAGCATGATGAAAAACAGGAACAATTCCTTCACCCGCTTGTCCAATAAGATTGGGTTCATAACAAAATCCTATTAGTGCTTGAATATGAGTGTTCAACAATGACTCGTCTTCTTGAGAAAAATTTCTGTGTAACAAACCAAGTTCTGGTATTTGAGTAGGTACAATTTTATTGTTTTGTAAAGTGAACATATCAATAATATGAGGTTGATTGTCCTCAATTCGCATCATAAACGAATTCCTATTTCCAGGTGAAATATTCAGGTCAATTCGCCTTCTTCCAAGCAAATTGGCGAGTTCTTCCGTTAAACTCTCTCTTTCTTTATGATTAATAAATATCGTGGAAAAACCTCTTTTATTTCGAGGATCATTAATACTAATTCTAAAACTTCTAAAACTTCCGAGTTTTTTTCGAAGATTCTCAATTTGATTTGCCGGCATTGTTACTTGTATTTCTGGTTGTGGAAGAGTAGTTTTTTCCCCGTAAATTTTTAATGTAGGAATTTTTTTATCGGAATGAGGGAGTGGATATCCTTCACTAACAGTAGTAGACTGAATTGATGCTCTATTAAACATTTGAGGAATGATTACTTTTACAATATTAATATCTGCTAACATTTCTTCAGCCGCAAACGACTCTAATTCATCTGAAAATAATATTTTACTCTTATCAGTATGCGGAGAAAAAGGAGTTGTTACATCTGTTATTTTTGCAAGAGCAACGATGATTTTATCTCTCATTAAATCCCATCCTAAAAGGTCAGCCAGACCAGCCGCAATCCTGCCTCTGAGTATTTTATAATCCTTGACCCACTCAGGAGATTGAAGATTGTGCCAGACGTCAGCAATCTTAATAAAGAATATACAAAGTTCTTCAGGTGTTTGAGTAGCTGAGAAAAATAAATGTTCAAGATTATAAATTACTTCTGCAATTTTTTGCTTTTCCTCTCTGGTTAAGTGGTTTGTTTTTTTTGTCCCGTGTCTTAAACCTCCTTTTTGAATATAGCTGGAAATCATTTTATACATCGGTGTTTCTTCAAGGCGCTGATATAGTTTTTCAGTTTCATCATTTACATTGCGGGGAGGGAGCTTTTGTTCAGTCACCCCATCAATAATACTTGTCAACATAAACTGGTATCCAGTATCTTTGAATATTTCTGCAATGGTTGATAGCCAAGCTTCTTTTCCTTCAACACCTTTTAATCTGACATCTTCAGGAACATCATGGAGTAATGTAGCTACAATTGTTATCCAATCAAAAGTTGGATCTTCTTTTGACGAAGAGATCATAGATTCTGCCATTTCAATAGGATGAATAAAGTAAGGAGTGAGTTCTATCTCGTCATTTACTGCTTTACGGAATCGTTTTTCTTCAATTTCATTATTTTGATGAACAACTGCTCCAATGATTACGGCCCGCCTAATTAAATTAGCCTGAATTGGTTGATATTTTTGGGACACATTGCCCATAAAAATATCAATCTTTGTTGCTAATCCCGGGTTCTTATTAAGTACATCTTTAAAATTTGTTTCAAAGAAATCATAATTTAGTTCTTTTACTTTTTCTTTTTTTTCAGGGCCCGCTTTGTTCATGGTGGTAATTATATTAAAAACCTATAGTAATTTCAAATACTTATGAAGAAAGAAACTTGATCAAACCCTTTAACCTTTCCCTTCCATTCCACCGATCAACCTCTAAACTATGAATGATTTTTATTTTTTTATGTTATACTGTTCTTATGAAAATGCAGAAGAAACTAACTATTGCTGAGTATGAATTTCCGATTGAAATAAACCATGAAGATGGTTATTATTTGGCAAAATGTTCGAAATGGGCTGATTGTTATGCGCAAGGCGATAGTTTGGAAGAAGCAATGAACGAAATTTCTTATGTTGCTTCATCTTTGATAGAGTTATATAAAGAAGAAGGATTAAAAGTACCTTTAAAACTTAGAAGTGTCAGAGAGGAAAGAAAACAATTAATAAAATTTAATTTTCCCTTAATTGTTTCATCTGCGTAAAAACAAAAATGAAAATCCCGCCATTAAAATATCGGGAAGTAATTAAGAAACTTCGTAAATTTGGCTTTGTTTTTAGAAGGGCGACTGGCGGAAGTCACGAAATATGGTGGAATGAAGAGACGAGAAAAACTTGCGTTGTTCCGCATCATCATGAAGTAAAATCAGGGACTCTTAAAAGTATCATTGGTCAAGCAGGTATTACTCCCGAAGATTTTCTAAAAAAATAATTTTTCCCTGCACGGTTTTTTTGTTATTCCATTCGTTGATATCAAGATTATAAACAACTTTTATTTTTTGTCCGCGGGAGAGATCTTTAAATTTGTCAGCCTGGTTGAAGGCGATGAGTTCAAGACCATCAACAAATATTTTCAAATGTTTTTGGGTTTTGCCGAGGAGTTGTGCGCCGGTGAGAATTCCTTCACTGTAAAAAGTCGGTCGGGGATTGCCAATTCCAAAAGGTTCCAAAGCCTCCAGTGATTTAACTAAGTCTAAACTAATTTTTGAAATCGGGATTTTCAAATCCGCCTCTATTTTCTTTTCTAAATCTTTATCTTTAATTAATTTGTTTGACATATCTTGGACGGCCGTCACGAATAGGTCAAGCTGGTTTTTTTCTAAAGTAAAGCCGGCCGCTTGTTTGTGGCCGCCAACGTCAACAAGATATTTTTTCAAGGAACGCAGGAAATTAGTAATGTGAAAAGAAGGGATTGAGCGGGCAGAGCCTTTATATCCAATGTTAGTTTTTGTCAGGACTAGAGTCGGCCGGTAAAATTCTTCAGCAATCTTTGAGGCGATCAGGCCGATGATGCCCTCATGCCAGCGCTCTGAGACGAGAATAATTATCTTAGGGAAATACATAAGGTCCGACCTTCGAAGAAGGACGGACCTTTTTGCTTCCTCGACTGCTTTCTCCACCAACTCCTGTCTCTCCACATTCACGTTGCCGATTTTATGGGCTAAGTCATAAGCTTTTTTTTCATCGTTAGTACAAAGTAATCGCAAAGCATCAATTGCGTGTTCAAGTCTACCGATCGCATTAATCCTTGGGGCAATCATGAACCCGATTTCATAAGGGGTAATTTTTTTTTCTTCAAGACCGGCTTGTTTAAGAATATGTTTTATACCACAACGTTTTACTTTTGGAAAAGATTCAAGTCCGTGTTTGACAAGTGAGCGGGAAGGACCAGTGAGAGGGACAAGATCGGCGACGGTACCAATGGAGGCAAGGACTAAATAATCGGTTGCGAAATTTCTTGCCAAAACTTCATTAACCCCCGCGATTTTCCCGCTTCGCTCCTCAACCGCGGGGGTTTTGTTGAGGGCGTTAAAAATTTCCTTGGCGAAAAAGTAGGCGACGCCGCTACCTGACAGTTCGGGAATATGAAAGACCGCTTCGGCTTTTGGAATAATTTCTCCTTTCAAATGGTGGTCGGTCACGATTATTTTTATTCCAAGCCTTGCTGCATATTTGATTTCTCCGACTTTAGTGATACCGTGATCGACGCTGATGATTAATACCGGATCAAATTCTTTTTTGACATTATCAATCCCGGTTTTGGAAAAGCCATAACCTTCTTTTTTCCGGTGGGGGACGTAGGGCATGACTTTAAATCCAAGAAGATATAAAGTTTCCCAGAGGATCGCTCCACCGGTAATTCCGTCGGCATCATAGTCGGTATAAACAACGATCATCTGATTTTTTTCTTTGATTTCCTTAATAATTTTTATTACTCTGGCAAAAGATTTTTTGTACGGACCAAAGTCATTGAAAGTTAAAGCAAGAGGGGAGGGAGGATTCAGAAATTCGTCAAGATTTTTGATATGGCGGGATTTTAAAATTAGATTTACGATTTGGTCATTAGTGAGTTTATCGTCGGACTTGAGTTCGTGTTTGAAAGTGATTTTCATATTTACTCAATCAATTTCTCTTCCTTATCCACCGTCATTAAGTTCGTGGATTCCAACTTCTGCCCCAGCGAGGAAAAAGTTTTTGTCACCTGGGAGCTTTGATTGTAAGCATTGGTCACATGCTTATTTAATATTGAAAAAGCTTCATCGGTTTTCTGATAATCTTTTTTGATTGCCTGGAGGATCTTTAAAATTTCTTTGGCTTTGGTCTCAATTTTTTCACCTTCAAATGAAATTAAAATTGCTTTGATATAAGCATAAAAACTCATCGGAGATACGGGAAGGACGCGATTTTGACCGGCATAATCAAAGACAGTTTCGTTGTTGATTAATTCATAATAAACACTTTCCGAAGGGACGTACATCAGGGCATAGTCAACCGTTTTTTCTTCGGCCAAAATATATTTTCTGGCAATATCGTCAACGTGTTTTTTGACATCGCGTTCAAAATCTTTTTTTATGGCGGCAATTTCATCTTTATTGGTTGCTTTAGAAATTTTTTTAAAAGTATCAACCGGAAACTTTGAATCAATTGAGATCAAGCCCTGTGAAGTGATCAAAACGGCGTCAACGATTGAACCGGTCTTAAAATGATACTGAAGTTTGTATGAGGATTTTGGAAAATTTTGGGCCAGTAATTCTTTTAAAACATGTTCGCCGATGTTCCCCCGCAGTTTTGGGGAAGTCAGGTATTCCTGCAGTTCTTTCATTGAGCGGCCGATTTCGGAAAATTCACCAACGGTTTTTTGGACCGAAGCAAATATTTCCAGATTTTTAGTTAGCTTTTGGTCAACACTGTTGGTGGAAGTTTTTAACCAGGAAACCAAATCGGAAGAAAGAGTGGTTTTCTCTTCAAGTTTATTGAGCCACTGACGGATAATAAAAAGTGCAACTAAGAACAAAATAACAACTAAAATTAAAGCAAGATTCATGAAGTCATTATAGATTCTTAATTCTTAATTCTCAATTCTAAATTCTTAAATCAAACCCCCGCCTTTGAAAATTTTTGGTTTAAGCCAGTCCTGACTGGTTTGAGGTTTTTCCGTCATAGTTTCTTTCTCAACTGATTCAATCGGCGTAATTTTAGGTACTTCCGGATTACGTCCCAGCATAGAATTTATTACAGTTGGTTGCGGCCTCACTGATTGTGATTGAAAAGAGGGAGGGGTTGGTTTTTTAAAAGCTTTTTTAACGGCACCTAGTCTAAGTAATGTAGCAATGTGCTCAAAGGTTTCCGCATTGGTAGAATAAGAGGTAAAATTGTTGGTTGAGGCGGCCGCTCCGGAATAAAGATTAGTTGCCATATCCCGGTCAACTTCGATTCTTAAAGCCTGCAGGACCGATAAAATCAATTCGGAAATTGAAGAAACGGTTTTATTGACATAATTAACGGTACCAAAATAAGCATTGGTCAGATGTCTGTCAATATTAACAATATCTTTTCCATTGAATTGATTTTGATTATCGGTATAGATTCCCCCTAAGCTATTTAAAGTCGGTGCATCGATAACAAAAATCACATCAATCAAACCGCCCGTATAAGAAAAATTGACTTGATTGGGATTTAATTTTTGAAAACCGGGTCGGGGAGTAACAACTAAGTTAAAAGATTCACCTTGAATATTATAATCTACCTTATCAATCGCCCCATCGGAATAAGGAAACGAGATCATCAGGCTGTCACCGCCGGCACCGATAATATTTTGGAATTTATCGGAAGCGACCAAGTCAGATTGTGGTTTTTGGCTACAGACCAAAGAAACGGTTTTCCCCATTTTATTTAAAGCCAGATAAAGAGAAGTTGAGGCGGCAATCGCATCAATCGATGGATTTGGAGGAATAATGATGACGGCCGAACGGCACTTGGCGGTAATCTCCTGGATTCTAAGTAAAGTATTTTGGTTATTATCCATGGTTTTTCAAACTAACTATAGGATGGATTTTACCACATCTCCTACTACAAAGTCAAGTGGCGGACCAAAGATCATCCCGGCTTCCTGACCTTTTTTTACTTCATTAACTATTTTAGCCCGGATTTTTAAAGAAACCAGTTTGGTTTTTCCTATAAGTTTATTTTTCCGGAAACATTCTAATTGATCACCAAGATTTAATTTTCCTTTAATGACGGAAACTCCGAAGATTTTTTCGCCTTCGATAATAAAATTGGCTATAATTTGAGCTTCACCTTTGAGGTTTTTTTCCTTTTCTTCCTTTTCTTTAATTAAATTAGCCACTTCATTCAATTCATCCAAAAGTTCATAAATTATCTGATAGCTTTTAATAATGACCTTTTCCTGTTTAGCCAGATCAGCCGCTTCGGCACTGGTTTTAACCGTAAATCCTATGATAATTGATTTGGTGGCTTTTGCCAAAAAAATGTCGGAACGGTTAATTTCTCCGACTGATAAAAGGATAATATTAAGATTAGGGTTGTCTTTTAAGGCATTTTTTAATGCTTCAACACTGCCCTGGGAATCGGCTTTGATAATGGCGGCCAGTTTTTTTTCAACAACAGGAGTTTTTAAAACATCCTCAAGCGTCAAAACTTTTTGGACAATTGGTGATTGATCATTGGTTGTTGGTAATTGGTTATTGGAGATTGATGAATCTTGTTTAATCATACTTCCAACTTCCGGGATTTTATCAAATCCGAGGATTTCAAACGGACTGGAAGGCAAAACCTGCGGAACGCTTTTACCTAAATCATTAATCAACGACTTAACTTTTATTTTTTGGTCATTAACATAGACGGCATCGGCGATTTTTATTGTTCCATCCTTAATAATTGCACTGACAACAATACCTCTCCGGTCTTTTTTAGTTTCAATGATATAAGCTAAAGTGGGGTTTTTTCCGTTGTAGTTAAGTTTTAGGTCGGAGGCAATAAAAAGAATCGTTTCCAAAAGCTCATCGATACCTTTACCGGTTTTGGCAGAAATCAAAGCAGTCGGAACATCTCCGCCTTTGCCCTCGGTCATTACCTCGTATTTTAAAAGATCATTTTTAACTTTATCTGGATTGCTTTCGGGCAGATCGATCTTGTTGATAACGACGATAAAAGGGATCTTGGCCGCTTTGATATGGGAAATTGATTCTGCGGTCTGCGGCATGACAGAATCTTTGCCGTCGATCAGCAGTAGGGCAATATCGGCCACATTGGCGCCGCGGGCCCTAAGTTTTGAAAAAGCTTCGTGTCCCGGGGTATCAATGAAAGTAATTTTGTTAGTTTTATAATCTTTAAAATTTGTCGTGATTTCATAGGCACCAATTTTCTGAGTGATACCTCCGAACTCGCGGTCTGTAATATTACTTTTTCTAATAAAGTCCAAAAGGCTGGTTTTTCCATGATCAACATGGCCGAGGATGACAACGATAGGAGGACGAGTATTCATAGAATTACGCTTTTAATTTTACATCAGTAACTTTAGTTTCAGGAGCAACTTCAGGAGTTTTTTCTGGTTCTTCGGTTTTAATTTGCACGATATCAATCTCAAATTCGGTCAGTCGGGACGCTAAATTAACGTTTATCCCACCTCTTCCAATTGCCAAAGGCGCTTCTCTCTCCTCAACGGTTACTTTAGCCCTTTTGTCCGTTTTATCAATCTCAACCGAAGAAATTTTAGCAGGTGATAGAGCGGCGATTAAAAATAATTTTTCATCTTTATTCCATTGGATAATATCAATTTTTTCCACCCCGCCCAGTTCATCGGTGACAGTTTGGACACGGACACCTTTTTGACCAACACAAGCGCCGACCGGATCAACCCCGGACTGAGTTGAGGTAACGGCGATCTTTGCTCTTTCTCCCGGCTGGCGAACTATTTTTTTGATTTCGACGGCCCCATTAGCAATCTCCGGGACTTCCCGTTTGAAAAGTTCTTCAATTAATTTTGGATGAGAATGTGAAACGATGATTCTTGGATTATTAAATTTATCATTAGAAATTTCTTTAAGATAGACAATTATATTATCATTGACTTGATATTGATGATTATTTATCTGTTCTTCTTTAGGAAGGAAAGCTTCGGCCTTACCGATATCAACAGAAGCGTTGTAGCCGTCATAACGGATGATCCGGCCTTTTATAACCGTTCCGACTTGAGATAAATAATGAGCGGCGACGGTCTTTTTTTCTGCCTCCCTGATTTTTTGCAAAATAACCTGTTTAGCAGTTTGGGCGGCAATCCGGCCAAAGCCCGGGGGAGTAATATCTTTTTCATTTTCAAATATTTTCGCTTCTCCGGTATCCTTATTGATCTTAGCTTTGATTTCTTCGGTTTTCTCAGGATACTCTTTGTTATAGGCGGCCACTATTGCAAGCTCAATTGAAGAAATAACATCGTCAACAGATATACCTCTTTCGATGGCAACCTGATTTAATGCTAAAGAAAATTCACTTTTGATTATAGTCATAAAATTATCGGAAAAACTTATTTTTTAGGAGCAGTTGGAGCTTCTTTTTTAGCCGGGACTGCTTCTTTGGTTTTTTCTGTTGTTTTTTCTTTCTTTTCTCCCTCTACAACAGGTGCAGCGCCTTCCTCAGTACCTTCTTTGACTGCTTCAGTGATAATCTCAGGCGCGGCGACGGCCGTTTCCGGAACAATACTTTCTTCTTTATGGGCAATGACAGCGACGATAACTTTTTCAGCCAGTGTTTTTATTTCATATTTTTCAGATTTTTTCAAATCAGCGACTTTAATTTCCTGCCCGATTTCTTTGATAGCAGAGACATCAACTTCTATATGAGAAGGAATATCTTCAGGTAAAGCCTCGACCAGCAAAGTATCAGATTGGGAAAGAAGAACACCGCCTTTTTGAGAGACAGCTTCCGAAGTGCCGATTATTTTAACAGGAACAGCCGTCTCGATTTTTTTAGAAAGATCAATTTTTCTAAAATCAATATGAAGTAAAGATCCGGAGACAGGATGTCTTTGGATCATTTTGATCAAAACCGGAATATTATCTTTGTCTAACGATAGGTAAATGACACCGGTTTCCCCGACTTTTTTATAGGTTTTAACCAAATCTTTAAGTAAGACCGATACCGATCGGGATTTGAAGTCCGGACCATAAACATTACCGGGAACGAGTCCCTGCTTACGAATATTATTTAATTTTTTACCGAAAACCAATCGAGGTTCTACCTTGAGGGATACTTTTTCTGAGGAATTTGCTGATTTTTTGTTTTTCATATAAATTTTTTTTCTGCTACTCTCTTGTCAACTCGATAAGAAAAATTTTATCCGTTGATAAACTCGTATTATAGATGATTTGATTATCTTTAACAATAGGAGAAAAGTTTTGATTTAATACAGAAATGTTTTTATTTAGCCGATACTCTAATATCAGATCGGAGTTTTTGGCACCGATCTGTTTTTGAACAATCAGCTGATAAATATTTCTGCCTTTTTTTAAAGGTTCATCTAATTGATAGTTAACTTTTATCTCAACGGTTTTTCCCGGTGCCAACTCAAAAAGAAAACCGATTAGTTTATACTGATTATCTATTTGGTCGATATCCTCAACCAAAACGCCGTCTTTGGTAATTTGGTTAAGGGTTGAATTTAAAGGCAGAAGAATTTGAAAATAATTACGGTAATAGCCGGTCGGGAAAATTTCCGCCGGAGACTCGTTTTTATACTGGAGAGATAAAAAGTGGGTGATTTTGCCCTGAGAATCAATATTAACTTTCAGATTAATAAAACGGTTAACAAAGAAATTAGCTTTATTGGCGCCAACATTAGCGTCGTAGGGAAAAACATAATCAGTTATACAGTCTTCAGACAGTGTACATTTGGGATCGATGACCCGGCCGGACCAAAAGGAAGAGTCAAAAAATGATTGAATATTTTGGTCTTCAAAAAAAAGAGTGATTTGCTTCTCATCGAGCGATTTTTTTATTTGAGAAAAAAGAGTTTTGACATCGACGGTGTTAAAATTGTTTTGTAACTGTCTTAAGATCGATGATAAAAAAACTTTTTTTTGAATTGAACCGGGAAAAAATTTTTTTTCCACATACTGCTGGGTTTTTAGATAAAAGTTTTTTGCATTAACATATTCTTTGAAATCAGACAGATATAGATCATTAAAAGCGGTTAAAATATTCTCAACGGCAGTTGTTGTCAAAAGAATTCCTCCGGAAAAATCGGTCATTTTCATTTCTTTTTCAAGGAAAAAAAGGGCCTTCTGGTAATTGGTAAAAAAATCGGGAGAAAAATTAGAATCTCTCAAAAACCAATGGGGGACACTTAAATATTTAGCAATCGGTTTTGGCGGGTCCAGATGGACAGTCAGTTGACCATCGGCGTCATACACGTCGTAAACTTTAATGTTGTTAATGTTAAAGTTGCCAATTTCAAGAATGCCGAATGAACCAAGAAAGCCGCCTCCGGGTCGCAATTCCATATTATTGGCAAAAAAAATAACGTATTTTTTTAATTCTTTACCTGTGAGAACGTTTTGAAAATAATCAATAACTTTATTAACTTTTTGCAAACTGTCCGAAAGTTCAATCAACTGTTTTTTTAGTTGATCTGCGGAGTCATTGATTGTTGGAATTTTTTGCGCCATGAGATTTAGTTCCTCCTGAAGATTATTCAGGCCGATTTTTATTTTCTGAATTCTTAAGGTTAATTCAGTTTTTTGTTCATTCGATTTTTCTGACTGAAAAAGAAAATTTTCCAAACCTCTGACATTTTCTATAAGCGACTGGGCTTGTTTAATAATCAGAAAACTTTTTTCGTTTATGTCGATCAGATTATCAGGTAAAATTGCAATCCCGAATAAAAGATAACTTGGCCGGACTATTGCATACAGTCCTTTTGAAAAAAAATGGAAATTTTGACTGGTTTGAATTAAAAAACCAGTATTTTTAGAGGGGTTTTTTTTCAGGGTTAAATAATTTTGATAATTTAGGAAAAGTGATAAAAAAAGAAAAGGAATAAAAATTAAATGAAAAAAAATGATAAGAAAGAATAATAAGAAGATAAGGCTTTTTTTTGTTATAAATCTTTTATAACTATTCCTAATTTCCGGAAAAAGACTGGCTTTATGTTTTACCAACTGGGATAAATTTAGGTTAAGACCGACTTCGTTACTTTTGGAAAAAGCAAACCAAAAAATTTTGTCAATTTCATTTTTTTCCAGCCGGTCACCGCTGACATTGACAATTTTCATATTTTGCGGCGGATCTTTAATAACCACCTGATGATTCTTTTTACCAAAAAAAATATGGATAAAAAAACTATTTTTATTTTTGTTAATCCGATCAATTGATATGGCCTCGTCAATGATAAAAATATAGTGAAACATTTTGATGCTTTTTGGAATAAAAGGTGAGCTGAAAGGATTAATGGAAACTCTTTTTAATTCGTTTTTTAAGAGAGTAATAAAGGGATATTCTTTTTTTGATACGATCAAAGCATTTTGTTTTTCTTCAACAATTTCTGTTTTTAATTCCATATATTAATTGTATAGTAATTATGGCACTGTTTGTCATCCCCGTCAGTCTATGTAGATAAATTTGTCAATAATGTTGTAGAATTTATTAACATGTTAAGTAAACAGGTATTACCATATAAAAAAACCGTTGCTGAGTTTTATTTAGGAGATAGTGCGGAAATTTTAAGGAATATACCCTCAAATAGCGTTGACTTAATAATAACATCACCTCCATATTCTGATCAAAGAAAGGGAAGTTATGGAGGCATACACCCAGATAAATATGTAGAATGGTTTTTACCAAAGTCACAGGAATTGCTAAGAGTATTAAAACCAACAGGTACATTCATACTCAATATAAAAGAAAAAGTTGTAGATGGAGAAAGACATACCTATATTCTTGATTTAATAAAAGAGATGAGAAAACAAGGCTGGTTATGGACGGAAGAATTTATCTGGCATAAGCGTAATTGTCATCCGGGAAAATGGCCTAATAGATTTAGAGATGCTTGGGAAAGACTTCCTCAGTTTAATAAGAGTAAAAAATTTAATATGTATCAAGAAGCTGTTATGGTTCCGATTGGAGATTGGGCAAAAACTAGATTAAAAAATTTGAGTGAAACTGATAAAAGAAGGGATAATTCTAGGGTAGGTAGTGGATTTGGCAAAAACATTTCGAATTGGGTTGGAAAAGAAATGGTTTATCCGTCAAACGTTCTCCATCTTGCAACTGAAAGTTCTAACAAAAATCATAGCGCAACATTTCCACTGAGTTTGCCTTCATGGTTCATTAAGTTGTTTACAAAAGAGGGGGATTTAATTCTCGATCCTTTTTTGGGAAGCGGCACGACTTCAATTTCTGCCTCTCTACTCAATAGAAATTCCGTTGGGATTGAAATTCTACCAGAATATTATAATATTGCAATTGAAAGATTTAGTAATGAAACTGGTAAAAAAGACCTAAGCGTTTTTAAGAAATTGGTTAAGGTTGAAGAAAACTTCTCCGAAAACCAACTAACATTTGCTTATGCATAGATTTGACCAAAATGAATTGCAGACGTTCATCTCCGAAGGAGTTATCACTCCTTTTTATGAAGTCAGAATACAAAAATTAAAAAAACTGACGTTTAATAGTGTGATGAAGAGAAAAAATCCCTATCTATTTAAAGCAAAAAATATTCAAACGGCCGAAGGATTAATCAGATATGTACTTGACGCTTTTCTTTCTTCCCAAGAAGAGACAATATTTGGGGATTTAATGGAGGAATTAGCAATTTTTGTTTGCAATAAAGTTTTCAATGAACATAAAGCAGAGCAAATTAAATTTAAAAGCATTGACTTAATTTTTAAAAGAGATGATAAAAAGTATGTCGTGGGTATAAAGTCGGGGACTAACTGGGGAAATAGCGATCAAATAGGTAGAATGAAAACAAATTTTAAAGTTGCAAGAAAAATTTTAAAAAGTGAAGGAGAACTATTAAAGATAGTTGCGGTTAATGGTTGCATGTATGGAAAAGATAGTAAACCACACAAAGTTGATAAGAAAGATAAAGAAAAGAGTTATTATAAGTTTTACGGACAAGAATTTTGGGAATTAATAACAGGAGATAAAGATTTTTACCAAAAAATAATCGTTCCTATAGATAAAGAGGCAAAGAAAAGAGATGAGAATTTTAAGAATACTTATAATGCAAAAATTAATGAACTTACAAAAGATTTTTCCGGGACTTATCTGACAAAAGATGGGTACATAAATTGGGAAAAGCTTATAGATTTTGTTTCAAAGAAGACCTCATGAAAAATAAAGCATTGATTATTTCATATAATGATTTAGAAAAATCTACCTCTGTTTTTAAAAATAAAAAAACGGTTTTGGTCGGCGGATGTTTTGATTTGATTCATTACGGTCATTTAAAGTTTCTTGAAAAAGCGAGAAAACAGGGTGATTTTTTGGTTGTTGCACTTGAGTCGGATGAATTTATAAAGATACATAAAAGAAAACTACCGGTTCATAATCAATCAGAGAGAGCTGAGATTTTGTCAAATTTGATTATGGTTGATTTGATCGTTTGCCTGCCTTTTTTAAAAACAAATAAAGAATACCTCGGTTTGGTAAAAAAAATATCTCCCAGCGTAATAGCTGTTACCGTTGGCGATAAACAAATAGAAAATAAAAAGAAACAAATTGAAAAAATAGGCGGTCGTCTTGTGACAGTTATTCCTTTATTGAAAAGGTTTTCAACAAGAAGGATTGTTAACATTTTTGACCCACCTGCTACGCTTTGCGAAGCATAGCGGGCAGGTATTTGATATTTTTATTATGCGCTTGTTTTTAGCGGTTGAGCTGTCAGATAAAATAAAAAAAGAAATAGACAACCAGTTATCAGAAATAAAAAAAACCTACCCTCAGTTTCAGTGGATTCCCAATGACAATTACCATATTACCGTTAATTTTTTTGGAGAAGTTAATAATCAGAAAAAAATCATCAACAGATTGGAAGAAGTTTTATATGACAAGGAGTCCTTTTATTTTTATTCAACTACATTAGATTTATTTATTCGTAATAAAATCACCATCTATCTGAATTTCAAAAGGGAAAAGATAATTGAGAAAATTAATGAAGACATAAATGAGACATTTCAAATATTTGAGAATTCAGTTAAATTTACTCCCCATTTAACGTTGGCCCGATACAAAATACCTTCAAAACAACAGTATTTTGTCCTGAAAAAAAGATTAACCAAAGTGTCGGTCGACATTTCATTTAAAATTAATAAACTGACTTTATTCAAAAGCATTCTTAATGAAAACTGTTCTATATACAAAAAAATCCACACATTTAAACTGCTCTAAACAAAACCCCTCACCATTAATGGTGAGGGGGATACATACCTTATTTAAATAAAATATTATGCAGTGCCGATTTAATATAGGTGTTGACACCGAGAAAAGCATGTTTTATAATAATACCGGGAATCCCGGTAAATATTAATACAGACCGTGATCCCGGAATAAATGAAGATACATCTACCAAATAGTGCCTTTTTAGGCAATATTGATCCATTTTTAAGATCATTTGATACTTCCAATCCAGAATCACTTGAAATTACAGCTCATAAAGAGTGGATATCAATCCATCCAGTGGTTCTTGGAATGATAGCCTCTTTGGGTTTATCTTTAGAACCTCAAAACATTACATGTGAGCATATGGAGGCCAAGTCGAAGCATTATCTTAAAAGAATGAAGCTGTTTGATTTATTGAAAATCTCTTCTGACATACACATAACAGAACATGAATCAGCTGGAAGATTTATACCTTTAACGCAAATCACAAATAGCGATTATTTAACAAAATTTATTACCGATATGATTCCGTTATTACATCTTAAGTCTGAACAGGTGGAGCCGATTAGATATGTAATCAGTGAATTAACAAGAAATGTTTTTGAACATGCAAGATCGAAAATTGGAGCAATATTATGCGCTCAATATTATAAAAAGAGTAACACTATAAGAATTGGCATAGTTGATAGAGGAATAGGAATAAAAACATCAATAGCGGTAGCACATAGAGTCATAAATGATTCTGACGCATTAAGATTGGCATTGACTCCTGGTATTACGGGAACGACCCAACGTATTGGAGGAACTGATTATAATGCCGGTGCAGGATTATTTTTTATAAAATCTATAGCAAAAGTTAATCGAGATTTTTTTGTTATTTATAGTGGGTCCTCGATGTACAAACTATTAAAAACAAGTGTATCTCAAAAAATCCGATTGTATGCCGATCCATTCAAAGATAAGCATTCAGTAAGTGACAAATTTCCTTATTGGGATGGTACGGCTGTTGGAGTAGATATAAATTTGAATCAGGGAGAGGAATTTTCAAAACTTTTGGAATTGATACGAAATATATATTCAAAATCTATTAAGGAGAGAAAAAAAGCAATGTTTAAAAAACCTAAATTCATATGAAAATAATAAACCTTTTTGAAAAAACAGGGAGTTTTGCTGAAGACAAAGATGTAGCAAGAAATATTAGAATAAAATTGATTGATCCAATAATAAAAAAAAGAGGAGAAATAGTTTTAGATTTTAACAATATAGAATCTATCACGCAATCATTTATGCATGCTTTAATTAGTGAAGTTATTAGAAAAAATGGACCTGAAGTTCTAGATTCTATTTATTTCAAGAATTGCAATAAAAATGTTGAAAACATTGTGAGTATTGTTGTGGATTATATGCAGATATAAACCAAAACCCCTCACCACAGTGGTGAGGGGTATACATATCCTATTTAAATAAAATATTATGCAGTGCCGATTCGATACATTCCGGTTCCGCATTTTGGACACTTGCCTTTCATTGCCGGTTTACCATTCTTCATTTTTACTTTTTCCGGATTGGCAACTTCTTGTTTACCTCGACACTTGACACAGTACATGCTTACCATAATTTATTTCACCCCCTTCATTAGAAATTGTTAACGAGTGACAACGAGTTTAAATTTTCTACTTAATCATCGTAACAAAATACAAAGAAACTTCAAGGCCAATGATCAGAACGATTAAAATTAAACTTTTTTTTAGGTCGGAAAAAAAATATTGATTAACAGGCACTGTTTCAATTTTTTTTTCCTGCTTTATCATTAGTTTCGGTTCAGAAGGCAAAGATACCGGTGAAGTTATAGGAGTAGTTGCATGTTTATTTTCCAGTAAACGGATCTTTCTGTGATACAAAGCCATTAACTTTTCTTTCTTCGTCTTCTTAGGCATACGTTATACACGATAGCACATCGAAAATTTAAAATCAACTCTTAGCTAACTCGTAAACTTAAATCATTTGACAAAGAAAAAAATGAGCTTTAAAATAGAGCTAATATGAATCAAACAATTTCTTTACCAGCATCGGCATTAGAAGAACTTTTAAACAGAATTGGCAGACTTGAGTCGATTGTTTTTGGGAAGAAAACAATGGATAAATTTGAAGAAAAAATAGTTCTTTCAGAAAGAGCTAAAAAACGATACAAAAAAATGGATGAAGATTTAAAACAAGGAAAAAATATCTACGCACATAAAGATTCTGATGAAGCACTTAGATTTTTACTTTCTGATAAAAGATGAAAATTATATTTCATAAAACTTTTGTAAAACATTTCGATAAAAGAATAAAAATAAATTCTAATCTTCTTGAAAAATTTAAAGTGAGATATCAGCTTTTTATTGATGAAAGAAATAGTGACATTCTTCGAGATCATTCACTTTCGGGAGTACTAAAAGGGAAAAGATCTTTTAGTATCACTGGAGATATTAGAATAATTTATCAAGAGAGTGATGGGATAATTGAATTTCTTGACATTGGATCACATAATCAAATTTATAGATAATATTTAAGCACTTCTCTTTTTAAAAATCAAAAATCAACCCTTCATAGAACCTATTTTATCTTGACTTCTTCTTCTTCTTCTTGTATACATATTTATATGAATGAAGCACCCATGTCTCCAGAACAAAGAGTTGTAAAAGTAGTTAGACAAAATGAAGTCAAAGCTAGTGAGTCGGGAGCAAGAGCTGCTCAGTTAAAAACTAGCGTACATGCTGTAGGTAAAGATGTAGAGGCGATTAAAGCTGTACAATCCAGGTTAAGAAGTCAAATTAGCGAAGTATCTCAACTTCAAGAAGTTAGGGGCAAATTAGAAAAATTATCAGCAGGTTTGTCAGGTAAAACTAAACTAGAAAAAAAACAAGTGGGGGATTTACAAACAAAACTTAAGGGAAAGGAAGCAGAAGTAGAGAGATTAAGACAGAAAGAAGACGCAGATAAAACAAATATGACGAATGAAGAAAAAACTTCCCGTCATGCCAGTACCGTTGCAGAAGCTAATAAAAGAAACGTAACAAAACATGAAGAAGGAAAGGGAGAAAAAACAAAACCTTGGGAAGAAAGAGTTGTTCCAATAAAAGCAACGTCAAGTTTAAAAGATGCATTGAAAGGTCAAGGCATATTGGCTGAGACAATCAAATTTTATTCCGAACACAATTATTCAGCAGAACCAAAATATACTCTTCCAATTGAACAAGTTAGGGATCTAAGACAAAGATTAGTAGAATATCAGAGAAAGAAAAGCAATACACCGCTTAATTTAGTCGAAAAAGATTTGCAAAAATTTGCTTGGGAAGAAGAAACCAAATTAAAGAATGAAATACTCAGGGCAAAACCTGATCAAAGGTCATACTATGAGCGTCAGCTGGAAGAAAAAACGAGAGCTAATGAAAATAATCAAAAAAAACGCGAACAGTTATTAGTTCAAGTTGCAAAAGAGGCTGACACACAAATTATTAGTACAATGCCTTTTTATGAAGTGGCCGTTAAACAAGCAGAAAAGAAAGGGCAGCCGATTAATATAAAACAATTTACTGATGGAGTTTTACAAGGATTGGATATTTTTGCTGATAATCAAACAATCTCGACACATATATTTGAAAAGCAAGGCCGAAGAAATGTAAATAATATGACTGCAGGTTATTATGGTGCTGGAGCCAGCCGTTTTGACGAACGTTTTAACAGATATGGAGAAAGTAATGCAACGGCTGAAGATAAAATAGCTTATGAAATAGGATATTGTGCTGGAGCCGTAGTTGATAAAAGTTCAATGCATTTAGCCCAACATTTAACAAAATGGATTGCCGAGACTGTTCCTATTACTGATGAAAAGAGCGGTAAAATGACAGCGCTTGGTTATGGTTATTTTGTAAATAGAAATATGTTTGAAATTCAAAAAACAGGAACAAGGGATCCAAGAGAAGTTGAAGCAATTAATGAAGCTCTTAAGATTTCTTCAGCAATAAATAAAGCACTGAAAGATCATAGATTTTTTAATGAATCTAGTCGATATTTAGCAGGACTATCAGAAGGATATGATACTTTTACTGAGGCAAAACTTATTAAAGATTAAATTATTATCGCTTCTTAACGATTTTTTTTAAAAATCTCGTTGACAGTTTTTGTACAAATATATAGAATGTATTAATGATTATTTATGGGTTGATATTTATTTTTTTTGTTTGGTTAACTGTTCTAACAGGGATAGTTCTAAAAACAAAAGCCCATTATAATAATCTGATTTCGAATACTAGAAAACAGAAAATCGACGAGATCCTGGATGAATTATTGATATTTAATAAGAAAGCAAAAGAAGATTTAGAAATAATAAAAAAAGAATCATCCTTTCACATTCAGAAGGTTGGATTAATACGGTTTAATCCTTTTGAAAGAAGCGGGGGAGACAAAAGTTTTGTGATCTCTTTTCTTAACCATAAAAATAGTGGTATAGTTATTAATTTCATCTACACTCGGGATGGTTTGAGGGTTTATAGTAAAAAAGTTAAAGAAGGTAAGGGTGAAGAATACGATTTATCTGAAGAAGAAAAGAAGGCAATTATTATTTCGTCTTGAATATGATCAATAAAAAAATAGCTTACCTGATTGTTTTTGTTTTATTTATCCTTTCGGCGGTAACCACTTATTCTTTTTTTTCGGTTGAAAAAGGCCAGTCTTTTTTGTCACCGATCAGTTATAAAGCCCCCGGTTCGGAAAACGGAACAAGCGAAACGGCTGCAGTCAGTGAACCAAAAACTGAAGAATGCCCACTTAATGGACAACTATTGACAAAAAATCAAAAAAACGTTTGGGAAAGCCGTCGTCCTTTAGGCATTATGGTTGAAAATCACAAATTAGCCAGACCACAATCAGGTTTATCCTCAGCGGATATTGTTTTTGAAGCCGTGGCCGAAGGTGGAATTACCCGTTTTTTAGCAATATTTTATTGTCAGGATGCCTCATACGTTGGTCCGGTTCGTTCGGCCCGCATCTATTTCTTGAAGTTTCTTGAAGGTTATGGCCAAAATCCTCTTTATGCCCATGTTGGTGGAGCCAATACACCAGGGCCAGCCGACGCTCTTGGTTATATAAAAGAATTAGAGTGGTCATCTTTTAATGATTTAAATCAGTTTTCTGTTCCTTTTCCATATTTTTGGCGTGATTACGAAAGATTAAAAAATGTGGCCACGGAACACACAGTCTATACCTCAACCAAAAAACTTTGGCAGTATGCAAAAGACAAAAGAGAATTGACTAATATTGATGATAAAGGAGTCAGCTGGGATAAAGGTTTTTCTTCATGGAAATTTGAAGATGATGCAAGACAATCTGACCGGGGAACAGTGGCTAAAATAGATTTTGGGTTTTGGGACAATTTAGCCAGCGATTTTACCGTAATTTGGAATTATAACAGTCAAGCAAATGGTTATAAGAGAGTCAACGGCGGTATTTCTCATCTTGATAAAAATACCGGAAAAGCATTGGAAGCTAAAAATATTGTTGTTATGTTTGCTAAAGAATCACCGGCCAATGATGGGTATGAGGGCGGACACATACTTTACAAAACGTTTGGGAGTGGAGATATGCTGTTTTTCAAAAATGGGCAGGTAATTAAAGGAACTTGGGGTCGTGACACTGAAGAAGATCAGATTAAATTTTATGATAATAATGATAAAGAAATTTTGATTGTTCGTGGACAGGTATTTATTGAAGTGTTGCCGGTTGGGAATAAGGTGACTTACTGAAAGTAAGTCATCCTGAGCGAACGGAGTGAGTCGAAGGATTAATTAAGCTAAAAGCTTGATACCCAAATTTTTTATCGGAAAACAACAAACCGAAAAAAATTTGATATCTTCGCTTTTTAAATCAAACTTTATGTTACAACATATAATCCCTTCAAAAGCGAGACGGAAAATTCTTGAGTTTTTTTTCCATCATCCGGGTGAAAACTATTATTTGCGCCGGGTTGTCCGGGAAATTGACGAAGAAGTCAATGCCGTTAAGCGGGAACTTGATATCTTAACTGAGGAAAAATTATTATTAAGAGAACGCCGTCTCAATAAGGTTTATTTTACTTTGAATAAGAGCTATCAATTATATGATGAATTTTTGAGGATTTTTACCAAAACCAGTTTACTGGCAACTTCAATTCATAGTAATCTGTCAAAGATCGGGAAAATAAAATTTGTTGCCGTTTCCACCAAGTTTCCCAAGAATATAATCATCAAAGAAGACGAAATTTACCTTCTTTTGGTAGGTGTAATCGTAGTGGTTGAAATTGAAGCGTTAATTAAAGAAGTGGAAAAAAATTTTGGCCGGGCGGTTAATTATTCGGCTATGACCGAAGATGAATTTATTTTCAGAAAAAAGAACAATGATCCTTTTATCTGGAGATTTTTAAAACAACCTAAAATTATGTTAGTTGGAGTGGAGGAAGAACTCTTAAAATAATCCTTCGACTTCGCTCAGGATTTATTAAGCTATGAATAAAATCAAGATATTATTACTGACAATACTTACACTTTTTATTGTTTGGGTTGATCTTCCGGAGAGCATTAAATCTAAATATAAAATACCGGACAAAATAGACTTCAATATTTTTGGAATAAATATCAAAAAAGATTTTACTACTAAGTTGGGATTAGATTTAAAAGGAGGCAGCAGTTTGATTTTTGAGGCAAATACTTCAAAAATAAAAAAAGAAGATTTGAACGATGCTCTGAATTCTGCCCGTGACGTTATTGAAAGACGGATTAATTTTTTTGGCGTAACCGAACCACAGATACAAACAATTAAGACAGGGGATAGGTATCGATTGAGTGTTGATTTGCCGGGAATTAATAACTACGAAGAGGCGATCAGATTAATCGGGCAAACAGCACAACTGACATTTAAAGAATCGCCTGATGAAAAAATCGCTACAACTACTCCAATTTTTTTACAACTAACAAAAGAGACAGGATTATCAGGAATCCATATTTTGAAATCAACAATTGAATTTGATAATCAAACGGGTAAACCTCAGATTGGATTAAAATTTAATAAACAAGGAACAAATTTATTTGCGGCGATTACAAAAAGAAATATAGGAAAACCGGTTGGTATATTTCTTGACAGTATGCCATTGACGACGCCAACGGTACAAACAGAAATAACAGATGGCAGTGCAGTAATTACCGGCAATTTTACAACTGACGAAGCGAAAAAATTAACCATTGCCATTAACTCCGGAGCACTGCCCTTACCAATAAAATTGGTTGAGCAAAAAAATATCGGCCCGACTTTGGGAGAAGTCGAGGTAAAAAAAAGCGTTTATGCGGGAACAATCGGCTTAATCATGGTTTTGCTTTTTATGATTATTTATTATGGAAGATTGGGTTTGATTGCTTCACTGGCTTTAATAATTTATGGATTGATTTCTTTGTTTATTTTTAAAGCGATTCCATTAGTGTTGACATTGCCTGGAGTGGCAGGATTTATTTTATCGATCGGTATGGCCGTTGATTCCAATATTTTGATTTTTGAAAGAATTAAAGAAGAGCTACGAGCAGGCAGAAGTTTTGATATTGCCGTTAAGCTCGGATTTGGACGAGCGATTGATGCTATTAAGGATGCCAATGTGACGACGCTGATCGTAGCTTTTATCCTTTTTAATCCGTTAAGCTGGGAGTTTCTGCCGCAGTTTGGGATGGTAAGAGGATTTGCGCTGACTTTAGCAATTGGGGTGGCAACGAGTTTGTTCACGGGAGTGGTGATAACGAAAAGATTAATAAATTTTTTTTATAAAAGTACATAATTTATGATTAACTTTCTAAAATATCGTTGGCTATACTTTTTAATTTCTTTAATTGTCATTGGTAGCGGTTTATTTTCCATTATCAAATGGGGCTTTCGTTATTCGATTGACTTTACTGGAGGAAGTAATTTTGAATTTCAAATGAATAAAGTGGTTGAAAAAAATAAAATCTTAAAAATATTAGATTTAAACAAAATATCTGTCGTCAGTCTAAAACAACAGGATAAAAATATTCAGTTAAGAACAAAGGTATTGGACCAGAACAAAGAATCGTTATTAAAAAAAGACCTGGAGGCAAAATTAAAAATAAAGATTACAGTTTTGCGTTCAGAGACGGTTGGTCCAATTTTAGGCAAAGAAGCAATCAGAAAAACTTTAATTGCTTCGATTTTGGCGATCATCGGCATTCTGATCTATATGAGCTTTGCCTTTAAAGGTTTTAATTTTGCTTTTGCGGCAGTTCTGGCAATGTTTCATGATTTATTGGTCGTTATTGGGACTTATTCATTGTTGGGCCGTTTTTTTGGTGCGGAAGTTGACACAATGTTTGTGACAGCAGTTTTGACCACAATGTCTTTTTCCGTTCACGACACAATTGTTATTTTTGATAAAATTAGGGAATACCACAACGAACAAGGAACATTGAAAATGGAGTCGGCATCTAACCAGGCTTTAACTGAGACAATGGTTCGTTCACTCAATAATTCGATGACAATAGTTTTTATGCTTTTAGCTTTGACAATCATGGGCGGGTCAACCATTAGATTTTTTATCTTGACTTTATTAATTGGCACGATTACCGGTACTTATTCTTCGCCCTTTATAGCAACGCCAATTTTAGTTTGGTTAGAGAAAAGGAAAAAAAAGCTTAATAATTAACATAATTAAATGGGAGAACATCTTCAATTTCCTGAACTTAAACAGCAGGCTTTTTTATTCCCTCCTGTAACAGAAAGAATAAATTGTATCACTCCTAAAGAGTTTTACGCGAAGCATCAATTAGGTAGAATGCTCGCAAGTGGATATATAAGTCAGCAAGTTTTTGAAGCAGCAGGTGAAATAAATATGCAAGAGATTGGAGGATTTATGCGCGGACCTATGCCAGTAGTTGTAAAAAGAATTGCAGAAGAAAGATTTATTCCAATAAACGATGCTGTTGCCTCGAGTCGATTTTGGAATTGTGAAGTTGACGCAACTAACGATTATTCTGGAACAAGCGTCGCTGTTCCTAAAATTCCGGGGAGACCTTTTAGAGAAGTTTTTCAGGAAGCTATTAATGATGAAAAAAGAAAAAAATATTTATACAAAACTGCGTTTAGAGGTTTAATTGACACAATATATCATGCTCATAAATTAGGAATAGTCATTGACGACGTTCAACTTGATCAGTTGGGTGTGCCTGAACCATATGAACAACCACTATACTCATTTTATAATTATGACTTTGGAGGATCATATATACTACCAAGCGCTAAAGCTATGCAGGAAGGAAATTCATTAATAGCTTCTTTGCGTAAAATTGAGTCAAATTTAACTCCATGCATTCAACTTAACCCAAAAAACTCAAGAGAAATTTGGCAGGATTGGGAAGACTGGAAAAATAGTCTCGAATTTTTTAGTAATCCTTCTACATATAATCTTCAGTTAGGTAAAAAACTTGGAGATAGACTAATAGATCTATCTCAGACTAAAATTACTAGAGAAAATATAAATCAAGCGTGGAATTTAGGCTATACACTTCTTCGGTTTGCTGAAGATAACAAAATTTTAGATAATGATTATTTAGAAAAACTAAAAAAACAACATAGTAGTTTATATAAATATAATACATCAGAAGCCAATAGAAAAAACATGCTTTCCTTTATAAAAGCATTATCTGATAAAATCTCACCATTTCTAACACATCTTTTAGAGGGAGAAAAATTTATATTAACAAATGAAAAAATTGATGAAATTATAGATAAGTTTTATATATCATTCGGGTTTGCTAATGAAAGTCAGGCTAAGGGTATTGGTGAAACAATTCCAGCCTATTCTCATCCTTTAGAAAATAAGGAGTATACTAACGCAGCTCGAATACTACGTGAATATCTTAATGATTGGATGAATTGGAAAATACCGACCAGAAAATCATCGGAAAGATTACATGAATTTAGAAATGAAGAGATAAAAAATTTTTTTCAAAGAATAATCACAGATTGGAATACTTTTTTTGAATTAATAAAAAAAGAATTAGAAAAAGTAGATTTTGCTAAGGGCAAGTTCAACACAACTAATATTATAAATTCTCTCGAATTTCAACAATTACAAGCAGAATGCAGTAAAAAACAAATTAATCCACAAAGAGCAATAGAATTAGATGAGAAATTATATCTTCTTCTTCAAGAGATGATATTATAATGATAGAATAATGATAGAAATTATTAATTTATAAAAATAAATATGGATGACAAAACATCAGAGAAAGGTTCGGAAGTCTGCCCAAAGTGTGGAGCGGCGTTAGGTGAAGTTTTTGAGATAAAGTCGGGTAAGAAATTACAACGATGTTCGAAGGGGAGCTGGAATCCGGAAACTCACACGATTGATGGTTGTGTTTACGTAAAATGGTTAGAAACACCTCCTGTGACCTTGGACGAAAAGTGTTCGAAGTGCGGGGCACCACTTTTGTTAGTTGTGACACGATTTGGAAAAAAGATGAAAAAATGTTCGACAGCCACCTGGGATCCGGCCACAAAGACGGCCGGCGGGTGTGATTATATTGAATGGATAAAGGGAACCACTGAGGCGCTTGAGGAGGATTGTCCAAAATGCCAGGCGAAATTAGTTCTCTTTACAACAGCGGCCGGAAAAAAACTGAAAAAATGCTCAACGGCGACTTGGGATCCAGCCACAAAAACACCGGGCGGTTGTGACTATGTTGAGTGGTTGAAATCATAATAATGAAAATAGTCAAATATTCTTTGGGACAGTTACAAGCGAATTGTTATTTTTTAATTGAAGGACAGGATTGCTTGATCATTGATCCGGCTGATGATGCCTCGTTTATTCTTGAAGAACTGCAAAGACAACGGTTAAATTTAGTTGGCATGTTGGCAACGCATGGGCATTTTGATCACATCGGAGCAGTAGGTGAGATTCAGTTATCCTTTAACGTTCCTTTATATATTTTTGAAGAAGATCAATTTTTAGTTAATAGATTAAATGAAACAGCTGAATATTTCTTAGATTATAATCAGAATTTTTTAGCGCCAAAAAATATTAAGTATTTTACAGAAGGAATGTTTCATGTTTCATGTTACATGTTACATGTGTTGCATACTCCCGGCCACACGCCAGGAAGCTGTTGTTTCTATATTAAAGAAGAGAACGTAGTATTTACCGGCGACACTTTATTTAAAGAGGGGGTTGGTCGAACAGATTTCTCGTACAGCAGTCAGGATGATTTAAAAAAATCCTTTAAAAAAATATTTAAACTTCCTGAAGAAACAATTATTTATCCAGGTCATGGACAAGAATCAAGTTTGCAAGAAGAAAAAACAAATTCACTACATTATAACATTATAATGTAGTAGGTTATTCTGAGGCTATTTTTTTAGTTTCACTTATTAAAATATCGCTTTTATTTTCTATCTTTTTATCAACCACTTGATCAAAGATTTTTTTTAAAATTTCACCAACTTTAGGACTGGGTTTTATTTTTAATATTTTCATGACATCATTACCATCGATCTTTAAGTCTTTGATTTGAAAAGGCTGCTTTTGTACTTCTTCAAGTCTTTTTTTAAAAAGATCAAGACGCCAGGAAGTTGGCGTTGCTCCGGATCCAATCCGATCACCGATTCGAAGGTCCAACATATCCTGAAGATAGTCTTTTGTCACTCCCCGGATGAATCTCCGGACAGCTTTATCCGTTTGAGTTTCTGACACCGTGAACTGATGTTCGGCAACGAGAGTTACAAGTTTATCTTTCTGTTTGTTTGACAGTTTAAATCGGTCAGCGATTTTTTCCGCCTGTCTTCTACCAACAACTTCATGGTTATAAAAAGTTATTAAATCAGTCTTTTCATCTTTATGAAAAGTTTTCGCTTTGCCAATATCATGGATTAAAGTGGCGAATCTGGTAATCGGATCTTTTGCAGGGCAGTGTTTGAGAGCCATGACCAAATGGGTGCCAACATCATAAATATGATGGCGCTTAGGACTTTTTTGGAGAATGGTAAAACAAATGTCAACTTCAGGCAAAATATATGAAAGAAGACCAGTACTTTTTAGAAAAAGAATTCCCTCGGCAGGATGTTCGCTCTCCAAAATTTTTAAAAATTCATCCCTGATCCTTTCCCAGGAAATTTTAATAATAAGTCCAGCATTTTTTTGAATAGAATTTCGGGTAGAGTCTTCAATAAGAAATCCTAACTGAGCAGTAAAACGAATAGCGCGAAGTAATCGGAGCGCATCTTCGTTAAAACGTTTATCCGAATCACCAACGGCCCTTATTAATTTATTTGCCAAATCTTTTTGTCCTTTGTATGGATCGATTAATTCATAAGTAGGTTTACCCTGAGCGAACGAAGTGAGTCGAAGGGCAATTGCATTGATTGTAAAATCTCTCCGGGACAAATCTTCTTCAATGGTTTTAGCCCATTCAATTTTTTCCGGGTGACGGGAATCGGCATAATCAGATTCTTTTCTGAACGGCGTTATTTCGAAAACAATTGATTTTTGTAGAGACGCAACATTTTGCGTCTTTACAGGAATGGAAACCGTCCCATAAACATTGTTGTAAAAGGCATCGGGAAACATTTTAAGAATTTGTTCAGGTGTAGCGTTTGTCGTAAAATCCCAGTTATCAACAGATTTATTTAGAAGAGTATCGCGAACGGCACCACCAACGATATAAATCTGGAATTTATTTTTTTTGAACTTGTTGAGTAATTCAGTTATTTCTTTTGATAAAGTGATCATTAGTTAATTATAATAAATATATGCCAGAAAATACAGAACCGCAGATTAGCTATCGTCCATTTGTGCAGCTTCCAAATAAAACTATTTTGAGACAAATCAGACCTTTGTCTTCTATACCTCAAATAGATGAAGAAATTCAGATAAAAAAAACAGAGCAATTAGATCTATCTTTACCAGAAAATAGTAAATATACGGAAATCATCGAAGATATTAAAAAAGATATTATTGAAGTATATAAATCAGTTGGAATTAATATTAAAGGCGATCAATTTCCAGAACTGATTCTTTCTAGGAAAAAGACAAAGGATAAAAATTACCAATATTATAGGAGAGAAAATATTGCCATTGTTACTGTAGAAGATAAAATTAGACTACATGATATTTTAGCTATTTATCATGAATTATGTCACGGTATTTCTACTAGAACAGAAATAAACACAGAGGACGGGAATTTATTATATACTAATACCGGCCTTAATATACATAATCTTAGATCTCATGTTATAACTGGAAAAACAATAGAAGAAGGATTAATGCAATATATAAGTTATAAATATCTCGCAAATTCTCAAAATAAAAATTTATCATTGTTGAGAAAAGAATATCTTGATAACGCTGTAGAAACTCAAATAATTACTCCAACGATGTATCCAAAAACACAAGATGAATTGTATCTGAGGATAAAAACCTTATTGTATCCCCATAATATTTATTATTACACTTTAGAAATGGTTGAAGATTTGTTTACCGCAGCTTATGAATTTGATAATAAAAATGGGCAAAAAGAATTTTTATCTAAACTACTCTGGGCAAGAGTCAACACATTAAATAAAAGAGAGCTAATTAATTATTTGGATAAAATCACTGAACCAGGTATGGGCAGCAAAATTTTTACTATTCCATATGACGCTGAAAGACTTCATTACTTTAATATGGATATTAGAGGCGCCTACATTAAGAGAAGAAAAACAAATTTAAATAATGGTTTCGGAACTCCCGAAGTTCCTTAGGTTGTTATAAGGCTCTTTAGGATGTCTAAGTTTTTTTTGTCAGGACCGTTGCCGTCAAAACCGGGGGTTTCTATAATAAATGGATAGTTTTTAGTTTGCGGGTAATTAAGTAAAGTTTTAAACTCGTCAACATTCATTTTTCCTTGACCAATATTATCGTGGCGATCATGTCCGGAATCAAATTCATCGCGGCTGTCGTTCACGTGCCAAACCTCGAGTTTATCAAGCAGGTCAAGTTTTTCAAGTTTGCCAAGAAAAGAATCAAACTCGTTGTTACTATCAAACCGATAGCCGTTGGAAAACAGATGGCATGTGTCAAGACACAAACGGACTCGTTTGCTGTTAACGTCTTTGACGATTTGCGAAATTTCTTCCAGCGTTTGTCCGATCTTTCTGTTTCCGGCATTCTCAATAATAAACAGTGTGTTTTTAGGAGTTTTTTCCAAAATCTCTTTTATGTTTGAAATTAAAATTTTATATTTATTATCTTGTAGACGATCGTTCATAAGATAATTTTTAAAAGATCCAAGGTGAATTATCGATCCCTTGACACCGAGTTTCGGCGCCAGGTTTGATTCAGTTATTAATGATAATTTCGACATGTGACCGATTCTACCATCATCAGCAAGATTGATTAAATATGTGGCATGGAAATAGACAGGATCAATATTTAATTGAGATTTGAGATTAAGAAATTGGGAAATTTCATTGTCACTTGGTTTGGAAAAGTTCCAACCTCGGGGAGAGGAGGAAAATATCTGCAGACAGTTCCCGCCAATATTATTTATCCGTTTTAGAGCTTCTGAATATCCGCCAGAGATTGATTGATGAGCGCCGAGTTTCATATATTTTTTAACCAATCAATAATATAATCAGCCACGTATTTTATGTAAATTTCTTTGTTAAGGCCATGATCTATATTTTCATCTAAGATTAATTTTTTTTGTTTTGAGCCAAGCTGTTTATAAAGAGTTTTACCATGTATTGAACTAACTTTTTCATCTTTTAAAGCTACGATTAACAAAGTTGGAATAGTAATAAGTTCTGGTTTAAGTGATTTAAAATAAAAATTCAAATTTTCCCGAATAATTTTTACAAACGGATAAAAAATTATCATTGAAATTAGCATTTTTCTAAAACGCCAGGCAACTTTTTTAAATAAATAAACAAAAGGATTGACAAAAATTAATTTGTTGACGCGTAAATTATCTTTTATGCTTAACAAAACTGAAAGTCCTCCTAAACTGGCGCCGAGTAATATAATTTCTTTGTAAGAATGAGAAAAATAATCAACTATCGTTGAGATATTTTCCTTTTCTATGGGTAAAAAAGGATCGTCTTTATCTGTAAAATTGAATCGAAAGACATTGAAATTATTTTCCAGTAATTCGGCAATACGCTTGATTACAGGTTCATCTTTTGAATCTTTATATCCATGACATATAATAATTAAAGTTTTTGATTTTTTATTTACATGCAAATCACCTTCTATTTTTAAATTTTGCTGAAAGGGGATGATGATTTTTTTAATCATGCAGAAATTATATCAAATAAAATATCATTCCCGCGTAGGCGGGAATCCAGACTAAAATCACTTTATTTGTTTTTAAAATGTAATTATAGACTGGATCCCCGTCTTCCTTTCGATAGACTCAGGGTAAACACGGGGATGACAAAACATATTTTAAAATGCTCTTGACACGTTAGCAGACATGTTATATCATTGCTAAATATGGAAGATTTGACGCAAAGACAGATCGACATTTTGAAGGTAATTATTCACGAATATACAGAGACCGGTTTAGCAGTGGGGAGTGAGATTTTGGAAAAAAAATATAAACTTGGCGTTTCGCCAGCCACAATCAGGAACGAGATGGTAGAGTTAGCAAAAAAAGGCTATCTTAAAAAAACTCATTTTTCATCCGGCCGAATTCCTTCGGCCAAGGGCTTCAGATTTTATATAAAGCATTTAATGAAGCAGAAAGAAATGTCGACGACAGATGAAGTTTCCTATAAAAATGGTGTTTGGGATGAAAGAAAAGAAACTCACCGTCTGCTTTCTCAGGCAACCAAAATTTTATCTCAAAAAACCGGACTGCTATCTTTAATAACCACCAATTCAGGCAATATGTATTATTCCGGTATGGCCAATCTTTTGAATCAGCCGGAATTTCTTGACATTAATCTATCACGGACCTTATTTGGCCGATTAGATGAGATTACATTTTGGGAAAGAATACTAAACGATATGTTTTCCCTGGAAGATGAAATTTACTACATGTTGGGAGAAGAAGATTTTCATGATCCGGTTTTTGATTGTTGCGCCAGTGTTTTTGGAGAATTTGAAGGCAGTAAAATCAAAGGGATTATAGGTGTCATCGGACCCAAAAGAATGTCGTATGATGATGTTATACCCCAGATAAGATATTTTTCCGGACTGTTGGGGGAAATTGTGAAAGAACAAAAATTATGAACGATAAAAAACAAAAAGAAGAAATAAAGAAATTAAAAGAGGAGATAAATTTATTGAAACAACAGGTTGAAGAAAATAAAAATAAATATTTGCGGGCTTTGGCTGATTATCAAAATTTAGAAAAAAGAGTCGAAGAAGAAAAATTTGGATTAATAAAAACGGCTAATAAAGATTTGATTTTGAAATTATTATCATTTTTAGATATTTTAGGAAAGGCTGAAGTTTTTAATAAAGATTTAGGTTTAGTGTTAGCAAAAAATAAACTTTATCAAACTCTCAAGGAAGTTGGAGTTGAAGAGATAGAAGTAATAAACAAACAATTTGATCCTATTTTAGCAGAAGCAGTTGATGTTGTTACAGATATTGAGGATAACAAGGTTGTCGAAGTTTTGAGAAAAGGATACATGTTTGAAGATAAAATAATTAGAGTGGCACAGGTTAAAGTGAGTAAAAAAGTTTAAATTATATATTTCCAAAAATAACCAATAACACAATGACCAACACCAATACTAACCAATTTCCAATATTATTAATAATCAAATTATTTTGATTTGACCATTGGATATTGTTAATTGGATGTTGGAGTTGGATATTGGAGATTGTTTATTTTTAAAGTTAGGATTTATAATTTATTAAAAATTTATTTTTAATCAATATGGCTAAAATAATCGGGATTGATTTAGGGACAACTAATTCTTGTGTGGCGGTGATGGAGGGCGGAAAACCAAAAGTTATCTTCTCTCAAGAAGGAAGAAACGTTATTCCGTCGGTTGTTGATCCGGTAAAGCGGATTGTTGGCGATGTGGCCAAAAGACAGATGGTTGTTAATCCAAAAAATACGATCTTTTCCATTAAAAGATTAATGGGGAGACGATTTACGGACGAATCAGTTAAATTTGATTCCAAATGGTTGCCTTATAAGATTAAATCAGGCCGCGATGAGATGGCCGATGTCGAAGTTGAAGGAAAAACCTACACTCCACAGGAAATTTCGGCAATGATTTTACAAAAAATTAAAACCGACGCGGAAGTTCATTTGGGAGAAAAAGTTGATAAAGCCGTTATTACGGTGCCCGCTTATTTTGATGATGCGCAACGCCAGGCCACCAAACAGGCCGGTGAGATTGCCGGACTGGAAGTAATGAGAATTATTAATGAGCCGACGGCAGCGGCTATGGCCTATGGATTGGATAACAAACACGCTCATACAATTGCTGTTTACGATTTAGGAGGAGGCACTTTTGATATCAGCGTTTTAGAACTGGGAGAGGGTGTTTTTCAGGTCAAAGCCACCAACGGCGATACTCATTTGGGCGGTGACGATTTTGACAAAGTCATTCTTGACTATTTGGCCGAAGAATTCAAAAAGGAAAACGGTGTGGATTTGAGAAAAGATCCTCAGGCTTTACAGCGACTACGTGATGCGGCCGAAAAAGCCAAGATTGAACTGTCTTCTTCAAAAGAAGCAGAAATCAATTTGCCTTTTGTGACCGTCAAGGATGGCCAACCCTCACATTTAGTGATGAAGCTAAATCGAGCTAAACTTGAATCATTAATCGGCGAGTTAATTGAAAAAACTTTTGGACCGGTCAAAGCCTGTTTGAAAGACGCAAAGGTAGAAGTTTCCAAAATTGATGAAATTGTCTTAGTCGGAGGAATGACCAGAATGCCGAAAGTAATTGAAAAAGTAAAGGACTTTTTTGGTAAAGAGCCAAATCGTTCGGTCAATCCTGATGAAGTGGTCGCTCTTGGAGCGGCTATCCAAGGAGGAGTTTTGACCGGTGAAACAAAAGACGTGGTGTTATTAGATGTCACTCCGTTGACATTGGGACTGGAAACATTAGGTGGAGTGATGACACCGTTGATTCAAAAAAATACCACGGTGCCCAATTCAAAAACGGAAGTATTTTCAACTGCTGGTGATAATCAAACTCAGGTTGAAATTCATATTCTCCAGGGTGAGAGGCCAATGGCCCGGGATAATAAATCTTTAGGAAGATTTACGCTGGACGGAATTCCTCCAGCTCCGAGGGGCGTTCCTCAAATCGAAGTATCTTTTGAGCTGGATGCCAATGGAATTTTAACAGTGACGGCAAAAGATAAAGCTACCGGAAAATCCCAAGCGATTAAGATTACCGGATCAACAGGTTTGACCAAAGATGAAATCGAAAAGATGAGAGAAGAAGCGGAAAAAAACGCTGATAAAGATAAAGAGGAAAAAGAAAAGATCGAGGTCAGAAATAAAGCTGACAACATGATCTATGTCTCAGAAAAATCTTTACGGGATGCCGGAGACAAAGTTGACAAGACCGTCAAAGAAAATGTTGAAAAAAAGATCAAGGATTTGAAAGAAAAGATCGAAAAAGGAACAAAAGATGAGATAGAATCTAAGACTAAAGATCTTTCCGATGAGCTTTCAAAGATCGGTCAGGCGATGTATGGTAAAGGTCAGGAACAACCAAAAGGAGAAGAAAAATCCTCCTCCGCTAAAGCTACAGAGGACAAGGGGAAGAAAGTAGAGGAAGGAGAAGTAGTTAACTAAAATTATGTCCGATTATTATGAAACTCTTGGTGTTTCAAAAAATGCGTCAGAACAGGAAATAAAAACCGCTTACAGGAAACAGGCTCTCAAGTGGCATCCGGATAGAAATAAGACTTCCGAAGCAAACGGAAGGTTTAAGGATGTTACAAAAGCATATGAAATTCTTTCTGATTCAAAGAAGCGGGAGATGTACGATCAATACGGTGAAAGCGCTTTCAATCGGGGTGGGCCAGGTGGATTTGGTGGCGGAGGCGGCGGACAATCAAATCCTTTTGAGGGATTTGGCGGATTTTCAACTCAGGGATTTGAGAATGTAGATTTCGGTGGATTTTCTGATCCATTTGAAATTTTTGAGCAATTTTTCGGTTTTCAATCGCCATTTTCCAGACAACGGCGGACAAGAAGAGATGTTTATGAAATCACTCTGACCTTTGAAGAAGCCGTCAACGGAGTGAAAAAAACCATGATCGTCAAGGGTGAGGAGAAATCATTTCAAATTCCGGCCGGTGTAGATAATAACATGACGATCAGATTTTCCGATTTTGATCTGCAGGTGAAAGTTAAACCTCATCCATACTTTACCAGAAAAGGTCAGGATATCTACTTTGAAAAGGAAATTTCTTATTCTTTGGCGGTTCTTGGCGGAGTTATAGAAGTGCCAACCGTTAACGGTACAATTAAACTTAAAGTTAGACCAGGTACCCAGTCGGGAATAACTATTCGTCTTCACGGTCAAGGTGTTCCTTATCCTCAATCAAACCGTAAAGGCGATCAATACGTCATTTATAAAATCAATACGCCGTCAAGAGTTTCTGGGAGAGCAAAAGAGTTATTGAGGGAGTTGGAGGAGGAGATTTAACTACTTTTTGAGAGGAAGCTTAGATTTAAATTTCACGAAAAGTTCATTTAAAGATAATAAAGCTAATGCCATATTTGTCTTTAAATTTTTTATCTTTAAATTTTCCGGTTTTAAACCTCGACCACCCCCCCCACCCATTTCTTTTGATGGAAATAACATATTTCATATATTACTTTTTCTTCTTCTTCTTGTCAAGGGCAATCAGACGCGGTAAATTATGATTTATGGTTTGATAAGTAAAACCACTATAAAGATATAATAATATCGTTATGCCTAATGTATAATTTGACCATGAAAATACAAACAACCATTAATAATCTTAACAACTATAAAATCCATCTCCAGGTCGAGCAGGCGCTTCATGAGTTCATGAAAAAAAATAATTATCTGAAAGTTGATCTGCCGGTTTTGTCTCCGGCGTTGATTCCAGAATCGTATTTGGAAATCTTTGAAACAGAATTTAATTATTTTGATAAGAAGGAAAAACTATATTTAACACCTTCACCGGAATTATTTTTAAAAAGACTTTTAGTGGCAAACATTGGTAATTGCTACTATCTAGGAAAAGCCTTTAGAAATAGTGAGCCAAACTCAGATTGGCATAATCCTGAATTTACGATGTTAGAGTTTTATAAAGTGGGAGTAAATTATTTAGAGTTGGCTGATGAAGTATTAAAGCTTTTACAATATATTATTAAAAAATTAGGAATTACGAATTACGAATTAAACTATCAAGGTAAAAAAATATCATTTAAAAAATGGGAGAAACTATCTGTAGCTCAAGCGTTTAATAAATATTCTAGAATAACTGAAAAAGAATTATTTAATGAGAAATTATTTATTAAAAAAGCCATAAACAAAGGATATAAAATTGTCAAAACAACAACTTATGAAGATATATTTTCTCAAATTTTAGCGCAAGAGATCGAACCAAATTTAGGTAAAAACGGTTATCCAACCTTATTGCACGATTATCCTAAACAATTAGCGTCATTGGCAAGATTAAGTAAGGATGGTCGAACAGCTGAACGCTGTGAATTTTATATAGACGGACTGGAAGTAGGAGGTTTTTGTACAGAACTTAATGATTATAAAGAACAGGAAAAAAGATTTTTTTCAGAAAATTTAAAACGCAAAAAAACCAAGATGATCAATCATACAATTGACAAAGACTTCATCAAAGCGTTAAAATATGGTCTTCCAGTTTGCACGGGAGCGGGAATTGGGTTTGAAAGATTAGCGATGATTTTTGCTAATACGGATTCAATAGACAAGCTTAAACTTATTAATATTTCTTAAAAACTCGGTATTCAATTTTTTAACGGAAAACAAAAAACCGTAAAAAATTTAATATCCTCGTTTTTAAATACATTGAATTATGAAAACAAACGCAGGTAATCTGAAAAAGGGTGAGTTTGTTTTTCATCAGGGTGAAATTTGCCAAGTCCAGAAAGCTGATTTTTATTCCCCTGGAAAGGGGTCGGCCTTGATGAAGGCGAGATTAAAAAACCTGGTGTCTGCAAAAAATGTTGAGTATGCCTATAAGTCCAACGAACAGGTCAAAGTATTAGATGTCACTTCAGTCGAGATGCAATATTTGTATAAAGATAACGAAAATTTATTTTTTATGGATGAAAGAACTTTTAATCAATCTTCCTTACCTATTTCAGCGGTTGGAGAAGTAACAAAATTTTTCAAAGAAGGGGAAAAAATGTTTGTTTACATGTATAACGATAAACCTCTGACAGTTCGTCCGCCAAGCAGTGTCAGATTGAAAATTGTTGAAGCGGAAGATGCGGCCAAAGGCGATACAGTTTCCGGAGCCAAAAAACCGGTTAAGGTCGAAACCGGGGCGATCGTTATGGTGCCAATATTCGTAAAAATCGGGGAGACAATTAGCATCAATCCGGAAACAGGCGAATATACAGGAAGAGTATAATAAATTTATGTTATCAGTCGGCACCATTCTTAAAAATGAAAGGGAAAAAAAAGGTCTGCTTCTTGTTGACATCGAAAAACAGATTAAAGTCAGGGAAAAATATTTAAAGGCGATTGAAGAAGAAGATTGGAATTTTTTTTCCTCAAAAATTTATATAACCGGAATTCTCAAGAACTATTCCCGTGTTTTGAATCTTGATGAAAAAAAAATTCTCGCCTTTTTCCGACGGGATTATGAAAAAAAAGATGATGTTAGATTTAAAAAAAAAGTTACCTCTGCCTATTTAACTTCAGAAACAAAAAAGTTTTTGAGGTTTGGTTTGATAATTTTAGCTTTGTTTTTTGTTTTATATTTTATTTTTCAATTAAAAACATATTTTTCGCCACCAAGTTTTATTCTTTTATCTCCAACGAAAACAAATTTTTCTGTAGAAAAAAAAGTAAAAATTACTGGAAGAACTGAGAAAGATACAAGTGTTACAATTACGGGTGAAAGAATTTATCAAAATAAAGAGGGAATTTTTACTTATGATTATTCACTTAATGAGGGGGAAAACAAACTTATTATTAATTTAATTGGGGCAAATGGGAAAAAAACCACCATTGAAAAAACTTTCTTTAAAAAAACGCCTTAATTGTTATTATGGAACGATGAATCTCTCCCACTACTTTTATGCAACATGTCATTCCCGCGGAGGCGGGAATCCAAGCTAAATATACATTTAAGGTAATTATAGGTCTGGATCCCCGTCTTCACGGGGATGACAAACAAGAAGAATTAAATTTGTTTTGCAAAATCCTTGACGTTTTTAATTAATTTTGAGGAATAAATTTTTTTAAATCCCAGACGGTTTGCTTCTTCAATAATTTTTTCCTCCATAAATGATGAGCGGATTTCACCAAGGAGTCCAACTTCACCGACGAAAAGAGAATTGACCGGTAAAGCTATGTTTTTGAAGGAAGAGATCAAGGAAGCAATAAATCCAAGATCAGCCACGGTTGATTTAATGGAAACACCGCCAACGACATTGACAAAGACGTCAAACCGGTCAAGAAGTAGGTGAAGATTTTTTTTGACAACGGCCAAAAGTAAGAGAACTTTATTATAATCAAGACCCTTAACTACCCGCCGGGGATTCATCAAACTGGTCGGAACAACTAATGTTTGAATCTCAAAAAAGAATGGTCTTTTTCCTTCGGCAACTCCAACAATGGCTTTGCCCGGCTCAAGTTTTTTCTCAGTTTCAAGAAACACAAGAGGATTTTTAACTTCGTTTAATCCTTTCTGTTTCATCTCAAAAATTCCGATTTCATCGGTTGATCCAAAGCGGTTTTTTGACGCTCGCAGCAATCGAAAATTTGAAACTTTCTCACCTTCAAGTTCCAGTACACAGTCGACAAAATGTTCCAAAGTCTTTGGTCCGGCCACATCTCCTTCTTTATTAATATGACCAATCAATAAAACAGATAATTTTGTTTGTTTGGCAAAGTTAATGATTTTTTTGGTAACTTCTTTTAACTGGCTGACTCCAGCAACTGGTCCTTGAATATCCTTTGAGTAAATTGTTTGGACAGAATCAATAATAACAATTTCAATTTCATCTTTTAATTCTTCCAGGCTTTGGATAATGCTTTCAATTTGCAAATCAGCTGAGAAAGATAAATTTTCAAGATTGACTGAAAGTCTTTCCGCCCGATTCTTTACTTGTTCGGCTGATTCTTCGCCGGAGATGTAAAGAACCTTGAGTTTTTGAAAAGCCTGGAGAACCAAGGTTGATTTTCCGATTCCCGGCTGACCGGTAAGTAGAATTACTTCGCCGGGGACAACTCCGCCGCCCAAAACCCGGTCAAATTCAAAAATGCCGGTTGAGAGTCTGGATTTTGTTGAGTTTTTTACTTTTGATAGGGAAGTAATAGTGATTTTCTTGACAGTCTCACCCTTCTTATTTGATGAAGATTTGGCAAATTCGGGTTTTTCTTTCAGCGTATTCCATTTCCCACAGTCAGGGCATTTCCCGATCCAAGAACCGGAACCAAAACCGCAATTTGAGCAGATATAGAACATAAAAATTTACATTTTTTCGACTGTTTTAATTCCCAACAAATAAAGTCCTTCATTAATCACTTTTCCCACTGCCTGAGTTAACATTAGTCTAAACTGTTTTGTTTTTTCTTCTGATTCCAAGATTTTATTTTTCTGATAAAAGTAATTATATTTTTGCGCCAGTTCATAGAGATAGTTTGCAATAAGATTGGGGGCTAACCGTATAGCTGACTGTTCAACAATTTCGGGGAACTGATTTATGATTCTCAAAACATTAAGTTCATCCGAATTCAGATTAACATTATCTATCCCACGACCGTGGGGAAGATAATCATTAGCTTTTCTAAACACGCTTTGACAGCGAACGTAGGTATAAATTAAGTAAGGAGCAGAATTACCGTCAACCGCGATCGATTCATCGATATCAAAATGAATAATAGTTTGCGTACTGTTTTTTAGGAAAGAATATTTTGCCGAAGCAACGGCCAAAATTTCAGCTGTTTCTTTATTGCATTTGAATTTTTTTAATATTTTATTTTTAATTTCATTTATTAGCCAGTTGGCTTCAATGACATTGCCTTCCCGGGAAGACATTTTTCCGGCTTTTAATTTTACCCATTCATAGGCAAGGTGATACTGTTTATTTTTATATTTTTTTTCATCAATTAATTCCTCGACTTTGAAAGTAACTTTGAAAAAACTGGTTTGCTCTGGAGTGACTGTGTGAATAATTTTATCCAATTCTCCAAAGTCGGAGAATTCTTTTTCAGCAAGTGCTAATTCTTTTCCTTCATAGGTAGGGAAGCCAAGAGAATTAACAAAAACCCTGGTGTCCAGCCCGTATTTTTTTCCGTTAAAGACAACCGCTCCCTGGCTTTTTTCCAAAATCCCTTTTTTCAAAAGTTCGTTGACAATTTTTATTCCCCGCTCAGGTAGTTCGCTTTCAAAATAACATCGATCAAAATAGCTGTAAAATCTTTTGTAATTTTCTTCAAAATACTCAAGACTCCATTGTCTGGTTTCAGTCAATAAAGATACAATTTTGGGGTCATGATCATAAATCATTCCATTAATTTTGATTATTTCTGCTTTAGCTTTTTCATCATCTTCATAAGCTTTTGTTCCCGCCGTATACATCTTACTGATAAATTCAATTTTTTCCTGTAAAGTCTTTAAATTCTGAATTCTGAATTCTGAATTCTGAATTCCATACAAACACTTCGCAATATGTAAACCAACATCGCCTTGATAATTGCCTCTAATAACTTTATTTCCAACAGCTTCAAGAATTCTTACCAACGCTTCGCCTGTCGAAATGTTTCTCAGATGGCCAATATGAAAAAGCTTATGAGTATTCGGGTGGGCAAATTCGACCATGAGTTTTTTATTTTTTCCTAAATGATACTCAGGAAATATAAAATTTTTTTCAATAACATCAGTCAATCGATTAATCGATTGTACAGCTGATATCCAAAAGTTGACAAAGCCAGGTTTGACAACGTCGATTTTTTCAATAAAGTCAGTTTTGGGAAAATTTTTCTTAATTTCCTCGGCGATTAATAGGGGATTTTTTTTAAGTTGTTTTGTCAGTTTCAGGGCTATGGAAGTTGAATAATCTCCAAAGTCGGAATTGGCAGGGTGATCCAAATCAATATCAGGATTTTTGACGTTCATTTTTTCCAAAACCGTTTGCAGATTTTTTAATACTTCTTCTTTAATCATGCTAATATCATATCAAAAAAATTATTAATCATAAAACCAAAGGGCGGACATAAAGTCCGCCCCTACAAAATCTATTATTTTTTCTGGTTGGCCAATTTCATCTGTAATGTATAAATTTCTGTAAAACCAGCGCTGGCATTGACATTGAAACCATATCCTTCGTTATTGTTAAACGAGGTATGATCAAGGCCATATTTTGACTTCATCGCCACAGGTTTAGCGCTACCTTTATATAGTTTAACGGTTACTTCACCGGTAACTTTTTCGTTAACCTTATCATTAAAGGTATTGATAGCATTCATCGTCGGATCATACCAAAGGGCAGCGTAACAGAGATACGCCCACTTTGTATCCATAATTTCCTTCAACTCATTAAGTTGACGCGTGGAAACATATTTTTCTAGGTACTTATGAGCTTTTATGATGACGTCAGCCGCTGGTAATTCGTAAATCCCGCCGTTTTTTAATCCCACCAATCGGTCTTCAAACATATGGACCACTCCAACACCGTGGGCACCGGCAATTTTATTAAGTTTTTCTATTAGATCTGACAACGGCATTTTCTCATTATTCAAAGATGTTGGAACTCCCTTGTCAAAAAAGATAGTAACAAATTCTTCTTTGTCTGGTGCATTTTTTGCCAGCGTATATGTGGTTAAAAACTTTTCGATCGGGGCGATCTTATTAGGCTCTTCAATTTCGCCTCCTTCCCAGGTCATTCCCCACATGTTGTCATCAACGCTATATGGAAAATCAATACTAGCCGGAACTGGTATGTCAAATTTTTTGGCATATTTGATCTCTTCGTTTCGATCCATTGCCCATTCCCGCACCGGAGCGACAATTTTTATGCTTGGGTCAAACGTTAAGATATATCCCTCAAGGCGGACCTGATCATTTCCTTTTCCGGTACATCCATGCCCAATGCAATCTGCCTTTTCTTGTTTAGCTATTTCAACAGCTTTTTTAGCCAAGATAGCCCGTCCCATTGGGGTTGAAAGGTGATAGTCTCCCTGATAGGAAGCATTTGCCTTAATGCCTTTAGCCAAAAAATCTTCGGCAAACTCGCTTTTTACATCAAGAATAATTGCCTTGATCGCTCCAAATTTTAGAGCTTTTTTCTTGACAGCCTCAAGATCATCTTTTTGTTGGCCAATATCAAGTGTCAACGTAACCACTTGAGTTTTATATTTATCCTGGATCCACTTGAGCATTACCGAAGTATCAAGACCACCAGAATAGAGCAATAAAACCTTTTTAACTTTTCCTATTCGCGCTTCGTAAGACGCAACTTTAATATACGATGTTTTGTTTTTCATAATAATAAATTTAAATAATAATTAGGGTTAGCAAATATTTTTGGCTCGCCTGAGTAAAAAGTTTTTCATATTTTATGAGAGTAAAAAACTGATAACTTTTTCATATTTATGTTTTAGATTTCCCCAATAGTTTTTTTGTTTACTTGATTCTTTTTGAATCGAATTAAGTTTTAAATTATTTGTTCCTCCAGAATGATCAGATAATTTAAGAAACGAAATCGGATCTGGAGATTTAAGTTGATTTAGATTTTGTTTAATTTCCAAATAAGCCTTTCGGAAAGGCATACCTTTCTTGACAAGTTCATAAGAGAAATGAGTGGCATAAAGTTCAGGAGAACAACTTTTAATTAAGACTTCGACATTAGGCTTGATTGAATTTAAAGTTAATTTCAAAATTTCCAAGGTTTGAATCGTAATGTCAAATGACTCCATAAAAGGTTTTTTTGTTTGGCCAAAATCAGCATTATATCCCGATGGCAAGCTGGCGGTTAATGAAGACATTAATTGCTGATTGGCAATAACCATGTGGGTCTTAGCCCGTACATATTCCATTAGATCAAGATTCTTTTTCTGTGGCATGATGCTTGAACCGGTACAGATCGATTCATTAACATCAAAGAAATTAAACTCACTAGTGGTAAATAATAAAATATCCTGAGCAAATCGAGAAGAACATATCATTATTTGTACCAACAGTTGAGTTATTGAAAGTTGTACGGTGACTCGGGACGCTTGGCAATAAAGAGAATTGTTTTGAACTTTTGAAAAACCGAGTAACTTAGCGGTTAATTCTCGATTGATCGGTAATGATACCCCATAGGCGGCACCGCTCCCAAGAGGGGACTGATCGTTAAGTTTATAAACAGATTTTAATATTTGAAATTGATCCAATAATTGTTCAGCGAAGCTGCCAACCCACATACCGATCGATGAAGGCATAGCTTTTTGCATATGAGTATATCCCGGCATAGGAATAAATTCATATTTTTTAGCAAATTTGATAAATGCTTCGATCAATTGATCAATTTGGAAAGCTAGATCAATGATCTTTTCTTTACTGTAAAGTCGCAGATCAACCAATACTTGATCATTTCGACTTCGAGCCGTGTGAATTTTTTTACCTAAGTCACCTAATTTTTCAGTAAGGTAACTTTCAATTTTAGTATGTACATCCTCATCTTCTTGAGAAATTTTGAATTCATTATTTTTATGTAGATCAACGATCTCAATTAAACAAGTTTTTAGTTTATTAAATTCTTCGTCATTTAGAATTCCAATCTGATTAAGCATTTTTACATGGGCGATAGAACCATAGACGTCATAAACGACTAGGGAATTATCAGATTCAACCCCTTCCTTAAAACAATATTCATCAACCAATTTATTTGATTTATTTTTATTTTCCATCCAAAGTTTTTTCACATTTTTTTTAATTAAATTTATAATTTAGGCCCTGCCTGCCGGCAGGCAGGCATAAAAAAACCGCCCAATTTTGGGCGGGGGGCTGATAATATTTTTTACTCTTTAGGCCATAAAAATACTACCCTCCCCAAAGAGTCGCCTTGAAGACGAATTGGAAATGAATAGTATTTTCATAAGTTTATTGCAAACTTGAAATTATTATACTACAATTATTTTATATGTCAATCACCATAGATAGAAAAGGAAAACAAATTGCTGATAAAGGAGAAAAGATTTATTATCGTATCAAACCGTTAATTGAAAAAAAATATGATCCAAGTTATTATGTCACGATTGAAGTAAAAACGGGGAAATATTTTGTTGGAAAAACACCAATCGAAGCCTTTCATAAAGCTAAAAAAGAATTTCCGGAAAAACAGTTTTTTTTAGCTCAGGTAGGTAGACTTGCAGGTAGATTAATGAGTCTTTAATATGAATCCATATTTAGATATCGATAAAAATCCTCGTGTTTCATTAATAGTCAAAGATTTGAAATCTTTACCATTAGATGCTTTTATCGATACGGGTTTTACTGGCGGGATTGCTATTCCAATAAAATTAAAACATTACTTTCAGGTAAAACCTGGTTTAATCCAAAGATTTATACTCGCTGACGGATCAGTCATGCCGGTTCAATTATTCGAATTCATGGTAAATTACAAAAATAATAATAAACTAGTTAGCGGCTTTTTCATTTCAGGAAAAGATGCTTTAGTGGGAATAGAATTTTTAAAAGGTTTTAAGTTTATTTTAGATTTTAAAAAATTTATAATTAGCTTGGATTAAAACAAACCTCTTTGATAAAATAAAAACCATATGTGGTTTTGGTATGGATTGGGGTCAGCATTGGTTTCTGCAGTTTCTGTCATTTTAAATAAAAAAGCTTTAAAAAATATTAATGCTTCTCTCGTGTCTTGGGCATTATTTGCTTTTTCAATTCCCTTTTTGATTTATCCAGCTTTTAAAGATGGCTGGCCAAAGATCAACTCTCTTTTTTTTGTAGCAACGACAGCCTCTATTATCTTATTTGCCTATGCAAAAACCATAAGTTTAGGTTCAGTAAAAGCTAGTCTTCTTTCCGACATTTATCCTTTAACTTTTTTAAGTGTCTTTTTTAATTACATTTTTAGTTTGTTAATCTTATCCGAATCTTTAAGGTTAATACCTATCATCGGTTTATTATTGATTATTATTGGCGGTTATTTTTTAAAGATAGAGGAGGTAAAAGAAGGTTGGTTAAGACCATTTAGATTACTTTTTACAAACAAAGCATCATTTATTTATATAATTGCTATGGTGATCATGCCTTTAACTTCTATTTTTGACAAGATTGGATTACAAAATATCAAACCGGTTAATCAGTCCTTCTTGTTATTATATGAAAACACTTTTACAACAATACTTTTAGGAGCTTATATGACACAAAAAGATAAGAACTGGATCAAAGAATTAAAGGTAAATTTTTTCTCGTTATCTGTTAATGGATTAGTTTATCTAGGGGTTTCTCTTTTATTTTTATACGGAATAACAACAGGGGCGATTGCCTTAGTGTCCGGGATAAAAAAACTAGAAGTTATCTTTGTTCTTCTTTTAAGTTGGTTATTTTTTAGTGACAAACCAAAAAAAGGCGTTTGGATAGGATGTTTGATCATGCTTTTAGGAGTGGTTTTGATCAAACTTGGATAAGTATTGAATTGTTGTCCATTCTCTTCTAATATAATAATATGACAAACATGAAGAGTAAGTTATCATTACTTTTAATATTGATTCTGCTTTTTGTTGTTTTTGTGGCGGTGCGCTTTTTTATTTTTGATAAACAGAACGAATATGGAAAACTGAAAGTTATTTCCTCGCCAACTGCCAGTGTTTTTCTAAACAGCTCCACTGTTGGCAAGACTCCATTTGAGGATAAATATAAAGTCGGTGAATATTTATTAAAACTTATTCCTGAGGGAACCGCCACTGATACGGCGTCATGGAACGGGAAAATAAATATTTATAAAAACTCGCTTACTTATGTTAATCGTGAGCTGGGTTCATCAGACATTGCTTCAGCCGGTGAAATTTTTACAACAATGAAAATGACCAAAAAACCACTAAATGCCCAGTCCGGGGAAATATACGTGGAGACGGAACCACAGGGAGCGATCATTACTTTGGACAACGATGAAAAAGGAGTCGCCCCTTTGATTTTGGATAACGTCCAGCGAGGCGATCATGAACTTTCGGTTTTTATGCCAGGTTTTTTCAGGAGAACGCAAAAGATCAATGTTGATGCCGGTTATCGTGTTAATGCCGCTTTTAAACTGGCAATTGATCAAAGCTCTTCATTAGCAAAAGCTTCAGACGATAAAACAAAGACGGCCAGCAGTAGCGGGGGTACGACTGAAAAAATTTATGTAAAGATAAGAGACAATCCTCAAGGTTGGCTTCGGGTAAGGGTTGATGGCGCGATTGACGCCACTGAATCGGCAAAAGTTAAGCCGGGAGAGCGGTATGAATTTTTGGATGAGAAGACTGGCTGGTTTAAAATCAAATACAATAATAATACTGAAGGCTTAGTTTCAGGGGAATTTGTTGAGGGATGGGTATCAAGTGAGTACTCGGCCAAAGAGTAAAAGCTCGATACCGTATTTTTTAGTCCGCCTCACCCCAAAGGGGCCCTTTAGGGTTTCACCCTGAAAGGGTAAACCCCAGGCGATTGTCTCAAAAAAGATATCTTCGCTTTTACTTTTTTTTCCAAATGAATTTGTTATAAAGAACGTATGAGTAGGGGATGATAATGAAGGCGATGATCAGGATTTTATATAAAATCCAAGAGTTTAAAGAAAATAATCCGAACATATTTATATTTTTATCTCCAATAAACTTCAATGCCAAACTAAGACCAACGCCTTGAATAATGATTGAACCGGAGGAAACGAAGTTAAAAGTGATAAACTTAACTAAATAAGTAAAAAATCCACCAGTAATTTTTTTATCCCGAAAGCTCCAAAAATTATTCATTAGAAAATTAAAGACGATGGCCACTTCCGCACTCAACATGTTTGCCGACGGTTTGTTAAAACGAAATTTATTAATAAAAAGGTAAGCAAAAGAAAAATCAACAGCAAAACCCAAGAATCCAACAATAACAAATTTTATGAATGATGAATTTTTAAAAACATATAACAATGTTTGAAAACTGTATTGAAAAGCATTTATTTTAGAAATCCCAGTTGTCCTTTCTTTAAAATGAATTGGTATTTCTTCCAATACGGCATTATTTTTTATTGCGAAATCCAAAAAGGCGACCTGAAATACATATCCGGAATAATTTTTTAGGTAATCATAAGCATTTTTTACGAGCCAGAATTTAATTGCACGATAACCATTCGTCCATTCGGTTACTTTTAATTTCATAAATCCAAATTTAACGACAGAATTAGCACCGATTGATAAAATCTTTCTGTGTAAACCCCAATTTGCGGGAATAGAACCTCCCTTAGAATATCTTGTACCAACAACAAAATCAGCTCCCTGCTCGATTTTTTTAATAAATTCCGGTATTTTATCGGGATCGTGTTGTCCGTCAGCATCAATTTGTATTATTAAATAAGGATTAATCTTTTCTTCACAATATTTAAATCCTTTAAGGTATGCTTTTCCGAGGCCTTCTTTTTCAGTTTTAAGTAGATGAAGTCTAGGAAACTTATTTTGCAATTTCTTGACTATTTCAACAGTACCATCTTTAGATAAGCTATCAACAATCAATAAATAAAGTTCCCAATTTGATAATTTTTTTGACTGATCAAAAACTTTATTAATCAAATTTTCAATTTCCCCCTTTTCATTATATGCTGGAGCTACAACAACAACTTTTTTCATAAGTTTTTAAAATACTGAATTGTTTTCTTTAACCCTTCCTCTAGATTAACTTTTGGCTGCCAATCTAAAAGTTTTTTGGCTTTGGAAATATCAGGACAGCGTCTCTTTGGGTCATCTTCACCAATTGATTGGAAAATTATTTCACTCTTTGAATTAGTTAGTTTTTTTATCAATTGAGCAACTTCAATCACCTTTCTTTCATTAGGATTACCGATATTAATTATTTCTCCGGCGCAATTATCAGTTGTAGCTATCGAATATAATCCCTCAATCATATCGGAAATGTAACATAATGAACGTGTTTGAAACCCATCTCCATAAATTGTTAATGGTTGATTATTAATTGATTGATTAATAAAATTGGAAACAACCCGGCCGTCATCTTTTTTCATATATGGCCCATAAGTATTAAAAACGCGGGCAATTCTGATATCTTTTTTATATTTTCTAAAATATGCCATCATCAGAGCTTCGGCAAATCTTTTCCCTTCGTCGTAGCAAGAGCGGGGGCCGACGGGATTGACGTGGCCAAAATAACTTTCTTTTTGGGGATGCTCAAGCGGGTCGCCATAAACTTCGGAAGTTGAAGAAAAAACCAAAGTCTGACTTTTACTTTTAATAAAAAAATCCATAATATTTATTAAACCAAGACTATTGGTTTTAAGGATTTTTATAGATAGATTTTTAAAATCTTTTGGAGAAGCGGGGGAAGCGAGATCGTAGATAATATCAAAAGCTGATAGACTTGAAAAGTTAAAGTTAATAATATCAGCCTCAATTATTTTTAGGTTATTTTTATTTAAATCCTGAGTTCCTCGGTTTGACTCGAGATAAACTTCGTCGAAGGACAAATTTTTTTTGTTTCCGGTAACATAATTATCAATAACAGTTACTGCATCATTTTTGCCAAGATGAAATTTAGTCAGATGAGAACCGATAAATCCGGCTCCACCAGTGATAAGAATTTTCATTATTACGTTCTTCCAACTGAATAATATTTAAAGCCCAATTTTTTCATATCCGAGGGGTCATAGATATTTCTGCCATCAAAGATAGTCGGATTTGACATGAGTTTTTTTATTTTATTAAGATCTATTTGTTTAAACTCGTTCCATTCGGTAATAATAATCAACGTTTCAGTTTTATTTACGGCTTTATATGGATCCTTGGCATAAGTAATTTTATCTGCAAATATTTTTTTGATATTTTCGGCAGCGGCCGGGTCGTAAACATTTATCTCAAAATCTTTTTTTAATAAATTTTCAATAATAAAAATTGACGGGGCAAATCTTATATCGTCTGTGTTGGGTTTGAAACTTAAACCCCAAATGGCCACTTTTTTTCCGGGAGAATATTTAATTATTTTTTCCAAGAAATTTTCTTGGGCTTTTAAATTTATTTTTTCAATTGAGGAAAGTAATTCCGCATCAACAGACGATCTTTTCCCGATATCCAAAAATGCTTTTACATCTTTTGGCAAACAGGAGCCGCCATATCCAAGGCCGGGATTCAAAAATTGCTTGCCGATCCTACTGTCTAACCCGACCCCATTTAAAACTCCATTGACATCAGCTCCCGTTTTTTCGCAATAAAACGAAACAAGATTGGCAAATGATATTTTATTAGCTAAAAATACGTTTGACGCATATTTGATTATTTCAGCTGAAGCAAGATTGGTAATAACTCGTTTACCGTTTATCGGCTTGTGGAGAATAATAAGTTTTTCAATCGCCCGTTTATTATCAGATCCGATGACAACCCGGTCGGAATTTATAGTGTCCGAAATTCCCGAACCTTCCCGTAAAAATTCCGGGCAGGAAGCGACGGCAAAATCAACATGTTTTGGTTTATGTTTACTTATTATTACTTCTAATTTGTGGTTGGTACCGACAGGAACTGTGCTTTTGCACGACACGACGGTAAATTTATTTTTAAGATTTTTTCCTATATTGCGGGCGACGTCAATAACGGCTGTTAAGTCAGCTTCGCCGGTTTCTTTTGGAGGAGTGCCAACAGCGATGAAAACGATTTCCGATTCCGGAATAGCTTTTTCGTAATCTGAGGTAAATGAAATTCTTTTAGACTGAATATTTTTTTGCAGAAGTTCTTTCAACCCCGGTTCATAAATAATCGGGTCACCGTTTTTTAAACGGGCAAGTTTTTCTTTTGTGTGGCCGATTACCCAAACCTGATTACCGAAGTCGGCAAAAACACAGGCAGTTACTAAGCCAACGTAGCCGTGACCAATGACGGTGATTATCATAAGGTTTCATTTTACAACTGTTTTTTAATTTCTTCCAGACCTTCTTCAAATCCCTTCATTTTCCAAAAGTTATTTTTTTTACTTCTAATATCAGCTGATTTTGGCAAGCCCGGCTTGTTTTTTATATATTCTTCAAAGGTTGTTTTGCCAATCAACGTTTTATCAAGGTCAAACTTTTCGGCGATTAAAAGAGCAGCCTCAAATGGAGAATATGACTGGCTGCCAACAAGATGAAATATCCCCGAAGAATAATTGTTAAACAAATATTTTAATCCATAGGCAATATCGTCAATAAAAGTTGGAGTCATTAATGAATCGATAATCATGGTCAAAGGTTTTTTTTGTTCGAGATAAGATTTAAAAGTGCGGAAAAAGTCTTTTTTTAATTCAAAGTTGGCCCGGTATGGATAGGCAATTCTCACAATCATAGCCTGATCCTTAACGATCTTTTCTCCTTCGTATTTTGATGCGGCATAGACTCCGATTGGGTTTGGTGTTGAATCCTCAAAATAGGGAGGATTGATTCCATCAAAAACAAAGTCGGTGGAAATATAGATAAATTTTTTTCCTTTGTTTGAAACAGCATCAAAGACGTTTTTCGTTCCGTCAATATTAATCTTAAAGCAAAGTTCTTTGTCAGTTTCCGCTCCAGGAACATTAGTGTAAGCCGCCAAATGGAGAAAGATATCAAAGTCAATATTTTTGAGAACGGCGCTGACTTGCTCAACATTTATGACGTCCATTTCTGATTGAGGAACAAGAATGAATTCAAAGTTTCCTTTTAGAAGTTCAACGATTCGAGAACCAACTAAACCATCAGCACCGGTAAGGGCAATTTTTAACATATTATTTAATTCTCCTCCACCATTTCTCATTATTCTTATACCAATCTATCGTTATCTTTAGATATTCATCAAAGTTATGTTCAGGTTGCCAACCTAATTCTTTATTTATTCTTGACCAATCAATCGCGTAGCGCCTATCATGACCAGGTCTGTCCTTGACAAACTCAATTACGCTTTCATCCTTGTTCATTATTTTTAGAATTTTTTTAATAACTTCAAGGTTGTTAATGTCTTCGGTTAGGCCACCGATAAAATAAGTTTCGCCGATCTTTCCTTTTTGTAAAATTAGATCAATAGCTCGGCAGTGATCTTCAACATAGAGCCAGTCGCGGACATAAAGTCCGTCGCCGTAGATGGGAACTTTTTTCCCTTCGATAATGTTAGTTATTGCCAGAGGAATAAGTTTTTCCGGGAACTGATAAGGGCCGAAGTTATTGGAACAGTTAGAAATCGTTATAGGCAAACCATAAGTAGTATTGTAAGCACGGACAAGATGATCCGAGGCGGCTTTTGAGGCAGAGTAGGGACTTCTTGGATTGTAATTAGTTTTTTCATTGAATTTTTCTGTTGTTCCAAGAGGCAAAGCTCCAAAAACTTCATCAGTTGAAATATGATGAAACCTTTTGACTTTATTTTTTAAAGCGGCTTCTAGTAATACATAGGTACCTTCAATATTTGTTTTAATAAAAGGAGCAGGCTCCATAATAGAGCGGTCAACATGGGTTTCAGCGGCAAAGTGAACTATTACATCAACACCATCAGTTAATCCGCCTTCGCCAAGGCTTCGGCGGACAAGCGAGTTAACGAGTTGCAGGTTGCAGATATCGCCTTGAACAAATTCGTAATTTGGGTTTTTTTCAACAGATTTAAGATTTTCCAAGTTGCCGGCATAGGTAAGTTTGTCGAGGTTAACGATTTTGTCAACGGGATATTTTTTCAGCCAGTAAAGAATAAAATTACTGCCGATAAATCCCGCTCCACCGGTCACTAAAAGTCTCATAAACTATATTTTAAACTATTTTTTGCCTATTTTAGTGATAAAATTTGTTTATGTTGTTCAAACGCAATTATTATCCTTTGAATATCATAGAAATCTCGCGGAAAAAGTTAATTAACAATTACCACAAGCTTGCTTCGATGTATCGATACATCGAAGTTGTCCCGGTTTTGAAAAGCAATGCATATGGTCACGGGATAATTGAAGTTGCCTCGATATTAGATCAGTTAAATCCCATATTCTGTTGTGTTGATAGTCTTTTTGAAGCATATCAGTTATTAAAAGCCAGGATAAAAATGCCGATTCTTATCATGGGATATGTTAATCCTGAAAACTTATCCGTAAAAAAACTGCCTTTTTCTTATGCTGTTTTTGATCTGCAACAGTTTCGAAAAATCTTTAAATATCAACCTCAAGCAAAATTTCATCTTTTTGTTGACACGGGCATGAATAGGGAAGGAATAAGAGTTGATGAACTGGAAGATTTTTTAAGTAAATTAACAGATAAAGAAAAAAACAGTTTTGATGGAATGATGTCTCATATGGCAAAAGCAAATGTGTATGATTCTGAAACAAAAAGCCAGGTAGCCAATTTTAAAAAAACATTAATTCTTTGCAAAAAATACGCTTTTAACCCAAAATTAATTCATCTTGGGAATTCTGAAAGCCTATTAAATAAACAGTTAAAATTGTCAACATTTACTAACGTTGTTCGAACGGGATTGATTTTATACGATTCAATTTTACAGTTAAAAACCCACATTATTCAAATCAAAAAAATCAAAAAAGGCGAGAAAGTTGGTTATAATTTTACTTATCAGGCGAAGAAAGACGGGAAAGTTGCAGTTTTGCCGATTGGTTATAACGAGGGGGTAGATCGAAGGTTGTCAAACGCCGGTGTTGTAAAAATAAGAAATAATTATTGTCCGATTATTGGAAAAGTAAGTATGAATTTAACAATAATTGATATCACTTCAATAAAAGGTGTTAAGGTCGGTGACGAGATAATAATTTTTGGTAATAATGGCAAAAATTCTATTGCAAATTCTGCGAAAACAATCAATACGATTCCTTATGAACTGTTAGTCCATTTAGACCGTAGTATCAAAAGAAAGATTATTTAGTTTTATAGATTAAATGGGGTTTATTAATCAAGTCATCCAGTATCTTCCAGCGTTTATCTTTAATCGGGTGGGGAACGTCGTCTTTTAAAATTTTTGTTGCAGCGGCCATCGGTCGTTGAGAATAAACGGAAACAAATGCCCAGCTAAATCCTACTTTCTTGCAAAGTTTGACAGTGTTTTCAAATTCTTTGTCAGTCTCCCCACAAAATCCCACGATTATATCTGTTGTGAACTTTATATTTGATATTTGATTTTTAATTTTTGATATTAGAGCGACGTAGTCGCTCGCACTGTACCAACGGCTCATTCTTTTTAAGACATTGTCATCGCCTGATTGCACCGGGAGATGAATAGTTCGAGTAATGTTTTTGTTTCTATCGATGACGTCTATTAGTTCATCGGAAAAATCCCAGGGATTGGAGGACATAAAATCAACTTTTTCAAAACCCATCTTAGCTACTTCTTCAAGTAAGTGAGGGAATAAAGTAGGGATTCGATAGCGGCCGAGATGTTTTACAAAAACTGGCTTAACATGTTGAAAGCTCGGTACCGAAAATTTTTTGACGGAAAACTTAAACCGCAAAAAATTTGGTACCTTCGCTTTGTCTTCACCAAAATATTTCTTATCAATATCTCTCATCATTTGAATATTATTTTCACCAATAAGAAGATCGGCTCCGTAGGAATTAACGTTTTGTCCTAAAAGCGTAATATTTTTATAGCCTTTATCTTTTAATTCCTGACATTCTTTGATAATATCTTCAAACGACCGGCTGATTTCTCGGCCTCGGGTAAAAGGAACGACACAAAAAGTACAAAAATTATTACAACCGTTTGAAATGGGTACCCAAGCACTCAATTTATCGGTTCTTAGAGGTGCAAAATCAAAACCAACTTCCTCAATCGGCATAAATTCATCAACACCAGGAAGTTTTTCTTTAATTTTTTTTAGATATTTTCCGGTTTTATCGCGAAAGGCCATGCCAACCATGCAACCTGTTAATATAATTTTCAATTTACAATTTTCAATTTTCAGTTTTTTCAAGTTGTTAATTAAACCATAAACGCGATTTTCAGCTGATTCCCGAATTATGCAAGTATTGATGATAATATAATCAGCCTCTTGATAATTTTTTACAGCCGTCATGCCGCGAGCTTTAAAATCACGAGCAATCCGTTCCGAATCAGCTTTATTTTGCTGGCAACCGAAGGTTTTAATATAGTATTTCATGGGTAAATTATATAAAAAAACTGATAAAAAAATACCAGAACGAATTTGTATCTATCTTTAATCAGTATGTTAATAATATAATTGAGAAGAAAAACAACTATATTTAGTCAATATTTAAATATTAAGCAATTTTTAACTGTTTATACGAATTAAACTTCGCATAAACACTAGTTAGGCGAAATTTCATTGCCGAAAAACTATTAACTAGAATAATCATAAATAGATTATGATAAGAAAAATTTTTGAAATTATCGACAATTTTGTTACTTGGCAGACTATAGGTTGGGCGACAAAATATTACAAAATCAAAGCGGGCGACACAATATTAGATATTGGTGGATATTTTGGTGGATTTGCGATTTATGCTTCAAAAAAAGTTGGTAAATCTGGAAAAGTTTTTTGTTTTGAACCCGATCCAAGAAATTGGGAAATACTTGAAAGGAAAATTAAAAATGGGAAAATAAATAATATTATCTTGATTAAAAAAGCGGTATCTAATAAACGTGGAAAAGTAACGTTAACAAGCAATTTTTCTTTTTCGTCAATAGTTCAGCAATCACAAAAAAACGGCGTATTGGTAGAAGCCATCACTTTAGATGACGAATTATCAAATCTGAATATTAATAAAATTAATTTGGTCAAAATGAACATAGAGGGTGCAGAAATAGAGGCTATCGAAGGTGCTAGAAAAGCATTAACTATCGTTAAAAATATTGTGATTGCTTCGCATAATCGAAACAATAAGGACACTGCGGATATGCTTAAGACCGAAATTGAAAGGTTGGGGTTCAAAACAAACATATCGTGTTACCTTCACAAAAACTTGTATGGTTCAAAATGATGAAATTTTTCGGCAATTAAACTGCTACGTCCCCGCTGCGCTTTCGTTTTCCCGCTCAGCGGGATCGTTCGCCCTCGCCTAACACAGTATATGCGGTTCGCTTGTTGCACTTCGTTCACCCATATTTCACTACAACTATTGATTTGATAAAATGGATGGAGCGGAACATCGCATATACTGGAACGTTATATGACATTGTAATTAAACTTTTATATGAAAAAAACTAAAATGGGTCCGATACAAATTTGGGGAGAAAAAATTGATTGGAAAAAAAGAGTTAAAGCTGTTTGTAAGCCATGTTGGGAGATCAAATACTGCCCATTCGGACCAATAGTAGAGGATTTTCCAATTAATCAAGAACAGACTGAAAAAAGTTGTAGAATTTTTGGACATGATTGCCCCGTATTTTATACTGCAGAACCATTTACGGAAACAAAAGAATTAAGAAATATAGGCAGAAAAATCACCAGAACAACACAGTTTCGAGTTCTAAAAAGAGATAACCAAATATGCGCAGTTTGTGGAAATCCAGTCAAAGATGCAGATATAGAATTTGACCACATTATTCCTTGGTCAAAAGGAGGTCCGTCAGATGAACATAATATTATATTACTTTGTACAACCTGTAACAAAAGGAAAGGCAAAAAATTTGAGGATAAACACTTAATTAAGTCACTCTCAGACCACTTGATCGAGCCTGTGGCATTCGAAATCTTAATTTGTATTTTAGAATTGATTAAATTACATTATAAATTTAAAACCGAAAATAAAACCGAACTAACACCTCAAGATATTTGCAAATCATTTGGAAGACGTAAAGTAACGAGATCCGATGAAGCGGGAGTTGAAATAGTTAAAGATATCTGTAAATTTTTCAATCTAGAAAAACAAAACGTAATGAAGAATGAGTACTTTAGGGCACTAAAATATAGATGGGGATTTACTGATGGAAAAACACATAAATTAGTTGAAACTGCCGAAAAATTTAATATCAACGCTGAAAAACTTTTATTGACGGAGGCTGACTTGTTAAATCATTTAAGCTGGCCAATCAAGTTATCAAAGACAACAAAAAAGAAATGGTTAAAGGTTTAATTACAACATCATATAACAGTGTATATCTGGCTACGGTCGCCTAAGGCGACCTCCGCCCGCAACATCAGATATATCGAAACGTTGTGTGAAATAACAAAAAAACTATTATGTCAAAAACTATACGGTTTATCTTTATTTCTTTAATCCTTTTTTCTGTGTACCACACAATTCGAGATGTTTTGCAAATCATGGAGGTACATAATTGGCTTACTGATGTTGCAAATTACAAGCATAATTGGTGTAAAGCCATAGCTCCTGTATGTGATTACTATTTATTTCCCTTGGAGGTCTTTGTTTTTATTGGGTCGATTATTGTTTTAAAAAGAAATAAAGTTGGTTTACTAGGTAGATTTGTTTTGTTTTCATTAATTATTTGGCCAATTATCTGGATTTTTAACTGGATTTTGGGATAGATCTGTATTAGAAGTTTTTTTGTTACATCACATAAACACGGGCTATACGGAAAATTAAAAAAATTTTCTCAAATCAGCTGATTTTTCTTTTTATCTTAAAATTTGTTATACTTTCCCTATGAACAAAGAAGAAATTAGGAAAAAAATAAACAGCCAGCTTCCTTTTTTAAAACAGAAATACAATGTAAAGAGACTGGGGATTTTCGGCTCTGTTGTTAGAAATCAACAAAAAAAAGAAAGCGATGTGGATATGTTAGTAGAGTTCACATCCCCTATTGGTTTTTTTGATTTTATTAGATTGGAAAATTATTTAGCAGAAACTTTGAATCAAAAAGTTGATCTGGTTACCAAAAAAGCTCTCAAACGAGCTATTAAATCTGATGTTTTAAAGGAGACTTTATATGTCTAAAAGAGGTGTTAGACTGTACATAGAAGATGTGAAAGATGCTATCCAAAAGATAGAGAAATATACAATAGGTTTGGATTTTGATACTTTTGTCAAAGATGAAAAAACAATCGATGCGGTTATTAGAAACCTATCTATTATTGGTGAAGCAGTCAAAAACTTTCCAAATGAGCTCAGGTCTAAATATCCTCAAATTCCCTGGAAAGAAATTACTGGGATAAGGAATAAGGCAATTCATGAATATTTTGGCATAGATGAAGATATTTTATGGAAAACTATAAAAGAAGATTTGCCGCCTTTTAAAAAACAAATTTCTGAGATCTTAAAGAAATATAGTTAAGTCAAAAGAAGAAAAATCAGCTAACTTCGTATAGCCCGAACCGTTAAAACCTCTGGTTTTATAGGTTGCTTTAACTCTTTCTGAGTCCGCCTTGTTTTGTTGACAACCGAAGGTCTTGATAATATATTTCATATATGATCCTAATCTACGAATTTATCCGAATGCTACAAATACTTTGTTTATTAGTTGATTAGTATTCATTTGTAGATTGGTATCTTATTCTGCTTCTTCATCTTTTCTATTAAAAATATAAAGACCAAAAGTAATAAGGCGATTGTAATAAAGGCTATTAATTTTTCAATCCCTTTTAAAAATAAACTGGCCACTCCCAATATTAAAGCAATCAGCCAATAAAACCAGGCAATCCGCCTTTTTCCCCAACCGATTTCCAAAAGCCGGTGATGAAAATGTCCCCAGTCGGCCCGGAAAGGAGACTTTCTTTTTTTTAAACGACGGATCATCGTATAGATCGCATCCATCATCGGGATAGCCATAATTAAAATTGCCGTACCAACTTTACCGAATGACAGGATTGAAAGAATTCCCAGTAAAAAACCAGCTAAAGCTCCACCGCCATAACCGGGCATAATTTTTTGCGGATAATAATTAAAAGGAAGAAAACCCAAATAAGCACCGGCAACAATAAAACTAAGGATGGTGACGGCTTGGACAGAAATATCATGACTGGTAAATCTTTGTGACAGCAATCCTAAAAATATGGCAGTAATGGTAACAAATCCCGGCAGTTGTCCGTCGATTCCCTTGCTCCAGTTAATCATGTTGGTTGACCAAGTGAGCCAAATGATAGCCAGTAAGTCGGCAATTACCCAAATGTAATGGACCCCAAAAAAAGTAATGGGGATTTGCCAAAAATCAAGTCTAATCACTCCTCCAAAGGGATTGGAAATGTAGGGAATACCCAAGCCAAACGCTATTACCAATGCAGAAATAAATATATTGGCCGCAAATCTCCAATAAGGAGAAAGATCGAAAGCATCATCAAGTAAACCAAGAACGATCAGAAAAAAACCGGCAATTAATATTCCGCTGACTATCTTATTGACAGGTAAAAAAACCAGTGATGTTAAAAGAATTGATAAATAAATAGGCAAACCGCCGGCTCTTGGAATAATTCCTACGTGAGTATGAGCGGGATGGCTTCGAGTTTTTGAATCGGTAACGAGATGAAACTTTTTTGCCAGAAAAATGGTCGGGATGGTTAGAAGGTAAGAAAATAAAGTAGCCGTTATAAGTATCAAAAAATTCATAGGTTCGATAAACTCACTATGACCCTGAGTAACATTGAAGGGTCATTTTAAGAAACTAAAAAAATAATCTTAATAAAAATTAATGTAAAACCGGAAATAAGAAAGAGATTAAGATAATAAAAGATTTTTTTCACCAATTCATTGCCGGAAAAATATTTTTTATAAAGATAGTTATTGAGAAAAAATAATAAATTAAGAAAGACCGGCAAAAGAAAAATTAACCAAGTGTCGGTCAGTTGATCTTCACCCCAAGTTTGAGAATAAAAAAGGGGAATTTGTGGAGGTAGTTTATTAAGTTTTAATATAAAGGCGATGATCATCAAGACATCAGCCCCGAATAATAACTTAATCATAGTCATATTATACTTCAGTCTCCATATTTTTACTCTTGAAATTAAAAAATCATTAGTTTATCATGTTACTTAAAATGAAAAAGAGGCATTTATGAAAGACACAAAAATTTACAATTTAGTTAAAAAGGAAGAAAAAAGACAGAAAGAAGGAATTGAATTAATTCCTTCGGAAAATTATGCCTCAAGCGAAGTCAGAAAAGTTTTGTCCTCTTACTTTGTTAACAAATACTCCGAAGGTTATCCAAAAAAAAGATATTATGGCGGTAATGAAAATGTTGACGAAGTAGAAATTCTATGTCAGGAGCGGGCAAAAAAACTTTTTGGCGTTCCTTATGCTAATGTCCAGCCGTATTCCGGATCACCGGCCAATTTGGCTGTTTATTTGGCAACTTGCAGGCCGGGCGATACAATCATGGGTCAGGCACTGATTGCCGGAGGACATCTGACACACGGTCATTCGGTTTCAGCTACAGGAATTTTTTACAAGTCATTTCAATATTCGTTAAGGAAAAATAATATTTATGAGAATGAAGATCTATTTGATTACGCAGAAATCAGAAGATTAGCCAAAGAACATAAACCCAAACTGATTTGGGTAGGGGCAACAGCTTATCCGCTCAAATTTAATTATAAAAAGTTTGCCGAAATCGCCGATGAAGTCGGCGCTTATCTTGTTGCCGATATTGCCCACGTTGCCGGACTAATTGCCGGGGGCGCTCATCCATCACCAGTTCCTTATGTTCATATCGTGACAACAACCACTCATAAGACTTTACGAGGTCCAAGAGGAGCAATGATTATGGTAACGAATAAAGGCTTTAAAAAAGATCCGGATTTGGGTAATAAAATAAATAAGGCGGTTTTTCCCGGACTCCAGGGCGGTCCACATGATAATCAGACAGCCGGGATCGCCGTTGCTCTGTATGAAGCAGCTCAACCGTCTTTCAAAAAATATGCCAGTCAGATTGTTAAGAACTCAAAAGTACTGGCAAAAACATTAATGAATGGCGGTTTGAAATTAGTCGGAGGTGGTAGTGAGAATCATTTATTATTGGTTAATTTGACATCGGTCCTCGGGGCCGGTTCGGGGGTGTTTGCCCAAAAAGCTTTAGATTGGGTTGGGTTAACTTTAAATAAGAACACTATTCCTGACGAAACCTCATCACCTTTTTATCCGTCAGGAATTAGACTGGGGACACCGGCCTCAACCAGCCGGGGGATGAAGGAGAAGGAAATGAAATTTATTGGTGGCGTGATACTGGAAGTTATTAATCTGTTAAAGGAGTATATTTTATCTAATAAAAAGCCCGACTTTGCCAGGGCTTCGTCGGGTAAAGAAGACCGAAAAAATTACATTGCCAAGTTTGAACGGGAAATGAAAGCGAACAAAAAAATTAAAGAAATTCATTTAAGAGTCAAAAAACTCGCTCTCAGATTTCCAATACCATAAAAAAACTTATTAAATCTTTTACGGAAGAAAGCGGATGTCGAGAGTGGAGTCAAGAGCTAAGGCAACCCGCTCAAGAAGAGAGATAGATGGCTTGACAGCACCGGTTTCTAATCGTGATATTACCGGTTGTTTAGTATGAGCTCTTATTGCTAATTCTTTTTGGGTAATATTTTTCCTTAAGCGAATTTCGATCAAACTTCGAGCCAATTGGTATTCGTGTTCGGTCTTTTTGGCAAGACGAATAAACTGTTTATTTTTCAAAAGCTTTTTTTCAAAATCTGACCATTTGGTAAGACCGCCTATTTTTCTTTTCATAATCTATTTATAACAAATTAGTTATATTTGTCAAGTGGATTAAATAAATTCTTTGGCTCTTTTTAAAGCAACTTTTAATTCTTTATCTGGTATTTTTTGTGTCTTTTTAACAAAGGAGTGGATAATTATAAAAACTTGTGGATTATATTGAATAAATAAAAATCTAATTTGTTTTCCTCCGGTAATTCTTAGTTCATAAATACCTGGATTGTGGTAAATTTTCTTCAACCATTTAGTTTTTAATAATTCAAGTCCGTAATCTTCAAAAATTTTTATACCTGTTCTTATTTTATTTTTGAGATTATTTTCACAATTTAAAATAAAATCTGCGATTATATCCTTTCCCGATGAAGTTTTATAAAAATTAAGTTGATATTTTGTTGTCTTTATCATTATAAAATATATAATGCAAACTTATAATTCTGTCAACCGCTTATAACCTACAAAAGTATTATTTTAGGTTGTTACATTATGATATTTTTGTGATTAATATATGCATTTGATTTTTAAAAAATATCTTGTACCATTAATTATGGCAAAAAAAGAAAAGACAGTTAAAAAAAATATCACTAATAATTCGACGGTTAGACCAACAAAAAAAATATTCCTACGTAGTTTAATTCTTCTTTTAATACTTGGTTTGATTTATTTTTCAATAAGATTTTTTCTTGCCGCTTCAGTTAACGGACAACTGGTAAATCGTTTATCAGTTATTAAAGACCTGGAAAAACAGGGAGGTAAGAAAGTACTTGATGCTATCATTCTTAAAACCTTAATCAATCAAGAAGCAAAAAAAAGAAAGATGAGTATTTCTCAACAGGAAGTTGACGCAGAATTACTAAAAATTGAAAGTAATGTTACTTCTCAGGGGGCAACCCTTGATGTTTTATTACAACAACAGGGAATGACAAAAAGCGACCTAATAGGTGAAATCAAGCTGCAACTTTTAGTTACAAAAATGGCCGGTAACAATATTTCCGTCACGGGTAAAGAGATAGATGATTATTTGGCCAGTCAGAAAGAACAACCTTCATTAGGATTGACTCAATCTGCTCCAGAAATAACAAGGGATCAGGCAAAAACAGCCATCAAACAGCAAAAGCTTCAGGTAAAAATCCAGACTTTCGTCGCGGATTTAAAATCTAAAGCCAAAATCAGCTACTTCATAAAATATTAAACAAATATTTCGATCCACTTATAAACGATTGTTAAAGTAATTATTTGATAAAATATAGTCAAGGATATGCGGGATCATCTAATGGTAGGATGCGACTCTCTGAAAGTTGTCATCTTGGTTCGAATCCAAGTCCCGCAGCCAAAATGATATAATAAAAATATGAAAATAAAATCTCTTCAGGCTCAGGAAATTTTGGATAGTCGAGGGAATCCTACGATTGAATGTGTAACCACACTGGACGATGATTCAATTGGTTGGGCGGCCGTTCCTTCAGGGGCCTCCACGGGAAAGTATGAAGCAGTTGAGCTTCGAGATAATGATCCAAAACGATACGGAGGAGCGGGCGTATTAAAAGCCATTGAAAACGTTAATGTAACTATTCAATCAGCAGTCATTGGACTTGAAGCCGAAGACCAGAATAAATTAGATAAAACAATGATCGAGCTTGACGGCACGGAAAACAAAGCCAAGCTGGGGGCGAATGCCATTCTTTCAGTTTCTTTGAGCGCTGCTCGAGCCGAAGCGGCTAGTGAAAAAAAACCACTCTATCAATATCTCTCAAAATTCAACCCTGATTTTAAAGAAATATTTACAATGCCTTTGCCGATGTTTAATGTTTTAAACGGCGGTAAACATGGAAATTGGGCCAGTGACATTCAAGAGTATATGATTTTTCCAGTTGGTGCCAAAAATATTCAAGATTCAATTAGAATGGGGGCCGAAGTTTACCAAGTATTAAAATCAATTCTTAAATCAAAAGGTTATGCCATTGCGGTAGGTGACGAAGGTGGCTATTCGCCACAGTTTAAATCCAACGAAGAACCATTCCAGATTCTGATGGAAGCCATTCAAAAGGCCGGATATGTTCCCGGCAAAGATATTTGTTTGGGAATCGACGGAGCCGCTTCAGAGTTTTACAAGGACGGCAAGTATCAGTTAAAAAAAGAGGGTTTGATTTTATCAACCGATGAATTGGTTGAATTTTATTTAAATCTTTGGAAAAAATATCCAATCGTTTCCATGGAAGATATTTTTGATCAGGATGACTGGGATGGTTTTCAAAAACTTTATCAAAAAACTGAAGGCAAAATACAAGTAATGGGCGACGATCTATTTGTTACCAACATTAAGAGACTTCAAAAGGGAATTGATGAAAAGACCTGCAATTCAATACTGATTAAATTAAATCAAATCGGAACCTTAACGGAAACGGTTGACGCCGTTCTTATGGCTCGAACCGCCGGAATGACAGCAATAGTCTCTCACCGAAGTGCCGAGACCGAAGACACTTTTATGGCCGATTTTGTTGTGGCGATGGGAACCGGTCAGATCAAAACCGGTGCCCCGGCCCGCGGCGAGCGAACGGCAAAATACAATCAGCTGATGAGGATTGAAAGAGAGTTGGGAGATAGAGCAGAATTCGCTAAATTTCCGTTTAATACATCGCCTGAATAGTATAAGAACCATCGGAATTTAAAATAAAAGCTTTTTGGGGATAAAAAGGAAGGATCGAAACCATTTTTTCTTTAGGAATAAGAACTTTACCAACGTAGTTAGGGATCTCCTGATAGTTTTTTCCGTAAATAAAAACACGGTTTTCATCCAGATAATATTCTGCTGTAAAAAAATCCAATTCATTTGTAACGTAAATGGAATCTTTTTTATTAGCAACTTCTTTTATTTCTCTTAAAGTTTTTCTTAAATCGGTCTTTTTTCGGTAAGATAACTGTAATTGGTTATAGTTAATAGTCAAAATAAATAAAACAGCCAGTAAAAATATCCGGACCAAAACATTAATTTTTTCTACAACAAAAATTGTCAACAGTATCAATCCGACTGAGGTAAAAATAAGATAACGGGACAGATAGACCGGTTTTATAAAAGATAATATCCCCACAACCAGAGGAATTCCAACTGCCCAGATAAAAAATAATTGAAAAAACAACCAGTCTTTTTTTATCAATTTTTTTAGGTATAGATAGATACCGGTTGCCAAAATAATAAACAATATTAAAGTAAGATAAAGAATATTATTTTGTATTTTTGTGTGTAAAGAAACTTCATTACCGGTATAAATAACGCCTAATAGCCCTAAAACATATATTGATTTGGGTTTTATTAACCAAAAAGACAAAGAGCTTTTTTGTAAAAGAAAATAGATCAGCCAGGGAGAAAAAACCAGGGAAGAAAGATAAATAACTGATTTTTTAAAATTAAAGACATTTTTTTTATTGATAAACAAAAACAGTAACTGGCTTAAAATAACAAAGATCATGAAATAATGAGTAAAAAGTCCGGCGATTGTGGCAAGTAAATATAAGCGGTAATTTTTTTTACAAAAAGCATAGTATGACAGAGTGGCCAAAAAAGCAAACATTGAGTACATTCGTGCTTCAAATGCATAGTACAACAAAGGGGGATTAATAATAAAAAAAATCAAATAAAAAAAAGATTTTCTTAGTTTTATTTTTAAGATATCATTTAAGAAGAAAAAGGCAACATATATAGTTGCCCAGAAAAAAATTATTGATAAGCTTCTTAAAGCAATTTCCGATCCGCCAAAAACCTTTATCCAAAAATGCAAAATCAAATAATATAATGGCGGACTAAAATCTTTAGCCGTTAAAAAAATAATTTCAAAAACATTTTTTTTCGCCATAAAATAAGTGAAAGCTTCATCTCTCCAGAAAGACTGGGTAAGGAAGAAAAGCGGTGTCTTAGTAAATAAATAGTTCAACATAATTAGACTTTTTCAGTTACTTTATATTTTAACTTCTTTCCTAATAATATTCTAGTGTGGGCGTCAAGGGCAGGGAGGGAGGAAAAGAAAAAAGAAACCACAGGTAATAAATACCATTGGATAATTAATAAAGGAAGATTTGAAACGCTCGTTTTCATATTTACTTTTTGTCTAAGTTTAATATCTAAATAAATATACAGAATTAACATACCCGATGACAAGGTCAAAATCAAGGCAGACAGTTTTGGCAATAATAAGCCAAGAACAGTTCTTTTAAAAGAAGGATTGATCAAAGGCGGGATTGAAGCGCTAATTGTCAAAATAAAAAATGACACCGGCCAAAAAAGATGGGTTTCAACGATAAATATAATCCTTTTTATTTTCTGCCAAAAATCAATATTTGGGGTAAGGAAAAATTTTTTTAAAACATAGCCGACGTCGCTCACCCCCCAGGCCCAACGTTTTTCCTGCTCATACCTATTAACTAAAGTTTTCATTGTCCCGCCGGAATAAACAGCGTCGCCGTTAACAATGGTAAAAAGCGGAATAGTTCTTACCTTTTTGCCAAAAGTAAAAAAAGCCTGGAAAAATATATGCCAGTCTTCAGGAATAATATCGGTATCCCAAAAATTTATTTTTTTAAGCATCCAGAGATTGGTCGAATATGTAGAAACCTGGATGAGGTTTTCTTTTTGTGACAAAAATGACAATCTCAGGATCGATGATAGGGTTGCCTGAATTCTCATCAGAAAAGGCAGTTTCCAAAAATTATTGTAAAGAAGTACCGGAGCCCAGTAAAAATGAAAGAGCCGATCTTTATCACGGAGATATTCAAAGCTCAAATATGAAAAATAATTTTTTGGTAATTTACTATCGGCGTCACAGACAGTAATAAGAATATTTTTTTTGTCGAAATTATTTTTTATAACATAACGGTCAACGATCTTTGCCGCGAAAGTTTGGTTACTGGCTTTTCCCGGTTCTTCATTTTTCTTTAACGGATGATAACAAGAAATAATTTTCCTGAAATAACCGTCATATTTGGCCGTGATTAATTGACTTTTTTTTAACGCTTCCCGTTCTCGCTTTTCAAAAGCGAGGATAAGATAAAGATTATTTTTATTTGGAAAATCATTATTAATTAATACCTGGACCGTTTCGTCTAATTTATGGAATGGTTCTTTAAAATTGGGAATAATAATAAAATGTTTTAGAACATTAGCGCCCTTAAGGCTTTTTAATTTTTTATCATATTTTATTTGACTGTGAAAGAGAATTTCGTTATAAGAGACAACCGAAGAATAGGCAGTCGATAAGGATTTGGAAAAAAAATAAAGATCAAAAGCAATGATAAAATAGGCGACTAACGCCGGATGAAAAGGGGAGAGCCATAAAGGCAGAGTAATTAATGACCAAGAACTGATAGGAACAATTATTTCCAGCAGTCTCTGAAAAAATCTTGACTTGATGAATCTGTTTGCCATACGACATTATATAATAATTAATTATTGCCACGCCTCACAGATGATTTTGAAAGAACAAAAATCACAATATTTACCCGGATTAGCTGGAAACTCATTCTTTCTTATTTCTTCCACCATCTTGACAATTTCTCCCTTTGTTTTTACTAAATCTTCTTCATTTCTTTTTAGGGAAATTTTTTCCGGCTCTTGAAAATAATAAAAAGTAAGGTTGATATCGGCTAATTTTTTATTGAATAAATTTTTATCGTTAGCGGCCATCGCATAAATAGTCAGTTGAAAACTTTTTATCAGCTCTCGCTCGTTTGGTTTTTTCCCGGTTTTATAATCAATAATTTCAATTTCATTTTTATTTAAACTGTCAATTCGGTCAATTTTTCCGGTAAGAAAAATATCCTCGGCAATTTTTATTTTAAATATTTTTTCCAGCCCAATTATTTTCAGATTTGAATAATGAAATTTTTTATAAAAATCAGTTAACATTTTCTCTCCTTCTTTTTTCATTCTGTTTTCGTGGGCGTTTGACAAATAACCGATCGGAATCCAGGTTTTTTCATAAATACTCAGGAGGTTTTTTTTATTTGTTTTTTTATTTTTTAAAAATTGGTTATAAAATTTTTGCAAAGTTTGATGAACCGTTGTTCCAAAAGATTCGGCGGCGGTTGACGTGGCCGGAATTTTTAAAAGGTATAGATATTTATATTGGAGAGGGCAAGTTTTGAAAGAATTGAGTTGGGAATAGGAGAAGTTGTTGTTAAGGTCCTTCGGCTCAGAGTTTACCCTGAGCGAAGTCGAAGGGCTCAGGACGCCCAAACTAACTTGTTTGGGCGTTTTAAAATCAAAGATTGAGAGTTGGGATTTTTGTTCTTTTTTTATACTTGCTTGTTTGCTGACTAATTCTTCGCCTAAGGTTTCGATAACAAATCTGGAAATTTTTCGTGATCGCTTTCCTTCCCCGTAAAATCTGGAAGAAGATAAAAATACTTTATCTTCAGCCCGGGTTAAACCGACATAAAAAAGCCGGCGTTCTTCTTCAATATGGTAATCACCAGTTGGTAAAATTTCTTTGATTAAATCTTCCGGAATGCTAATGGTTTCTTTTCTATGACGGGTGGGAAAGCGTTCTTCAGTTAGGTTAACTAAAAAAACAACGGGGAATTCTAAGCCTTTAGCTGAATGAACAGTCAAAATATTAACAGCATTGTATGAAGAGATATCGGTTTTGGAAATGACCGGTGATTCACCCAATTCCATACTCATGTTGATATAATCCACAACGGCAAAGACAGAGGCGTCCTCATGTTCAGACTCAAACATTTTTAATTTGTTAAAAAAATTGGAAATATTGATAGCAATTTTTTCTTCAGTCTCTGTTTTGTAGTTTGTTAATTTAAGCAATAATCCACTGTTTTCCAAAAAATAGTAAAGGATTTGTCCGGCCGTATTTGTTTTTAAAAGTGAAAGATGCTTAATAATCATTTGATAAATTTTTAATAACTTTTGTTTTGTCTCGGATTTTAATAACGGAAGATATGATTTATAAATATCAAACTCACTTTGATGTATCGATACATCAAAGTATGACAAACATATTTCGATGGCTTGGAAGAGAGATTGATTAATTTTTTTGGAGAAAGAAAGCAGTAAAGAAACGTCCTTTTTATCAATATTATATATATCCATATACAGTAAGCGGAATAGAGAAGGGGAATCTTCCAGATTATAAAGAACTTTCAAATAGGCAATCAGATCCTTGACTTCTGATTGTTTGTAAAGTGTCCCCGGTCCTAAAAATTGAAAAGGAATACCGGCCCGGGCCAGAGATTTGACAAATGGTTCGGAATGATTGTTAGCGCGGATTAAAATTGCAAAGTCAGAGTATTTATATTTTTTTAATAATTCCAGAATTTTTTTTGATACATAATCTGATTCGTCTTCGACGGAATCGGCTAAATAAAAATCAGGGGTTAGGGAATAGGGGATAGGGGTTAGGGATTTTTTTGCGGCAATCAGGTTTTTGGAAATTCCTAATTTAAATTCCAAAGTATCAGGATCGTTATTCTTAATTAATTTATAAGCTGAGTCAAGAATGGCTTGATTGGACCGGTAATTATTTTTTAAAGTAATCTGTTTGGCCTTTTTATAGTCCTTCATGAAAGTAATAATATTGGAAACCGAAGCACCGCGAAATTTATAGATGGCCTGCGAATCATCACCAACCATAGTCAAATGAGGATTTTTTTTGGAGGGACTTAGAAGTTTAATTAACTGATATTGAGAAATATTAGTGTCCTGGAATTCGTCAACCAAAACAAAAGGATACTGTTGTTGATAGCGTTTTAAAATACTGGGACGTTTTCGAAACAGTTCTAATAGGTAATAAACCAGATCGGCAAAATCCATCAAGCCTTCTTTAATTTTTAGTTGTTGGTAAGCTTTATAAGCTTGGGCAAGTTCGAAATATTTTTCTTTTTCAATTTTTTCTTTACAAGTTTTTATCCATTTCAAATAATCTTCAGGTAAAACGTCTTCGTCACGTAAACGGGAAAAGTGCTGTAACAGTGCCTCAAGAAATTTATTCGGATTTCCTAAGGGACGAAAGTATTTAAGATTAAATAAAAAAAGATTTTGTTTTAAAAAGATAATTGTTTCTGCTTCTGTCATTAAACGAAAGTTTAGGGATAGGCCAATTTGATAACCGTTTTCTTTTAATATTTGATCAGCAAAGGCATGAAAAGTAGAGATTGACATTTGAAAATATCCATAAGGCATGGCCTGGTCAACTCTTTCTTCCATTTCCGAGGCGGCTTTTTCGGTAAAAGTTAAAGCAAGAATTTGTTCCGGTTTAGCCAGTTTCTTTTTCACTAAATACTTAATCTTTTCAACAATGACCGAAGTTTTCCCAGTCCCAGCTCCGGCAATAATTAGAAGAGGCCCCTTACTATATTTGACTGCCTGTTGCTGTTCCTGATTTAAAACGTACTCACTCATGTTGATTAGTTTAACAAATAAAATTCGATTTTACGTCATCCCCGCAGAGGCGGGGATCCAGTCTACAATTACCTTTCGGATTGTTTTTCTGCTTAAAAAATGGTAAAAATAAAGTGTAATAATATGGAAAAAATTACTGTTTTTAAAGGTCAAAAAATTAGAAGACACTGGGATGAACAAAATGAAAAATGGTGGTTTTCAGTAGTGGATGTAATGACGATTCTTTCGCAGAGTGTAGATGCCGGGGCCTATTGGCGCAAATTGAAAGAGCGCCTCAAGGCTGAGGGAAACGAAAGTGTGACAAAATGTCACGGTTTCAAAATGTTAGCAATTGATGGGAAAATGCGTATCACCGATGTTGCTGATACTGAAACAATCCTACGAATTATTCAATCTATACCCTCTCCGAACGCCGAGCCATTTAAGTTATGGTTAGCTCGAGTAGGTTATGAAAGGATTGAAGAGTCTGAAGATCCAGAAAAGGCTATCCAACGAGCGATGCATTTTTATCTCAAACGCGGATATTCAAAAAATTGGGTGAATCAAAGACTAAAAAGTATTGAAATTAGAAAAGAGTTAACAGACGAATGGGAAAATCGAGGGGTAAAAGAAAGCAATGAGTTTGCAACTTTGACTGATGAGATTACTTTCGCGTGGGCGGGAATGAAAACGAAAGATTATAAAAAATACAAAGACCTGAAAAAAGAAAACTTGCGTGATAATATGACGAATCTTGAGTTGGTTTTGAACATGTTAGCTGAAGTCTCAACTACCGAAATTTCAAAAAAAGTGGAACCAAAAAGTTTTGAGGAAAATAAAAAAGTCGCTAGGGAGGGCGGTTCCATCGCTGGAACAGCCAAGCGTAAATTGGAAAAAAGAATCGGTAAAAAAGTTATTACCAAATTGAATGCGAAGGAATTAAAATTATTAAAATAGCCTTAAACACCGGGGGTTGCCATGCTGTTGGGAATGTCAAAAAGAGAGAAGATAGATTTTATTATTTTAGGTCAGATCTAATATATGGTAGAAGGACCAATTCCTCCCGTGGGAAAAGCGGCACAACAAAAGAACATAGAAGTTAATAACCCAATAACAAAAGATGTTCCCGCGTCGGAGTTAAAACAACCTACTCGAGCAGAAAAAGAAGCGACACAAATTGAACTAATACAAGAAGAATTAGAAGTTTGTATTCAAGATGATCCTATTCTTGAAAAAACGAGAAAACAATTAAAAAAAGCGGAATTGGATAAAAATGAAAAACCACCGTCAGTAGAAAGTGATTTAGTTATTAGACCTTCTCTTGCTAAAGCGTTTAAGGATAATGGCTTACAATTTAAGAAGGAATTGGGGGGGGCTATTTCAGTAATGTATATTTAGTTGAGAGAAATGGAACTCTTTTGGTTGCAAAAGTCGCTAAGGGAATTTATCCGGGCACGGATCAATATGGGAGGAATGAATTAGGGCAGAAGCGGATTATACCTGCTGATTCAATAAGAACAGAAGCAAAAAATCTTTCTTTCCTTTCAGGTTGTCAATCAACTTCCGGGATTGCTCTCGAAGACCAATATACTCCAAGAAGAGAAGATTTAATAGAAGAAGAAGGAGAGACGGTTTTGTTAATGGAGTTTGTGCCTGGCGTGCCTCTTCCTGAAGTAAAAGAAGAATTGGGGGACCTCGAGCAGAATCAAGTATTATCAATGGGAATCCAGATGAGCCACCTTTTTTCTGCAGTCGAAGATTACAGTTTAGTTAGCATGGGCAAGGACTTTCAATTAATAAATATTTTTGTCGATAGAAATAATAAAAATATAAAAGTAAAGTTAATAGATTGGTCTTTGGGACATGAAGGCCAAAGTCATAATACGTTAGAAAAGAACAGAAAAAATGAAAGATATAGAATTTCAGAGGCAATGGTTCATGGTTTATTACACAGCCGTATCACTGATGCCTCCTTTGACAGGGTAAAAGCGGGTGAAGATAGTTCTAAGATGTACGACTATCTGGAGATCGTGAAAAAATTTTCTGAAGATCCTGGTTGGGCAAAGTTGGACAACCGTATTAGATACATTATTCTTAAAGGACTTGGGGTTTTAGAGCAGTTTCCGGACGGATACGCGAGCCATAGAGAGATGCTTCAAGATTTACTGAAAGCTGCAAAGTCAGTGGATCTTTCGGAAGATATGATTCCACCCGTTCTTAGAGAAGGGTATAAGAAAGTCGAGGCTACAGGACCTGAAGACATTGATGTAAAACTTGCGGTTGTTGAAAAGCCGAAGGAAACCCCGTTGCCTAAAAAAATTTCTTTCGATCTCGATTTAACACGAAGATATCCCGCTACAATTTCAAGCCATGATATTTTTTCAAGCAAAGACTATACCCCATATACCCCATCTGAAATAATAAGATTCTTGAGCTCATGTAAAGTTGAAGATTTTGCTTTTTTGAAAGGTCGTGATGATCAAAACTTTGAAAAAAGAGGTCGTGTTGTGGTCGCCCGTGTTTTTGCAACCGATTACTTCTTAAAAGAATTATCTATAAGATATGGGGGAGGGATTAATGAACATAAGCAAATGAAAGAAACATTATTAAGTGATCCTGCGCTTGAAAAACTTGTAGGTATGGCTAAAGAGTCAGAATATGGACAGCCATATCTTACTGAAATGAGTAGTTTTGTTGGGAAACTTCGTTCTTCTCTTGTTGAAAAGTACAATATGGTGATGGATGAATATAAAAAGAAAGTAGCAGAGGCAGAAAATAGAAAGAGTTTGTGGGAGAAGTTTTTGGGTTCTAAAAATAAAGAACAAGCCCAGAAGGAGGCCGAAGAAAAAGATTTTTTGACTGATGTCTATAATTTTGTGATTAGGGCCAAAGAGGAAATAGAGGCAGGGTACTAAATAAATGAGAAACAAAATTATTGTGCTTGATGAAATATAAAACATTTTTTAAAAAATAAAAATTATATCAACAAGTTTAGCAAAAAAACATTAAAATATTGTAATATTAGATTATGAAAAAAATTGCCGTATTTAAAGGTCAGAAAATCAGGAGACATTGGGATGAAAAACAGGAAAAATGGTTTTTCTCAGTTGCAGACGTTGTTCAAGTATTAACAAATAGCACAATACCTAAACGTTATTGGTCTGATCTCAAACGGAAATTAATTAATGAAGGAAGTCAGGTGTACGATAAAATCGTACAACTGAAATTTCAATCAAGTGATGGTAAATATTATTTATCTGATGCAACTGATACAGAATCGATGTTGCGTATTATCCAATCAATCCCATCTCCAAATGCCGAACCATTTAAATTATGGTTTTAATAAAATCTCAAAGAAAGTCGAACCAAAAAGTTTTGAAGAAAATAAAAAAGTTGCCAGAGAAGGCGGTTCCATCGCTGGGACAGCCCGGCGTAAGTTAGAAAAACGAACTGGTAAAAAAGTTATTACCAGATTAAATGCGAGGGGATTAAAGTTAATAAAATAATTTTTATTATTCAGGTATTAAAACAAATACTTTGATGTATCGATACATCAAAGGTTTTTATTCTAAAGAAAGTTTCATTTCCATTTCATCCTGATTTATCTCTTTATTAAAAAACTGTCTAACTTTTTTGAATCCTAACTTTTCATAAATTGGAACAGCTCTCATAATTGCTCCTACCCAAATTTCTTTAATATTATTCTTTTTCATATATTTGATAACTCTATTAATTAATCGTCTACCAATTCCCTGTTTTTGATAATTCGAATGTACAAAAAATCTTCTTAAACGTTTATCTTCTAAAGATAATGTACCAACAATTTCATTATTTATAAAAGCAACCCAAATTTTTCCTTTTTTTGAAGCTTTAATTAATTCTTCTGGTTGATCTTCATCTCTAACTAACTGATAATTCAAAGTAGGATTTTCTTTCTCAAGCTGTTCAATAACTAAATAGATCATCTCATTTAACTCTTTGGCAATGTTTGGAGAAAATAATCGAATAGTTAAAACCATAAAAAAATTATATCAGAAGTTTGAAAAATCCCTTGACTTTTTAGGCATTAATCCGTAAGATAAATTCTGAAGCTTAAAAAGCCTTCTTGTTTTTTTATTTTTTTTAGTTATAATAAGTAAGGCTTTGTTATTTTTATTATTAATTTATTTTATATAAATATATGGCAGACGGCGTTTTCAAGAGGAATAAACCTCATTTAAATATTGGTACAATTGGTCACGTTGATCATGGAAAGACCACTCTCACTTCAGCAATTCATTATGTCCTTTCAAAAAAAGGACAGGCAAAATTCTTGAAATATGAAGATATTGATAAAGCACCTGAGGAAAGAGCCCGTGGCGTTACCATTAACCTTCATCACAGTGAATACGAAACTGATAAAAGACATTATGCTCACATTGATGCTCCAGGCCATGCCGATTATATTAAAAATATGATTACCGGTGCCGCCCAGATGGACGGTGCTATTTTAGTCGTTTCGGCTCCGGACGGTCCAATGCCACAAACCCGAGAACATATTTTGCTTGCCCGTCAGGTAAACGTCCCAGCCATAATTGTTTTCTTAAACAAGTGTGATATGGTAGCCGATAAAGAAATTTTAGATTTAGTTGAGATGGAAGTAAGAGATCTGTTAACTAAATATAAATTTCCAGGAGATAAAGTTCCGATTATTCGAGGTTCGGCAATTAAAGCACTAGCCGATGATCCAGAAGGAATAAAGGCAATTGAACTTCTTATGAAGACAGTTGACGAATATATCCCGGATCCGGTCAGACCAATTGATAAACCATTTTTGATGCCGGTTGAAGATGTCTTTACTATTTCCGGTCGGGGAACCGTTGTTACCGGAAGAGTAGAAAGAGGCGTCGCCAAAATCAACGAAGAGATGGAAATAATTGGAATAAAAGAAACAAAAAAAACAGTTATTACCGGAGTGGAAATGTTTAAAAAGACCTTAGATGAAGCGCGAGCCGGTGACAATGTCGGTTTACTGCTTCGAGGTGTTGAAAAAGATGACGTAGTTCGCGGTCAGGTAATTGCCAAACCAGGCTCAATTACACCACACACCGAGTTTGATGCCGAAATTTATATCCTTACAAAAGAAGAAGGCGGTCGACATACACCGTTTTTTAAAGGTTATCGACCCCAGTTCTATATTAAGACCACCGATATTACCGGTGAGGTAGAACTGCCAGCCGGTGTGGAAATGGTTATGCCGGGAGACAATGTTAAGATCAAAGGAAAGCTTATTTATCCGGTTGCCATGGAAGAAGGATTGAAGTTTGCCGTCCGCGAAGGCGGACACACAGTCGGAGCTGGAGTGGTAACGAAGATTACTAAATAAGTTCATTAAGTTTGTTCCGCACCTTAATACTATGCCGAAAGGAAGAATCAGAATTAGATTGAAATCGTATGATCATCGGTTAATTGATGAAACCTGTCAAAAAATTGTCGACACGGCAATCAGAACAGGAGCCAATGTGATTGGTCCAATTCCGCTACCTACAAAAAATGAAATGTTTGTCGTTAATAAGGCTTCGTTCATTGATAAGGATGCGCGAGAGCATTTTGGGTTAAAAACCCATAAGAGAATGATTGATATTATTAATTCAACTAATCAGACGATAGATTCTTTAATGCATTTAGAACTTCCCGCCGGCGTTGAAGTTGAAGTTAAGATGTAAAAAATACTCCTTGTAGATTTTCAATTGGTATTATATAATTCTGTTCACATGTTATTTATCCTTTTGTTCGGGAACTAAGGATTAATATTTTCCGGATTGGAATATTAGCCCCAATCTGGGGCCTTTTTTTATGCCAGCTTTTATTTTAGGAAAAAAATCAGTTCAGACTCAACAGTTTGATAAATTTGGAGAAAGGATCCCAACCACTTTTATAGATACTTCGTTATGTCATCTTATTGATGTAATTACCCCGGACAAACGGGGTTATTTTTCGGTCAAGCTCGGATTTGGTCAGACTAAAAATATTAAAAAACCAGTTAAAGGAGAATTGGAAAAGGCGGGGATAAAAACCCCGCTTCGTTTTTTAAGAGAGTTTAGGATAGAGCAATATAAAGATAAAATTAAATTTATTGAAGAGGGCAAAAAAAAAGGTGTTCAAATCGGTGAAGCAAAAATTTTTTCCGGAGACATAATCAATCCTAATATTTTTATAAAAAATGGCGACCTTATCACCGTATCCGGAGTATCAAAAGGAAAAGGTTTTCAGGGAGCAGTCAAACGTCACCATTTCAAAGGTGGATCACACACTCACGGACAGTCGCATAGCGAACGGGCTCCCGGATCAATTGGAATGACAACCACCCCCGGACGCGTCTTTAAAGGAAAAAGAATGGCCGGCCGGATGGGTGGAGAACGGGTGACAATAAAAAATCTTGAGGTGGTCGAGGTAAAAGAAAATGGAATAGTTATAAAAGGTTTAGTTCCCGGGGCAAAAGGGGGATTATTGGAAGTGAGGGGTTAAAAAATATGATTGCAACAAAAAAAATCGAAAAAAAATCAAAATTATCTTTATCGATCTATAATATTGAAGGCAAGGAACAAAAAGTTATTGAACTGCCAAGTCAAGTTTTTGCCGTTTCTGCCAATCCAAGATTATTGGCCCAAGCGGTAAGAATTTTTTTAGTAAATCAGAGACAGGGAAACGTTTCAACAAAAACCCGTGGTGAAGTAACCGGTTCGACTAGAAAGATTTACCGGCAAAAAGGAACAGGAAAGGCCAGGCATGGCGCTATTAAAGCCCCAATTTTTGTTGGCGGCGGTGTTGCTCACGGTCCAAAACAAAAAGATTACCATCTAAAGTTCAATAAAAGAGAAAAAAAAATTGCTTTGTGCGGAGCTTTATCAGAAAAACTGAAAGAAAAAAAAATATTTGGTTTATCTGATAAAGCCTTAACAATTGAACCAAAAACAAAATTTTTTGTTAATTTTCTTAAAAATTTAAAATTATTAAACAAAAATAATTTAATAATTTTGTCTAAGATGGAAAAAAATAATTTAATTTTCGCAATGAGAAATATTCCCGGAGTGTCTTTTGTTGATGTTAAGTCTTTAAATCCTTATTTAGTGTTAAAAAGTAATAATCTGATTTTTATTGAAAACGCTTTATTAAGTTTTAAAAACAAACCCAAACATGTTAATAAATGATGTATTGATTAAGCCGATATTGACGGAAAAAGCTACCAATTTAGTTCAAAGTCAAGTTTATATGTTTGAAGTTGATATGAATGCCAATAAATATCAAGTAAAACGAGCTTTAGAAAAACTTTATAAAGTCAAGACCGGTGAGGTGAAGATTATGATAAGAAAAGGGAAGAAAAAAAAGACAGGAAAAAAGATGAAAATTAAAAAGACGGCTGATAGAAAGATTGCTTTTGTTAAATTAATTGAAGGAAAGATAGATCTCTTTCCGCAAAAATAAAAATGGACAAAAAAATATTATCAAAAAAAATCAAGCCGGTAAAAAACCTGATGGTGATTTTGAAAAAAAGATCAGGACGTGATAACAGCGGCCAGATTTCCGTTCGTCATCAAGGAGGAAGACAAAAAAGATTTTATCGAATAATTGACTTTAAAAGAGATAAACGTGATATGAAGGCAGAAGTCGTAAGGATTGAAAGAGATCCAAATAGAAATTCTTTTATTGCTTTAGTTAAGTATCAAGATGGTGAATTAAGATATATTCTTTATCCAAATAATCTTAAAATCGGTGATAAAATTGTAGCTAGTGAAAAAGCAGATATAAAAAATGGTAATGCCTTGCCTTTAAAAAATATTCCTATCGGGACATTGGTCCATAATGTTGAACTTTATATTGGTAAAGGCGGTCAGATGATAAAGAGTGCCGGAACAGCCGCTTCGGTAATTGCTAAGGAAGAAAAATATACACAATTGAAGTTGCCATCTGGCGAAGTGAGACGTTTTTTCAACGATTGTTGGGCAACGGTTGGACAGTTGGGAAATATTAAATTCAAAGATGAAATAATAGGCAGTGCCGGAAGAAAGAGGCTGATGGGAATTAGGCCAACCGTCCGGGGCACCGCTCAAAATCCGCGCAGTCATCCTCACGGCGGAGGCGAAGGCAGGTCCGGTGAAGGTATGCATCCTAAGACTCCTTGGGGCAAATCAGCCCGTGGAACAAGAACAAGAAATAAAAATAAATGGAATAAGTCATTAAGAATTAGCAGGCGTAAATAATTTATGGAATCAAAAGCCTATTTTATCAATCTGCCGGTTTCGCCAAAGAAGGTCCGTTTTTATTTGCCGGCTATAAAAAAGTTAAAACCGGTCAATAGTTTGGATTATCTTTATTATGAAAGAACAGATGCGGCCGGTATTTTGTATAAAGCTATTAAATCGGCTATCAGCAGTGCCCGTCAGTTATTGAAAGCAGATGACAATCTGTTAGACTTTAAACTTCTAACCGTTGAGCAAGGTCAAAAACTAAAACGCTACCGACCGGGTTCCCGGGGAAATGCCAACCCGATTAATAGAAGAAAGAGTCACATTAAAATTATCTTGGAAGCTAAAAATGCTGAAAAGACAAAGTTAGAAATTAAAAAACCCGCCTCCGCTTCCTCCTTCGCTAAAGCTACGAAGGACAAGAAAGCTTCGGCGGGCAAAGAAAAAAAGTAAATGGGACAAAAAGTTCATCCAAGAGGTTTACGTCTTGGAATAATATATAATTGGAATTCCCGTTGGTTCTTTTCTGATAAAAGAACCTTTAAAGATTCATTGATAACGGATTTGAAAATAAGAAAAGCGTTGATGAACAAATTGACTTTTTCTTCCGTAACTCAAATCGATATTGAGAGAGCGATTAATAAAATTACTTTGATTATCTATGCGGTTAAGCCGGGTATGATCATTGGTCGGGGTGGAAAAGGGTTGGAGGAAATAAAGCAGTTTGTTATTGATAATCTGAGAAAAGGGGAAAAAATTAAAGAGCTAAAAATTGATATTAAAATCGAACCCGTCAAGAAACCATTTTTGAACGCTTATTATGTTTCTCAATTAGTAGCGGAAAAGCTGGTGAGAAATTTTCCTCACCGTTCGACTGTTCATAACGCGATGGATAAGGTAATGGAAGCAGGCGCCAAAGGGGTTAAAATACAGTTGGGTGGAAGGGTCGGAGGAGCTGAAATATCCAGACGCGAAAAATATTTTCAAGGATCGATTCCCACTTCAACCATTAGAGAAGAAGTGGACTTTGCCCGGTATCCGGCATTAACCAGATCGGGATATGTAGGAGTTAAGGTATGGATATGTAAATAAATATGCTATCACCAAAAAGACAAAAATACCGAAAACAATTTAGAGGCAGTTTCAGAAAAATAGCCGTTAAAGGAGATAAGCTGAACTTTGGCTCCTATGGTTTAAAAGCAATGAAAAGTGCCTGGATAAAAGATAGGGAAATCGAGTCTGCTAGAGTTATTTTTGCCCGGGGAACAAGAAAAAGCGGTAAATATTGGTTTAGAATATTTCCGGATAAACCATTTACGAAAAAACCGCCGGAAGTGACAATGGGATCGGGTAAGGGCGATGTCGCTTATTTTGTTGCCAGTGTAGTCCCGGGAAGAATATTATTTGAAATCAACGGATTATCAAAAGAAGAATCAATTAAAGTTTTAAATAATGTAGCTTCAAAATTATCGGTAAAAACAAAAATTGTCAGCCGCGAAATATGAAAAAAATTACTAAAACATATAGAGAAAAAACAAGTAAAGAATTAGTTAAAGATGTGTATCTGTTAAGAGAAGAAATAGCAAAATCACAGTTGTCTTTTAAAAGCAATCCGCCGAAAGACACAAATAGTTTAATAAAGAAAAAAAAACAATTAGCAGTTATATTAACAATATTAACGGAAAAGAAAGAGGCTGAAAAAAAATAAATATGAAAAAAACATTAATTGGCAAAGTGGTTTCGACGAAAATGATAAAAACGGTCGTGGTGTTGGTTGAAAGAAAGTTTAGGCATGCGATTTATCATAAAGTCATTATCCGCCACAAAAAATTTAAAGCCCATAATGAGAAATTGGATTTAAAATTAGGAGACGTGGTAAAGATTGAAGAAACAAAACCGATTTCAAAGGATAAGCATTTTATTGTGATAGAGAAGTTATAACAATTATAAACCTATGCTACAACTAAGAACAATTTTAAACGTCGCTGATAATACGGGAGCTAAAAAAGTTTCCATGATTGGAATGGCTAAAAAAGGCAATAGAAAATATGCTTATTTAGGTGAAGTTATCAATATTACCGTTAAGGAAGCTTTGCCTTTTTCTCAAGTAAAACAAGGTGAGGTTTTGCCAGCCGTCATTGTCAGAACAAGAAAAGAAGTCAGAAGAAAAGACGGTAGTTATATCCGATTTGACGAAAACGCCTGTGTGATATTGGCCAGTAAAGAAGTAAAAGATCCAAAAGGAACAAGAATTTTCGGACCGATAGGTAAAGAAGTCAAGGAAAACGGTTTTACCAAAATTGCTAGTTTAGCGGAAGAGATTTATTAATAAATATTATAAAAATTATAATAATTATAATAATTATATGAA
>CAYNFC010000001.1:76007-144978 GCA_964396395.1 uncultured Gammaproteobacteria bacterium | reverse complement strand
TCTAACTAGATGTAAGAGCGGTCAAGCTCTTCTAAAAAATAATGAAGAAGAACTTTAAATTCCAATTCCCTAGGAATTTAAATCCGTCCGAAGCAAAGATTAATATTTCGCGAAGGCGGATTAAATTTTATACTTACAATCTGACTAAAGTATAACAGAAATATATTCATAAGCAAACGCAACTAACGATAAACTTTGTCGTGAGTGCCTATGGCAATAAAATAAGCTTCATCTGTTTCTAATAATATATATATCATTCTTAAACTTCTGGATAATGATATGCTCCAACGATTTTTCATCTTGCCGGATAATTTATGAGTCCTAAGAGATGGATGCTGGGGATGAAGTTGAAACAATTTTAGTTGTTTATTAACCTGTTCTATCAATGTTTTATCTGTTCGTTTGATTTTTTTGAGAAGCTTAATAAAATCAGGCGAGAGTCTTATCTTCATGACCTTTAAAGATTTTGAAAAAAATCATCAATATTATTAACGACTACTGAATTATCTAATTCTTTTATTGCTTTTTCCGATATTTTTTCAAGTTGTGAAGAGGCGATAAAAACAGGAGCTTCCTCTTCAATATCTTTGATAATAATGTACTTTATCAACTGGGTAACCGGCACTCCCAAACGGGTTGCTTTATGTTTAAGAAGGTTGTTTAACTGTTCGGAAAGACTTATTTTTATCTGTGCCTGATTGCCATTCATATAACTAATTTAAACTTAATTAATACCTAAATTATACCCATTTTATCCAAATTGTCAAGGGAGGGGAATTTTTTTCCATTCATTACTTAATTCTACAAAAGAAGTTGTATTTAGTTAGATATATTTAGTATTATAATTGCATGATGGTTAAGAAAGGATTTAGTTGGTTACTAATTCTTTTATCTGTCGTTGTTATTACAGGTATTGGAGGGGGCGCTTATTACCTGGGAACAAAATCGTTTTCAAAGTCAGTCCCTATTTCTCCGTCGGAAACTAAACAAACAAATGTTTCGCCTCAACCGTCAGAAAAAGAAACTCAAACTCCTCTTTTTTCCGGTAGCGTAAAAAAAATCTCAAAAGATCTTGGACTTTTCAAAATATCAGACATTGATAAAGAAAATGGTGTTCCCGATTATATTGTTTACTTCGAAGCCGGTGTGTTTACCCGTGGAGAGTTTAAGGATTACACTCGTATCCTGGCTATCAGACCGTCAGAGGGACCAGGGCCCAGTCTTCAGTTTGTTTTAGCAACAAAGGATTATGAGTCTTTTTATTTGGATGATCCAGAAAATAAAGCAATCAATTACCCGGAATCCGATTGGGATAGTCCTTATATGTACATTGATAAAAATAAAATTGTAAAAACGGTGACGCTTGATACCGAACATCCAAAAACAATTGGTTTGGAAAAGCCATATGGATTGATAAAAGAGGTGAGTGTCCTAACTGAAAATAAAAAAACGGGACAAAAAGATAAATACGGAAATGATATTTACCTTGAAGAGCCCATTATTGAGTTTGACCAGTCACAATCTTTAACATCATCCGAAAAACAACTTACTTTTTTTGCCGGTGGGACTGATTGGGGAACCGGAGAAGGGTATAGTGACAAGGAAAAAAAATCTTTAGAAATTCGAAAAAAATATTTGCTTTCAACAACCCTTGTTCATGCTCAAGACTCAACCGGACTTGCCTTTTTGTATCTTCTTTCATCACAAAAAGATATCGACTCATATTTAAGTAAATTACCATCATATGAACAAGATTTGATTGCCCACAAAAAGCAGGTAGTTTTATTTAATGAAAAAAAGTTAAAAGAGTATCCAACTTCTCCGGAATATTTAACTATCCCCGGAATGAAAACTACAAAGTCTTTATCCGGATTGGCAGATGATTATTACAACACCTATGAATCAGCTTTTCCCGGCGCCTGTGGCGGAACTCAAAGCACTTTTATTATTGATTTGCCAAAAAGCGATGATCTTGTGTCTGTGTCATCTTCATCAACTTATCCACTTTATTTTCTTAAAGATAATAAACATCCGTTATACGAATTGGCTTATCAGACAAAGACTGACATTGATGATGAAACTTACAAATCAGTTAACGATAACAAATCAAAACCTACTTTCGAAGAATACGTCGCCAAACATCCGCTTCTTATTTTCAAAGATATTTGGGGAAGATGGGGAGTAATAGGGGAGTTTGATATAAAGCTGATGGGAGGTTGTGGTAAACCGGTTGTCTATCTTTATCCGGAAAAACCAACTTCCGTCCATTTATCTTTTATGACATCAATATCATTAAACACCCAAATTCCTTTTTATAACAACGGCTGGTTTGTTAAAGTCCAACCTGATGGAAGTTTGACTGATCTTCAACCGCAGTATACTGACTGTTCAAAAATAGATAGTTTGAAATTTGGATCTGAATATGCAAGTAATGCTTGTAAAACAAATTCTTATCCTTATATTTATTGGTCAGGAAAAAGTTTGCAGAATTCATATCCAAAAGCTGAAGGGGGATGGATTGTGGCAAGAGAAAACTTGGAAACATTTATGAGTGAAAAATTAAAAGAGATTGGACTTACGGAAAAAGAATCAAATGATATGACTTCTTACTGGGTGCCGAAGATGAAAGAAAAAAATTCTCCTTATTACCGGATTAGTTTCTTGACAACCAATCAAATGAACGAATTTATCCCGATGAACGTTAACCCGCTCCCGGATTCAATTCTTCGTATATTTCTCGATCATAAAGCGCTTAGTATCAAACCGTCAGTTGAACCACAACCACAGCAATTTAATCAATTTATCCGTAACGGATTTACTTTCGTCGAGTGGGGTGGATTGATACAATAAAATTTAAATCACAGTACTTCGATAATAATTAATTGTTAGTTTATTTTAGAGAGTTTTTTTAAATTCGGCCATTTTAGTATCTTTATAAGGAAGATATTCACTAGTTCTTTTATAACCTAATTTTTCGTAAAAACCTGATTCTTCTTCTGCAGCTATCAGATACATCATTTTACAACCAAGCTTTTTTGCATTTTTTTCATGTTCATCACAAAAGATCTTCCTAAACCTCTTCCTCTGAAATCTTTATCAACCGATATAGCATGGAGATAATATATTTCACCTTGAGAATTATGAAGAGCTGTTTTTGATGGAGTTTCATTTAATTTTTGGACATTGTATCTTTCCGTGAATCGAAAAGCCGTACTTGTTCCGGCTACGTTGCCACCAGCTTCAATTAAAAGTAAAAAACCTTGAGGAAATATTTTTAGCCTTTTTTCAAACTCTTCTTTATCCACTCTTCGAGCCGGGGGCCAATTCCTCTCTTCGAGTATTATAATTTTTTCCAGGTCAGTTAATTGACCTGGCCTATAGCTGAAACCATAGACTATCCTTGACAACTTTTCACCTTTATTCATAAAAAAATTATATCAAAAGTCAAAAAAAGAAGCGGATTTTATTTTACTAATTTTTTTGAATTTTTCCTTAAGAATATGTAAGATCCTATCGTAACTGCAAACAAAATAACAGCAATAAGCGGCCGGTAAGTTATCCAGGCAATGGCAATCACAACAGTACCAATAATGATGGTTAAGAGGCCGGACACAAGCCCGACTCCTGCCTCAACAATGTTACCGATGAATGGTATTACACTTCCGACGGCTGGTAGGACGCCAAGTATCATTTGGAAACCGATAAATAAAAGAAGTCCTCCAACAAATCTCAAAATCCAAGTCATCATTTTATTTGACTCTTGTACATTCTTAAACATTTCTTCAGCGGTTGATTTACTCAGTTGAATCATGCTGATTTTGGAGCCATTTTTTGTTTGATAAGGAACAAGATTTTCTCCTGATTGTTTATAAATAACGCTAATATCCTGGGGTGAGATAATTTCATAGCTAATCCGAGTATTGCCAATCTCAGGAGCGGTGATATTGTTTGTTTGGTAATAAATCATATTTCCCACTAACTGTAACTGGGCTGATGCAGTCGTATTCTTAGCATCAAACATTTCCTGCGTAATATTGAACGATTGATATCCGGAAAGTGCAGATAATAGGTCTTCTGAAATAGCATATTGGCCAACGGTTACTTCTTGAGCAATCCATTCTTGATCTGAAAAAAGTTTAGTAGAAGGATTCTGATGTGTCTCGGCTTCCTTAAAGTTTGAGGAGTCAATAAGATTGTCTGACCATTCTTTAGAATATGTATAAGTCGTCGTTGTCTCTGTCCCTCCGCCCAACTTTTGAATGGTTTTACTTTTAGATTCCTCTTTCCATTGATAAACTTCGACGGCTCTTTGCATTTTAAGAGCGGTTGCACTTATCCCAAATTCCCCATCTGTTAAAAGGTTGGGGGATATTGTTATGCCGGAGAAATGAATAAGCTTGCCTTCATTTTTCAAATCTTTTTTATCGGGAGAAACGGAAACAACAACGGAGAAACCTTCTTTGAGATTTTGCTCTGTCTTAACAGCCCGTCCCTCGTTCCAAAACAACAAAACGATGACACCAACAACAAGTAAAAATCCAAAAAAAATATTACCATACTTATGGGGTTGGGGTAGGAGTTAAAGTTGGAGTAGAAGTAGGAGTTGTTGTAAGACTCGGAGTTGGGCTCATTGAACTAGTAACCGATGCAGTGGGAGTTGCTGTTTCAAATATTTTACCACCCGTGATTACGACGATGTCAAATTCGTTGTCTTTATCAAGATTTGGCGAAACGACAGTGATTTTATCGAAAGTTGATTTTAATGAATCTTTTATATCAGTAACAATCTGCTCAAAATTGTCCTTCGCAGTGATCGAAGTGATTGAGTTATCAAACTTCTCAGCATTACCTGTTTTAATATTGTCAGTACTATAACCTGCGTCAACAAGAGCTTTGACAATTACACCCGCTTGGCCAGGAGTGCCCGTGCCATTTATTACCTGAATTTTCACTGATGATTTTTCTATCTTTGGTTTTGCTGTGGGAGATGGCGCTTTTTGCTCAACAACGACGTCTTTTTTTTCATCTGTTTTTTTTGGTTTGCTAATAATCAAATAGCTTCCTACAATCGCCACCAACAAAACAACAACCGCAACTATGTTTGGTAACATTTTATTTCTTTTTGATGGTTGACTTTGATATTGAAAGGCAGTTTCTTCCATAAGTTATAAGTTAATTATAACGATTTCTTTATAGGCGTCAACCTCAAAATAATTTGCGGAGCACTTGGGTCTGGAACTTTTTAATCCTTATAACTAATTTGGTGCTTAATATTAAATTTATATTTACTAAATAAAATTAAGTTAAAAATAACTTGGGGTAACATAAAAACCGATCCAATTATTGCCAAAGTATAATTGAAATTAAGAGCTAGAAAAAAATAAGAAATAGACATTATTCCATACCCTAGTACAGGAATGATAAAAATTGATTTATTAAACGTAGCTTCTTTCTTAGGAAAGAAATATTCGTAAGTTCTAAAAATACCAACAACCATTATTGTAACAATAAACCATCCAATAAAATTACCTATAGGAACACCAAAATAAGAACCACCTCCAATCCATTTCCAGCTACCAAATTTAACCGCTACTGGATCCATGAACAAATCTATTGCAGTAACAAAATAACCGTCTAACAAAATAGTCAAAATTAATAAAAATATGTTATTGGTTTTAAAATTTGGTTTTGACTTTTTTAATCAATAAAGGAATGAATTCGTCAAACAATATCCTGTGTAAATAAATACCGCCCAATAAAAAATTACAGAAATAGGCACCGTAAATAAAGTTAATTGAGGTTTATAAATATAATGACCGCCAAAAAAAATCCCATCCCGCAATCCAATATATTCTATAATTGTTCCTATACTAGAAGCAAGTAAAACAAACAGGATTGATCGAGAGACTGACAACGTAATGAAGGAATGGATAATCAATAAAAGAACAGGAATACCTAAGAAAATAAAATTAAACCAAGTATATTTATGTTCTAATTGAACCCCAAAAAAATTTCCTATTACTTTTACAATTATCAAGAAAATTAACAAATAAAACAGTTTCCACAAAAAAGATTCCGATTTACTCATATTCAAAAATTATATCTTATTTTTTAATATGCGAAGCACTCGAATCTGGAAACTTTTTAATCCTTATTTAAATAAACCAAAATTTTCTTTAGCTGTGATCATTTTTTCAACTGCTTGATTAAGTTGACCTCTGATTTCATCATAGGCTTTTTGATATTGCGAAGGTTTTATTTCAACCAACACAGCTCCTGTGGGATGTTGTCTTCCATATCCGGTTCTTGCACAACATAACCCTAACCAAGTAGGTTCCCAGCCTAGATTTTCATATATTCGGTTTAATATGAATGCGGAGGGAGGAGAATCTTGATCATTCTTTAATCTAGCGGTACCAATAAAAAAATAAAGATTTGTCAGAATGTTTAGAACCCCATTCAACTAGTTCCATTGATAACATTGCCAAAATCATAGCACTAGATCCATGCTTAACATTTGCAACTTTTAATTTATTACTACCCATAAGATTATTTATAATTGGTTGTGAGCTATTTCCAAGTCCAGCCAAAATAATAACATTTTGTGTGTGCAATGGATCTTCTTTAAGGTCAACTCTTCTACTTATCTCCTGAATAAAAAAATGTTCTGAATCTACAACAGCGTCATCGGGAACGTCTTCGAATAAACAATATGGTGGTTGGTTTTCAAAAACAATGGCTCTTTTAGTACCAATTTCTTGGACAATTGAAGCATTGCCTGTTTTAGGCTCATACATAGTGCTAGTGACTGTTCGCGTTATATAAGACGGAGCTGCATCTTTTACTTTTGGTGGTGTCAGAGTCATAAAATAACTGGGTATTTGTGTTCTCATGTCAGAATTTAATATTAAGGAAAGAGATCCTGTTGCTAACTGAACGTCATAAGGATTTGTAGCAACGGCAATACCAGCAGTATCCAATTGAAATCCATCGCTAACGAGAGTTTCCCTAGTTTTTTTCGCATCGAAATAAGAGTATGGATAAAAGTATTTTTCAACACCACCATACATGCCTGGTGGCGACCTATCCTCGGTGGGAAGATGCTCGTTAAATTGTTTGTATTCATTTTTTGGTTGTTCCATTCTCACCATATTGCGGAGGAGGCGAGATTCGAACTCGCGATGACCTTTCGGCCATACAGACTTTCCAGGTCTGCCTCGTCGGCCACTTGAGTACTCCTCCTTATCCAAATATCTTGTTTATTATACCTTTAATTTTTAAAAAGTGCTTTTTATGACTGTATCTAATTTTTATTGTACCTAACGGATTTGCTTTAAAAATTGACGTCTTTTTTTTCAAAAAAATTGTTTTTTGGAACCTATTTATTGGAATTTTTGTCACTTTTGACCAAAATTTCTTTAATTTACTCTCGCTTAAGTCAGGATATAAAAATAGTTCCGCTTTAATTCGACTTTCTACTGGATCTATTATTTTCCTTAAAAATCGTAGAAACATTTTAATTACTCGGGGATCAGTGTTGGTAAACTCGATAGCAAATATCTTTCTGCCATCCTTTAAAAGCCTTTCCTTTGTCCCTTCACATAAATATAAAGATGCTCCGATTAGGCTCAAATCACGGTCAGAGATACGCATATCATTATATTAACAAAGTTCAATAATAATGACAAACCATAATCTTATAGTTAATAGTTATCCACAATTTATTAGCATATATTTTAAGTCTTATAGTTTGTTTTCTTAACTAAAAAGAATGTTTTGATTTTGTTATAATTATTAGATAGAGCCGGGGTGGCGAAATTGGCAGACCTGCCTGCCGGCAGGCAGGCGCACAGGTTTTAGGAACCTGCACAATATGGAAGAATATTATGTTTATATATTAAGAGGAAACAACGGAAAATTTTATAAAGGAATTACAAATAATATTGAAAAAAGATTTCATCAACACAAATTAGGTCAAAATGAAACAACTAAAAATATGAAAGGTTTAGAATTAGTTCACGTCGAATTAAGAAAAAATAGAATTGAGGCTAGGAAAATAGAAAAATATTTTAAAAGTGGATTTGGAAGAGAAATTATAAAGGAATTATTTGATAACTAACCAGAGTGGTGAAATGGCATACACGCAAGTTTTAGGAACTTGTGCCCGTAAGGGCGTGGGAGTTCAAGTCTCCCCTCTGGTACTTTAGAAATTGGCAGACCTGCCTGCCGGCAGGCAGGCGCGCAGGTTTTAGGAACCTGTTCCCGTAAGGGATTGGGGGTTCGAGTCCTCTCCCCGGCACAATAATCTCATGAAAAAAAACATTATTTATTTTTTTATATTCTTTTTTCTTTTATTCTTTTTTGCCGTAAATACCAAATCTGCTATTAAAATGGCCCAGTCGACAAAAGCTCTTCCGCAGGTTCTATTCATCAATCAGGTCAGGGGAGAGGAATGTTGTGCCAAGGGAACGTTTGAAAAACTAAAAATTCAGGTGGAAGCTTTTATAAAAAATAAAGTCCCGGCATTTTTTGCCGTTCGCTATGATGTTCTGACAAATAAAAAATACGTTGATTTTCTTAAACGGTCAACCATCAACAATCCAACTATTATCAATCTCGCCTTAATGATTGAAATCACTCCAAATTTAACCAAAGATGCCGGAGTTAAATACAAAGAAAAGGAAAGTACATGGTTTGAAGCGCAAAATGCCTTTACCATCGGCTATCTTCCGGAAGAAAGAAAAAAACTGGTTGATTTTTTATTTAAGAAATTTTTTAAAAATTTTGGTTATTATCCTAGTCTTACTTCTGCCTGGATGATTGATACTAATATTTTGAATTACATAGACAGGCAGTACGGAGTTAAAGTTCATCAAATCACTCGGGAACAACAGGAAACCGATTCTTACACTCTCTATGGAGGACCGCTGCATTATCCTTATCCTGCTTCAAAAAACTGGCTTTTTGTTCCCGATTATCAAAGAAACGATGCTCCTCTGATTGTCAGACAGACAGTTACTGACCCTGTTTACAACTTCGGAGACAAAACTAATGCCTTCACATCACAACCAAACGACTATGCCAATGACGGTAAAACTATTGACTATTTTATTAGCTTAGTTTATCAGGCCTTGTTTAATCAACCGGAAAAACAAACCGGCTTTGTCCTCTTGGGTCTCGAGAATTCAATGGATTTAAAATTTCAAAAAGAATATCTGAAACAAATCGATTATATTGCTTCTCTGAAAAAAGATAACCGGATAATTTTCCCCGATATAAACCTGCTAAAAACTTTTTGGTTAAGGAAAAAAATTACCGTCTATTATGGTAAAGATCTTGTGAATAATGTAGATAAATTTGTTTATTGGATTACAACAGAAAAATTCCGTTTAAGACTTTTGATAGATAGCAAACAACTATTTGTTTCCGATTTAAGAATATATAATAAAAATTTAACTGATCCTTATTTGAAAACACCGGCAAAAAAGGGAGGTCGTTGGCTCATCCCAAGAAAAGAATATACCGATATCTATGGAAAAATATCTTTACCAAAAATTGATGATAGAAATAGTTTGATTATCAATCTTGATGATCAACAAAATTTTATTTTTGATTATAAGGATGAAAAAGGGGAAACAATAATTTTTGAAGATAAATTTGGTAAAATGACCAATATGCTAATTTGGGCTTATTCTTTGTTAAGTGTTACCGTTGTTAGTCTATTGTCTCTTTTGGGAATTTTTACTTTGTCCATCAAGAAAAATAAACTTAAAAATATTCTTATTTATTCAATAAGTTTTTCTGCCGGAGCCTTATTTGGTGATGTTTTTATCCACCTTCTTCCAGAAATTGTCAAAGAAACCGGCTTAACTGTCCAAATCTCATCTTTCGTTATTTTAGGTATTGTTGTTTCTCTATTTATAGAAAAAATCATTCATTGGCGCCACTGCCATATGCCGATTACAAAAACTCATATCCATCCTTTTGCTTATATGAATTTGTTTGGAGACTCTATTCATAATTTTATAGATGGACTGATTATTGGTTCCTCTTATCTTATAAGTATCCCCGTTGGAATAGCAACAACCCTTGCCGTAATTTTTCATGAAATTCCCCAGGAGATTGGTGATTTTGGTGTTTTGATTCATGCCGGAATCAAAAGAAAAAAAGCCCTTATGTACAATTTTCTTACAGCCACTACAGCAATATTTGGCACTTTAATCGCTCTTCTTTTTTCATCGAAAATTGAAGGCGCAACCACGATGCTTTCTGCTTTTGCCGCCGGTAGTTTTATTTATATTGCCGGATCAGATTTGATACCGGAACTTCACAAGGAAACTCAATTAAAAAAAAGCTTAATACAAATATTTACTTTTATTCTCGGAGTCGCTATCATGTATGGATTATTGATAATTGGGTAACAAAAATTAATGAACAAAAATACCATAATAATTTCTATAGTTTCTGTCCTCGGAATTTTTTTGTTGCTTTTTGGCGTCTATAAATTAGTTAACCAACCGGTTCAAACCGATTTTCCCCAAACCAAACAATTAAAGACCAATGATCACATCAAATGGTCGCCTGATAAAAAAAATCTTTTAGTTGAGTACAGTGATTTCCAATGCCCGGCCTGCAAAAATGCCCATAATATCTTAAAAGCTATTGAAGCCTCTGGAAGTGCTGACTTTGAGATTACTAAAAGGGTTACTTTTGTCTATCGACATTTTCCACTTTCTCAAATTCATGATAAAGCCAATGTGGCCGCTTATGCAGCTGAAGCCGCCAGTAAACAGGACAAGTTTTGGGAGATGATCGATCTGCTTTTTGACAATCAACAGAACTGGAAAGATAGTAATAATCCTCAACAGGAAGATTTTATCAACTATGCCAAAGAGCTTAAACTCGATATTGAAAAATTTAAAAAAGACATTGATTCGTTAGAGGTTAAAAATAAAGTTGCTGAAGATTTGAGAGATGCTGATCAAATAGGAATTAGCTCAATCCCGATTTTTTTCCTAAATGGACAAAAAGTTGAGGTTAGTTCATTTGACGAATTAAAAGTTAAGTTAAAAAATCTATAAAAATATGAGTAAAAAAATAAACATCGGATTAATTTACGGAGGAAGAAGTGGAGAACACGAAGTTTCTCTTCAATCGGCTAAATCTATATATGAAGCTTTGGATAAAAGTAAATATAATATTTACTTAATCGGAATTGATAAAAAAGGACACTGGCTACTTGGTGACCCGGCCAACTATCTTTTGAATGCTCAAAATCCGAAGTTAATATCTCTAAATAAAAAAAATAGTTTTTCTGTCGCCGCTGTCAATAAAGTCGAACGTTCGGAAATAATTTCTTTGAAAAATGGTCAGGAAATGGGCAAGATCGATGTTTTTTTCCCAATTATTCATGGCACATTCGGCGAAGACGGTTCCTTACAAGGAATGCTTGAAATGCTCGATGTTGCCTATGTTGGTGCCGGAGTTACCGGATCGGCCGTCGGAATGGACAAGGATGTCCAAAAAAGATTATTGAAAGAAGCCGGAATTAATGTGGCCGACTTTCTGGCCATTAAAAAAAATCACTATAATAAAAATACCGTCGAGGAGATTCTCAAAAAATTTACCTTACCGGTATTCGTCAAGCCAGCTAATTCCGGTTCATCGGTCGGAATTTCCAAAGCACACAATAAAATTGAACTGATAAATGCAATTGATGACGCTTTTAAATATGACACAAAAGTACTTATTGAAGAATATATCAAAGGTAGGGAGATAGAGTGTGCAGTTCTGGGAAATGATCGTCCCATTGCTTCAATACCGGGAGAAGTTATTCCTCATCATGAATTTTATTCATACGAAGCCAAGTACATCGATGAAAACGGGGCTGGCTTAAAGATTCCGGCTGAATTATCAAAAAAAATAATAAAAAAAGTTCAGGGAACTGCCATAAAGACCTTCCTAATTCTTGAGTGTGCCGGTTTTGCCCGAGTCGACTTTTTTCTTAAAGCTGACGGCAAACTTTACATTAATGAAATCAATACTATTCCGGGATTTACAAAAATCAGCATGTTTCCAAAGTTATTTGGAGCCACGGGAATTCATTACTCGGAATTGCTCAACAAATTAATTAATTTAGCTTTAGAAAAAAAAGCTGAAAAGGATAAGCTCGCCCGAAGTTACACTCCTTGAAAAAATTTACTTTTTTGTTTTAACCAAAAATCGTTCTGCCGGCAAAGCTTTTTTACATTTTCTTTATTTTTTAAAATAAATTTTATCGTTTCTTCCAAAAATATTGTATTTTGTGAACCCTTAACCAAAACTATCGAATGATAGGGGAGACTTGTTTTCAAATATTGTCCCAGCTTAACTGAATTTTCAAACCAACGACCGTGTTTAATTTCCGGTAAAACATATTTTTTTGTAAGTTCGCCAACACAGTAAAAATAGTCTGTTTTATTTTTTAGTGCTTCCGCGACTATTTTATGTTCTTGTTCTGCCTCCCGTCCTAACTCCCTCATATCACCCAGTATCACAACAAAAGGTCTGTTTTCTTTTTTTGATAACAAATTCGTAGTTTCGATAAAGGTTAGTAAAGAAGCCCGCGATGCATTATATGAAGAATCGATAATGACTGAATCATTTATGCCATCAAATATTGATGAACGACCTTTTGGTAAAAAGAAATTATTTATCAATCCTTTTTTAATTTGATCAACTGTTAAACCCATAGATATTCCAACTAAAAATCCGGCACTAATAATTTCCTGGTATTTTTTTGGTAAAAAGTAGCCTTTTATCTCAATGTTAACTTTTTTTGAACGAAATTGGGTAAATATCAGTTCAAAACACGACTTTTCCAAATCAACATCATACCTTCCATAATAAACGTCATTTTTATTATCTTCGCCAAAAGAAAGTAACTTTGTGGCTTTGTAATTTGTTAATTCGTTTTTAATAAATAGATTGTCAGAATTATAGATACCTATCATCGGTTTTGCCTTTGTGATTATTTTTGTTTTCTCCGCAGCTATTCTTTCGGTGATCAATTCGACCCTTTTCAAAGGATCGGTATCTAGTGAAATTTCACTATCAAACTGTTCACTATGAACCGGATAGGCATTCAAAACTACCGAGATATCCGGATTAACAATTGTCAACAGATAGTCCATATTTTTTGGCGGATATGGGCTATCGACACCCATCTCAACAATAAGAATTTTTATTCCGGACAAATAGAATATTTTGAAAGGTGATAGAATCATTATTCTAAGCCAATCTGCGATTTGATAACTGCCTGGATCGATACCCAAGATTCCTAAAGGAATACCTGTTTCCGAGTTACCTTCTTTTATCATCTTGACTTTAAAATGATCTTTTAAAATGGCATAAATAACATTTCTTGCCGAAGATTTTCCTACCGACCCGGTAATACCAATTACTTTTGGTTTGTTAATAAACAAAGATAACTTGGTAAAAAAACGCAGATAATAAAGCAATGCCCAAATTAAAATATTTTTCATATCAATAAACTTTAATTAATCCTTTTTCCATTACTTTTTTAAAAGAAAAATAAAGAAAAACAATCGATAAAATTAAATAAACAAAATTTAAAATAAAACTAATGTAGAATTTATTCGGGTCTGCATATCCATTATTTATGATTTCCCGGGCATTTTCAAAAACATAACTGGCCGGTGTTAAAATTGCAATTTTCTGGGCCCATGACGGTAGTATTGATACGGGATAATATATTGCGGCAAAAGGTCCGACCGCCCAGGCAAAAGTCCAAGCCAAAGTCTGAACCTGGGTGCCAAATCTTAAAATCAAACCAGCAACAAAAAATCCGATCCACCAACCGGTCATAAAAAGTAAAAAAATAATTGGAACAAAGTACCAGCCGAAAAAAACTATATTCATCTTATAAAGCAAATACACAACCAACATTGCGAAAGGAAAACTAAAAGCCGCTTTTGTCACTCCCACAATTATGTAAGACATCACCCATTCCGAGAATTTGATCGGTGAAACAAAAATATTAATTAGATTTTTATTCCATAAATCCTCCAGCAAATTAACGGTAATCTCATACTGGGCGCGCCAAACAATCTGCCAAAATATATGACCTGACAAAACGATAAGTATTATTTGCGGGGCGTTTGGAGCAAATTTCATAAAATAAGAACTGGTCAAACCCCAGATAATAAGATCAACCGTCGGCCAATAAAAAGCATCTCCAATCCGGTCATAACTATGACCGAATAGATAGTAAAATCTTAAAATTAGAGCATAAATTCGATTTAATTTCATATTGCTTGTAAAAAATAATCGTTAAGGGTTGGTTTATCAATACTTATTTGATCATAACTAACTCCTTTGTCCATGAGCGTCCTCAAAAATTCAGGAATTTCTTTTTCCTTAAGATCAATGACGATATTTCTGCCTTCAAGTTTATAAACAATTTTTTTGCTCTCACAGATTTCGATCGTCCTTTTTAAGCCATCGGGAATATTCAATTCAACATGGCAGATTTCAATAGTTTTTGTCAGTTTATCCGGGGTATTGTTGGCGATTATTTTTCCATTATTGATAAGAATCACCCTGTCACAGACCTCTTCAACTTCCGCCATATTGTGTGATGTCCAGACAATGGAAACATTAAATTCACTTCGCTCTTTCAGTAAAAAATCTCTTATATTATCAGCTGTCTCAGGATCCAATGAGGCGGTCGGTTCGTCAAGCAATAACACTTTAGGATAATTAATAAAAGCCTTTGCCAAATTCACCCGGGTCACCTCTCCTGAAGATAAGTCTTTTACCTGTTCTTTTAATAGTTTTTCTAATTTAAAAACTTTAGCTAGTTTTTTTATTTGTCTACTTCTATTTTTTATTTCATAAAGGTATGAAATATATTTTAAATTTTCTTCAACTGTCAAAAGCCAAGGTAACTGGGTATAGGTCGAGGAAAAATTTATCTTCTCTAAAATTTCTTCTTTATTATCTTTTAGATTCTTTCCGAAATAATTAACTTCTCCCTGAGTAGGTGTTAAAACACCGATAATCATTTGTATAGTTGTCGTCTTTCCGGCACCATTTGGCCCAAGCAAACCCAATATCTCTCCTTCCTTCAAATCAAAGGAAATATTATCAACCGCCGTAAATGCGCCAAATTTTTTGGTTAAATTTTTTACTTGAAGAACAGCCATAAAGCCATTATATCACGGAGTCGTAACTCTTTGTTCTAAGCTGGAGATTCTATCTTCATGATTGTCTAATTTTACGTTTACACGATGAGTTTGCTCTGAAGCAACTATATATTCTTCTCCAAACTTTTTATATTCTCCTGTTAACCAAGCTAAAGATTCCATGATACTATCTAGCCTCGAATCTATAGAATCTAATTTTGTTAATTTTTCTTCAATAACATTGAATTTTAAATTCATGTAATTTGTAGTTCTATCTAATTTTTTATCAACTTTATCTATTTTATTATCAAGATTGGCTATTTTATTATTAACATCGACTATTTTAATATTAAAAAACTTCTTTGTTAGTAATTCGTCTTTCTTTTGTTTTTTTACTAAAGTTTTCTTCATAAAATAATCATATCACAAACCAAAATCTTTTTGTCAATATCTATGATAAAATTCTTCATATGATTAATATTCTTAAAACGGCTGCTACTGAGGCTGGGAATATCCTTCTAAATTACTATAAGAAGAACCTGACTATAAACTATAAGTCTTCTCACAAGGATTTTTATACTATAGCCGATATTGAAAGCCAAAAAGTCATTAAAGAAACAATTGCTAAGCTTTTAGCTAAAAAAGGCATAAAGGAATCAGAGATTGGCTTTATTGGTGAAGAAAATCTCTCCACCGGAATCAATAAAAAGCATTTTTTTGTTATTGACCCTTTAGACGGAACGACTAACTTTGCTTTCGGGTTTGACTTCTTTAGTATTTCAATTGCTTATTTTTATGATGGTGTTTTAACAGCCGGTTTGGTTTATCGTCCAACTACTAAAGACTTTTATTATGCCCAAAAAAATCAAGGCGCTTATAAGAACAGCCAGCTCCTTAAAATTATCTATCATCCTTTAAAACAATGTCTTTTAGCCGGGACTATTAGTTCGAGGCCAAATAAATATCCTCAACAGTTTAAAAGCTATCAAAGTATCTTTCCTCATATATCCGGGTTTCGATCTTTATTTTGTATTACCTTGGATATTTGTTTACTGGCAGAGAACATCTTTAATATCGTCGTCAACGGTCACACGTTTATCTGGGATGTATCTGCGGCGAAACTGATTATTGAAGAGGCTGGCGGCATTATGATTGATTTTAAAGGCTTATCAGTCAACTTTGATCTAAATAATCCAAGAAAGGCATATGATGTCATTTCCTGCCACCCCAAGCTCAAAAACGAAATCCTTACGTTTTTTGGAAATTAGAAAGAAAATTATTATATTAATTACCTTTAGTGAGGATAAGCATTGAAAGTTTAGTTACTGTCCAAGCAATTAAACCACAAACCGGAAAGGTGAGAACCCAAGCAATTACGATATCTTTAGCCAACCCCCAATGGACGGCTGATCTTCGTTGCGCTGTTCCTACCCCCATGATCGCCGAGCTTATTGCATGAGTTGTCGATAAAGGAATTCCTAATCTTGAAGCGATTTCAATTGCTGTCGCGGCGGCGGTTTCCGCAGCAAATCCATGTTGGGGCTCAAGTTTAGTTAATTTTACTCCTAAAGTTTTAATAATTTTCCATCCACCAGTAATCGTTCCTATCCCCATGATGGTAGCACAAAGAATTATTACCCACGAAGGAACAGTAAACTGTTTAGTTATACCAGCTAAAAATAAAGCTAAAGAAAAGGCGCCAATAAACTTTTGTCCATCGTTTGAACCATGACTATAAGCCATAAAGCCAGCGGAAAAAATCTGTAACTTACCAAAAAATTTTCTTACTCGACTTATTCCGGTTCGCTTAAAAATCCACGAAATCGAGAGGAAAATTAAATAAGCAAAGAAAAATCCAACAAAAGTTGAGAAAAAAAGACCTATCAACACCTTTATCCAACCAGACATCACCAATACTTTCGGCCCGTTAAGAGCTAATCCCGCGCCAGCCAATCCAGCTAAAAGTCCGTGACTTTCACTAATTGGCAGTCCTCCAAACCGCCAAGCTAAGGTGCTCCAAATAATTATTGCTACCATAGCGGCACCGACTGTTTGTAAATTAACAATTTCCGGCTTGACAATTTCAGTGCCAATAGTCGTGGCTACCGCCACCCCAGAAAAAGCACCGGCTACATTTAATACCACTGCTAACAAAACTGCTTGCTTTGGTGAAAGGACGCGAGTAGTGACAACGGTGGCAATCGCATTGGGAGCATCGGTCCAGCCGTTTATAAACTCTGCGCCTAAAATAAGAAGTAGAACGATAATAGTCCCTATCGATAAACTTGACATTTAAAAGTTTTTGACAATAATATCCTCAACAATATAGCCTGTGTTTTCACACTCATCAATAATCTCTTCCATGTTTTTAAAGATGTCCATCCATTTGATAATTAAGATTGGCTTCTTATGATTGGCAAAAAGCGTCTTAAAACCATTGCGAATCAACTGATCGCCTTCATTTTCCAAAGAGTTAATCTCAATGATAATTTTTTTCATCTTTTTTAATGATCGACTGTTTTCTTTTAAAAGATTAATTAAATTAACGGTTTTTCCTGAGGTTCTGTCGATCAAGTCAATAAATTTTTTTGCTGTCGAGTCTAGTTTGTTTATCCGATAAAGAACCATGTTGGAAATCAGATTTTCGGAATAATCAACAATGTTGTCCAGTCGATGAGCTAAAGCATAGATATCCTCTCGATCAATAGGAGTAATAAAATTTGTGTGAGTTTCATAATAGATCTGGTGACAGATCTTGTCAGCTTCCATCTCTATCTGCCAGGCTTTTCTGGTTAAAAGTCGATTTTTTTCGATATTTGTGGATAGTTTGGTTAAAATCTTACTTATTTTCACTATACATGAAGCCAAGCGATCAAAGAGCTCAAAAAAATTCGTTGATTTTGGAAAAAGATTCATAAAGTCGTAAGGATTATAACATAAAATATATCGCCTATCAACGACAAAAGTAGAGAAGTTAAGTTATTTTGATTGTTAAAACAGCCTAAATCCCATAAAGTCGGGTCGGGGAGAGGCGTCAAAAAGCCGGTTTCAGAGGCATCTAGGTAAAAGAGAGCAAAAGGGCAAAATTGGGGATTAACTAAAATTTTAAAAATAATAAAAAATTAATAATTAGTGATTTAGATTGTTATAACAATGCACCTCTTCCCTTCTTCTATCCGTGGTTAACGACGTAAAAGATATAATTTACGACGTTGTATATGTTCTTTTCTCCAACTATAGATCTCCATTAATTCGCCAAAAGCCATTTCTAGTATTTATTGTGAATATCTTCTTGGGGAACAAGTTCATATTCTTCTCTTAGTTTAGTGTGTTAATAAAACTGTTAACGGGTTAAAGAGCTAACGAGTTTGTACTTATTAATTGCTTCAAACAACCTCTTCTCTATGCTTACTGGACGAATAAATATTTAGCCCGTCTTATAGTCCCAAATCTATATTTTTGAGGCTAAAATTATCAAAGTTAGCACCTATCTGATAAAAGAGAATGAGGATTTAATCATATTTAGCGCGTAATTATAATCTAAATAATCTATTTAGCTTTGATTTTCTATCCTTATCCACATTATTACTATAGGACATTTATTCACGTTCGTAAACTTATCACTCCTCTATCCTCTACTTTCCTCCTATCCCTACCAACTCAAAGATAACAAAGTAATAACTAAAACAAAAATAAATACACCTGCGTACTCACGAATTGTTTCTTTAAATAATTTCTGATCAATATGATGATATATTATTCCTGTCAAGCTGTAGTAGACCGCCGTCAAAAATAAGGCATATATGGGAATTCTCAAAGGTACAAAAGAAACAAACAAGGCTATTTCCGCCATTAACAGGGTTATAAACAAAGAATATACAAGGATATCCCTTTCAAGATATTTATTAAGTCTTATTGTCCAAAAAAGCTGTAGACTCAATAATAATGAACTAATCCCCGCTCCAATCATGTTTACAATAAAATTGTACTTAAATGAAAAAAGGACGTTATAAAACATAAATGAAATCAACGCCTGATAGAAAAAATTAATGGAAAAAGCGGCCCGATACAATTGAAGGTTCTTCTCTACCCCAACGTTAAAAATATTGGCGCAAAGCAATGTGGCATAGATTGATATTTCATAAATAAAAATAAACGGTAAACGGGTTAACCATCGGCCCGGAAAAAGAAAATAAAACAGATAAAAAAACAGGGTTATTAGCTCCGGCATTAAAAAAAGACCAAACCAGCCGATTTTTTTTATCCCTTCAAGCAATGAAAAATAGCTTAAAAAATAGGTGGTTATAATAAAAACTGGCAGAAAAAAAATAGCATTATCAAAATTGAAGAAGGTAGAAATAAGCATTACCAGGCCCAAAATCAATACAGAAATAACCAAACGCAGTCTTTTATCAATTCTGCTGGCTTTTTTTTCAAATAAGTGTCTTAAAAATTTTGTATTGGACATACATTATTAACTTAAATTAGTATAGACTCTTTGAATATCGTCCAAGCTTTCTAAGGCTTCAACAATATCTAAAATCTTTTTTTCCTTATCTGGAGAATCTATGGCCATTGGCATGGTCGGCAGATAATCAACCTCGGCCAAGTCATACTTAATATTATTTAAATGGGTTTTTAGTAAGCCAAAATTATTAAAAGGGAAAAAAACGAAAAAATGACTATTATCTTCATCAATATCAAAGGCCTGCAACTGTTCTCCGATCTTAAATACTGTTTCTTCATTAACTTCAGTTTTTATAAAACTGACAAAGGAACATTTTTTGAAAAGATATGAAACTGAGCCGGGATTACCCAACTTTCCGGAATGTTTTTCCAATATGTTTCTTATTTCGGAAGAAGTTCTATTTGAATTATCAGTTGTGGCTAAAATTAACAGAAAAACTCCGTAGGGACCAAATCCCTCATAAATAATTTCTTTAAGTAATATTTTATTCGGACCCGATCCTTTTTCAATTGCCCGTTTGACGTTTTCTTTGGGCATATTAGCGTATTTTGCCTTTTCGATAGCCAAACGGAGCTTGACGTTGTTTTCTGGTTCAATAATTCCCCCACCTTCCAATACCGCCAGAGTAATTAAATGAGACATCTTGGCAAAAACGTTACCCTTGACCAAATCATTTGCCTGCTTTTTTCTTTTAATATTGGCCCACTTCGAATGTCCGGACATATTTTCCTCCATTATACTTGACAATTGTTAATTTTAAAATATACTAGGGTCTACACATATGAAAGATGTTTCTGAACTGGAAAAACAGGCTATAGATAATGCTGTTAACGGTCAATGGGAAAAAGCTATAAAATTTAATGAAACCATTATTAAAATCGACAAAAAAAATATCGAAACTTATCTTCGGTTAGGATTTGCATATCTTCAAATAAATAAACCAAAAAAAGCGAAAAAATGTTATCTTCAAGCCCTAAAATTACAACCTAACAATAATCTTATTAAAAAAAATCTTGAAAGAATAAAAATATTGGAATCAAAAAAAATAACTTATTTAAAAACACCCCCCTTAGACCCCTTACTTTTTATCGATATCCCCGGAAAAACCAAAACAGTTAATTTAGTAAATTGCGGACCAAAAAGCGTTTTAGCTAAATTATCAGTTGGTCAACGGATTTTTTTAGTCAGTAAAAAAAGAAGAATTGAGATAAGGACCGAGGATAAAGAATATGCCGGCTGTCTTCCTGATGATCTTTCTAAAAGGTTGGCAATTTTTATAAAAAATGGCGGTCTTTTTTCCGTTTATGTTAAAGAAACTTCTTTAAAAAACACTGTTGTTCTTCTTAAAGAAGAAAAGAAAGGCAGTAAAATGTCAAAATTTGTTACTTTTCCAACAAATTTAAACGTTAATCTTTCCCGTTTGGAAAATTCTTCCGGAGAAGAAGCAAATGAGGAAGATACTGAAGAAATCAGTTTGCTCGATTTAGAAAAACTTGCCGAAAATTTGAGCAATGAAGAAAAAGATTACCTACCCTTTGACCATGAGGAAAAAGCTGAGGAATCCGAAGAATAATGGATGGCTTTCTTTTTTGTCAGAATAATCGTTCCCTTCATCTTCCTGGCGGAAATAATTTTCTTTATCTCACCTGGCACATCAAAATCCTTCATTGATAAAAAGGCCAAAACAAAAGCAATAATTAGTATTATTAAAAAAATAAAGAACATATTAATTAATAGCCCATTCCTTCTCCAGGTTTCCCAATTGTAAAATTATATCAGATACCGTTGTCTCCCCTATTTTTAATCTGCATTTGAAAAAATCTGCTAATCGCCGGTAAGTTTTTGTTATACTGATTTTTTTACTAGTAACCAATAAACAACCTGAGGTAAATTTTTCCTGAACGGATAAATCAACGACCCTTATTCCTTCCCCTTCAATCATTTGACTTAATAAAAGCGCTGTTTTATAGTTTTTCGTGTAAATAATTTGAACGTTGATGTCATTATTTCTATAGGTCTTTTGAAAAAAACTTCCCTGAAATTTTTTATAAAAGCCATTATAATCAAAAAGAGCTTTATTATCCTCTGATTCAAAAGGTTTTAAATCTATTATTTGATAAACTTTTTTGTCATTTGTCCTAAAAAAATAGAGGAGAAAAAAACGATCGACCAGATTGGCATTGGAATTAGTTAAAAATATTTCTTTAAAAGTTGGTGCTTCATTTGAATTAAGATTATCCTGATGATAAACAGAGGTTTTTTTCGGATAAAAATAAAGGTCAACTAAAGTTGATGTTGCGGCAGAAAAAGTTTTACCGATTATCATTGGTTTTTTTTCCAAATTGGCTAATTTATCAATTGCACCGACTTTATATTCACCGTAACCGCCGGGAACTACCACTTTGATTGAACTTGGAAAAAATAATAAATAACTGATGTTTTTTTGATCTAATGAATAAAAACGAGTATCTTTTCCATAAAAAACCACATTAATCTTATCTCTTCCCTTCAAAAACACTGAGCCAGTAACAGACTTAAATAAATAATAAAACAGACAAATTAGAAAGAAAACAAAAATAATACCACCTCTCTTTGATATTTTCTTATAATATTCCATGTTCTATTTTAAGTCTTCTAATTTTGTTGACAATATCCTGTTTATCCATTTTGTGCCAAAGATAAATTTTTTTGATAATTGACAAAGAAGCTTCAAATTCCGGCTGAACCACCAAGTCGACTCCGAGATCTTTCATTCGCGCCTGATCTCTTTCTTTGTGAACCCGGCTGATGATAAATAACTTTCGATTAAGTTTTTTTGCGTTTAATAAAATTGTTTCCTGAATATTTTTTTCAGGAAGGGCCATAATTAAAATTATTGCATCTTCAACTTGAGCATAATCTAAAATATCGATATCCGAGGGGTCTCCATAAATAATATTTACGCCTTGTTTTTTCGCTTTTTCTACTATAAACAGGTTATAGTCTATCGCAACGTATGGAATATTGGCCATCATTAGAGATCTCCCGATATAGCTACCGATTCGTCCATAACCACAGATTACAACATGGTTCTTAATAGTTAGTTCATCTATTGGAGATTGATTACTGTCAATTCTATAAACAATAAAATTCTCCAAAAATGGCAGATACTTTTTTATAAATCCTCTTATAGCTCTATAAGATTTATCTTTGTTATTGATAAATATTGGCGTTAAAATAAAAGTGATCAGTACTGCCGTAATAATAAAAAGATATTTTTCAAGTGAAATTACCTTACTCAGATAAGCTGAGGACATTAGAATAAAAGCATCTTCATCTATCTGAAATAGGTACATTGACAAATTGAAACTTGTTCTTGAATGAAACCTTAAAACTAAAAAAATTATTAAAACTACCAGAGCTTTGATAATGACTGCTCCTATCGTAAATAGTAATATCGACGGTAAATACGGAATTATCAAACGCAGTTCAATGTGACTGCCAATATAGACAAAAAAAATTACCCCAAGAAGATTGCGGAGCGGTCTAACTTCGGAAAATATATGATAATGCTCTATCGTCTGGGCTAATAAAATCCCGGCCACCATTGCTCCGATCAAAGTCGGAATTTTAAGGACTATTGACAATCCAACGACAAAAAAAATAAAAACAATAATAAACAGATCAAACAATTCCCTTGAAATCCCGGCAACCTTATTAAAAATTTTAGGTATAATTTTTTGCCCAAAATAAAACAATGCAGTAATAATAACCGTTGCTTCAATTAATCCCAATACCGTGTCTTTAATAATCGTCCAAGTTGAAATATCTTTACCGGTTATTGAGGTGAATATCATCAAATACGGGATAAAAGCTATGTCCTGAAAAATTAATATACCCATCGTAATTTCACCAATAAATGATGATTCCTCTCCTCTATCCTGAATTATTTTCGCAACAATGGTCGTTGAAGAAGATGAAAGGGCTATGCCGATTAAAAATGATTCCAGAAGCGAAAATTTGAATAACAAGCTTAAAAGAAAGACAAATAACATTGATAAAAAAAGCTGTAATACTCCCCCAATTACGATAAATTTTTTCAGGGTCAGAATTCTACTAAAGTTTGTTTCCAACCCTAAAGTAAAAAGTAAAAACACTATCCCAAAATAAGCAAAACTCGATATGGCCTCACTGGTCGCTATTTCCGGAAATAAATTTCCAATCACTAGGCCGCCAACTATATATCCAATAAGCGGTGATAATTTTGCTTTTTTAGCAACAATAGCTAAGGAAAAAGGAATAGCTAAATATAAAAAATAACTTAACACTAAGGACAAAGAAATCTCACCCATAAATATGAGTATAGCAAATCTTACTTTCTTAGGTGCTTTTCGCAGTCGATACAAAATGAAGCTTCAGGAATCAATTTAAGTCTAGCTTGAGGAACCGGTTTTTTGCAGCGTTCACAATAGCCGTATTGATTTTTGTTAATTTTTTTTAAGGCATTATCAATTTCTCCGACCCGTTTTTGCATATCATTAACTTGAGCTTCTATCGTATCATGGCCAACCTGTTCACGGACATCGGTATCAACGGCCGCATTATCTGATCCATGGTCCGGATTGGCAAACGGATCCTCTTTTTTGAGTTCTTCAATCTGATTAAGGCTTTTTCTTCTTTCCTTCTCCAACCTTTCTTTTTGTTCTTGAATAAACTGTTTTGAAAATTTTTTGTCCATAATTTTTTATAAAACTAAAAATATCGTTCCTAAAATAATATACAAAGTGTAAACTGGTTGTCAAGAGAATTATCAATGACACCAAGAAATCCAAACTAAGACCTACGAAGTATAAATGATTGTCTTTAATTTTGTCAAACAGAAAAATAGTCAGGGCTAAAAACCAAAGAAAAAATTTTAAAAGAAATCCCTTATAGAATCTTTCTTTTCTTATTTCAAATAATATTTTGTACGCGACCAAAATTCCTAAAACAAACACCAACCCTTCATACAAGCCGACTAAATGTCTGAAACCATCAAACCCAACGTATTTAATTTTCAATAGAAAATTAGTTTTTGTTCCAATTTCAACTCCGGAAAAAAAAGCGCCGATTTTACCAAAAACTAAAGCTACAAAAAGCGGCGTAATGAAATAATCAACCAATTCATTAAAATTAATTTTTCTTGAATTAGAAAATAAAAATAAAACTAATAAACCACCAAAAATAGCTCCATAAAAAGATAGTCCGGGATAACCATTGATGAGAATGAATTTCAAAATATTAAAACCAAAATCTTTAAAATTTAAGACAACATAAACTAACCTAGCAAAAAAAAGAGAGCCAAACAAAGATAGAAATAAACCGTCAAAGACATCCTCTTCTTTAAATGACGTTAAACGGATATTTTTCCATAATAAAAAAGATGCCCAAAAAAATCCCAAAACCAAAAACACCCCAAAAGTATAGATTTTTAAGAAACCTAAATTTATAAGTACCGGCAACATAGTTTTTAGTATAATTTACCCCATATGAAAAAACAACTTCGAGTTGGGTTTGACCTTGATGGAGTTCTTCTTTATAATCCTGCCCGAATCGCCCGACCAATTATTGTTTTTTTAAAAAAAATCTTTTTAAAAAAAGAGGTCAATAAGTTTCATTATCCTCAAACAAAGATTCAAAAGTTAATTTGGTTAATGTTTCATAAAGTAGTTTTTGGACCGGCTCGTGGATATAGCGAGTTAAAAAAACTTATAAAATCAAAAAAAATTAAAGCTTATATCATTACCGGAAGAAATGAGTCATTAAAAGACGATTTTAATCAATGGATGATAAAATTCAAAGCAAATAAATATTTTTCCGGTAGTTACTTCAACGACAAAAATGAACAGCCTTATTTATTTAAAGAGAAAATGATTAAAAAACTAAATCTTGATATTTATGTTGAGGATAATTGGGATATTGTGAATCATCTTGCAAATAAAGGACAGTTATCCTCTGGTCAAAAAACTTATTGGATATATAATATCTTTGACAGAAATATTAAATATAAATATAAATTTTCAAGTTTAGAAAAAGTTATTCAAAAAATAAAAGAACTATGAAAATCTTGATTACCGGCGGAGTGGGATTTATTGGTACAAATACTGCAGTATATTTTTCTAAAAGTAAAAATAACCAAATTACTATTGTTGATAATTTCAGCCGGAAAGATGTTGATAAAAATGCTTTATTTCTTAAAAAGAGATATCCTCAAATAAAAATTATAAAAGCCAATGTCGCGGATGTTCATAAATATCTTGAAGAAATAAAAAAAACTGATGTTATTATTCATTTGGCCGGACAAACCGCAGTCACAACTTCAATAATAAATCCTGAAAAAGATTTTCAATCAAATATCTTTTCTACTTTCAGGTTATTAGAGGTAGTTAAATTAAATAATCCAAAAATAATTTTTATCTACTCCTCTACTAACAAGGTTTATGGTGATCTAAATAATCACCAATTTAAAAAAAATATTAAAGAAAAAAATTATCAAGATATTTGTCATCCTCAAGGTATTGATGAATCGGAGAATCTCGATTTTATTTCGCCTTATGGTTGTTCCAAAGGGGCGGCTGATCTTTATTGCCTTGATTATAGCCGCGTCTATGACTTCAACACTGTGGTATTTCGCCAATCCTGCATCTATGGACCGTTTCAATTTGGTGTTGAAGATCAGGGTTGGATTGCTTTTTTCAGTAAACAATTTTTATTTAAAAAATCTTTAACTATATATGGCGACGGTTATCAAATTAGAGATCTTCTCTATGTTGGAGATTTAATTGATGCTTATCAACTGGCAATCAATAATATAAAAAAAGTAAAGGGTCAAGCCTTTAATATAGGTGGAGGGATAAAAAATGCCTATTCCCTGCTTCAGGTGATTAAAATACTGGAAAATAATTTTGGCTATAAAATAAAGATTGGTTTTGACAAAGTAAGATTGGGTGACCAAAAATATTTTGTTTCAAAAAATGAAAAGATAAGAAAGATTTTAGGTTGGAAACCAAAAACAGATTTTAAACAAGGAATAAAAAAGCTCATTAATTGGCAACAAAACAATATAGCAATATAACTATGCGTATTTTATTTTTCTCTCCATATTTTTATCCTTACACTTCAGGTCTTACTACCTATCCTTTGAAGATATTAACTTATTTGTCTAAAAAAAATGACATAACGATTTTGACTTTTCCATTTAAAAAACAATTAGCAATTAACAATCAACAATCAACAATTAAATATCTCCCCTATTTATCCAAAATCTCCAAAGGTTTTATTTCACCTCAATCTTTAATTTATTTTTATAAATATGCTAAAAATTCCGATCTAATAATTCTTAATCAACCTAATTTTGAAGGCCTGTTTTTAGCGTTTTTCGGAAAAATATTCAGGAAAAAAATTATTTCCATTTTTCACTGCCAAGTTTTTCTTGCAAATAATATTTGGAATACAATTATTAATTTCTTCCTTAATTTTTCAATGAAACAACAATTAATGCTTAGTGATAAAATCGTTGCTTATACTGAAGATTATTTTGATTCTCTTGATAACTTAAAACAATTTAGAAAAAAAACCGTCTTTACTCTCCCACCAATTGACAAAACAAAACCTAACGCTCGTTTCTTAAAACGCTTATTAAAAATGAAACAAAATGATATTTGGATCGGTTATGCCGGCCGGATTGCTTCAGAAAAAGGCCTCGAATATCTTGTACAATCGATTAATAGACTAGGCATTAAGAAAAATATTGAATTAGTATTTGCTGGTCCTTATGGCAAAGACGTTGCTGAAGAAAATATTTATTATTTATCTATTCGACAATTATTAAAAAAATACAAAATCAAAAATATATTTCTTGGAAATTTAAATAGTAAACAACTATGTGCTTTTTATAAATCAATTGACATGCTTGTTTTGCCTTCAATTAACCAAACCGAAGCCTTTGGCATGGTCCAGGCAGAGGCGATGATAGCAGGAACACCGATAGTAGCTTCCAATTTGCCCGGAGTTAGAATTCCAATCAGATTAACAAAAATGGGCTTAGTTGTTGAGCCAAAAAATTCAGAAAAATTAAGTCAAGTAATATTAGAAGTTTTAAAAAATAAAAATAAATATTCTAATAAGATATTAGTCAATAACGCTAAAAAAATATTTGATATAAAGAAAGTTTATAAGTTTTATGATCAATTGCTGACTACATTATAACATTATAATGTAGTAACTTATTATGAAAAAGATTGATTATTTTATAAAAAAATATTTGGAAAATCGGCCGATGTTTATGGCCATTATCCGCAGCCAGGAAGCAATGTTGTTTCAAAAATATATTAAATTTACCAAAGGTAACATTCTCGATTTTGGCTGCGGTGATGGATTTTTTACTGAAATTATTTTTGGTAAAGGAAGAATTAATATCGGTTTAGATCTTGTCAATAATGAACGGATTAAAGAAGCCCAACAAAAAAAAATTTATAAAAAAATTGCTCTCTATGATGGTAATACTATCCCCTATCCTGATAATTATTTCAATACTGTTATTTCAAACTGCGTTCTGGAACACATACCTGATGTTAAATCTTCTCTAAAAGAAATCTATCGGGTTTTAAAACCAGGAGGATATTTCTTGACTTCGGTAATGGCTGATCAGTGGGAAAATAGTTTATTCGGGACAAAACTATTCGGAAAAAACTATTTAAGATATATGAAAAAAACCCAAGTTCATCATAATTTATTATCAAACAAACAATGGCAATGGTACTTTAAAAAAGCAGGTTTTAAAATTCAATCGACCGACGGTTATCTTTATAAAAAAAGCGCTTTTTATCTTGACCTTTTTCATTACTTATCAATCATGTCACTGATTAGTTATAAACTTTTTAATAAATGGATTCTTTTCAACATTTCGTTTTTGAATAAACTAAAAACTCAATTAATTAAGAAGATAATCGTTGATGAAAATAACCCGGACAAGGTTTCGGCTTTATTTTTTGTTATGAAGAAATGAGATTTTAGTCTGGTCCCGACTAAGTCGGGAGACATGCATATTTTATTTACTGGCCATGATTATATAACGAAAGGCAAATAATTTTAGTATCGGAAGATTACCTAAAAATATATTAATTCTTCTTAATAGAGAAAACCAATTAAATATCATTGGAGGAAATAAAAATAAACCAATAATTTTTATTTCTTTAAAGCCGGCTGATTTTAATTGTTTAATTAAGTTAAAATAATTTATTTGAAATATTCCTTTTTCCACTTCCCAATCCAAAAACAAACTAATAAAAAACGCCCAGCTAATATTTAAAATGTTTGGTTCGGAAAATATTATTTTTCCATTTTTTTCCAAATGATTCTTAAATATTTTTAAATAGTCGTCCATGTCGATATGATGAAGAATGTCTGTACCTAAAATATAATCGTATTTTTTGTCTTTTGGAAATGTGTTACATATTTTAAGATTTTTATTTTTTCCAATTTTTGTAGCTGTTTTTAATAACTGTTCCTGGGATTTTTTATCGATATCGATGGCAGTAACTTTATAACCATTCTGCAATAAAGGAATCGTTAATCTGCCTCCTCCGCTTCCAAAATCAACAATTTTCTTATTTCTGTCCTTTATTAAATACCTAAAAATTTGATTAATTTCATCCCTTGCATGTAAAGATGGGTTAAGTATTTTTTTTTCCGGATAATATTCCAGGTTATTATTTTTTGACATTTTTATAAATTAAAACTTTTGGATGGTCATATACCGTAAAACCCTCATCAGACCAATCGTCAGTAAATGAAAATTGAAAATTGAAAATTGAAAATTTAGGATATGATACAAATTCTCTAATTTTTTTGTAATCTGAGTTCTTATCAAATAGTAATTCATTATAAAATTTACTCATTTTCGGATATTTTTTCGGAACTGTTGCGACACTCCCCCATCCGCGGTTGGAAGACAAAACATAGTAGTCTGCGCGATTCAACATGTTATTCATTTTCTGCCATTTAACAGTTGTGTCCTGATCAAAAACCGGCAGTTGTTCAACTATAAACTGTTTACCATAATTGTTGAGAACAGACAATGGCAACGGATCATCCCATAATTCACCTAAAATCACGCTATTGTTAGGCAAATTTTTGTAGATCCATTCTGACGCTTCAACGCGGGTGTGTTTATGAAAATAGATTGAGGAAAACATCAAGGGCCAAATGATCAACAACATGAAACATATAACATATAATATGTAACATTTAAATTTAGTCTGCCTAACACTTAACACATAACTCATAACTTTTTCTATACCAATTCCTGCAAAAATTGCCAAAAAAGGATAGATAAAAATAAAATATCTCAAAGTCGGCGCTACCTGTAAGCTTTGATAAACAAAAAATCCGATTACCCAAAACAAAATAATAAACATTGGAATGGATTCCCGTCTTCGCGGGAATGACAAAATCATTTTCAATATTCCCAACAATAAAAATGTAGCTGAGATTATTCCCATTCCAAAAACCACATTATTAATGACGCTATGTTGAAAGGAACTTTTATTCAGCCACTGAACCATTGGCGGAAACCAGTTGTCCATGCTTTTAACTGTCATATTTTGAAGCGATTTTAAATTTTCTACAAATAATTTACTTATAGTCGGATCAAAAATATTTGGATTTTGAAATAAATATGGGTCAGTTAAACGAAGAATAAAATAACTCACAACAAAATAAGAAAAAACAAAACCAAATGTTTTGATTAAAGACTGTCTTCGTACGAAAACAGTCTTTATCAGGAAAAATAGGTTTAATGGAAGGATAAAAATGGCCGTCACCTTACAAGCCAGGGCCAAACCAAAAAATACGGCCGACAAAATTATGTTTTGTAGGGGCGAGGTCTCCTCGCCCTTAATTGAATACCGTAGCGCAAAAAGGAACGACCCAAACATAAAAAAATTTAAAAAAGTATCGACGGTAAAAAAGTGAGAAAGTTGAATCGGCAAAACTGCGATCGCATAAAAAAAACTTGCCCAGTATTTTATCGAAGATGAAAAACGATAATGTTTTTCCAAAAGCAGTACGGTTTTAAAAATAAAAATCACGATTAATAGATCGAAAAATGCGGAAAGCTGGCGGCCTAAAATTGTAAAGTCATTATAGTTATCCAAGTTAAGATTAACTGCTAAATATTTCGTCAATATCAAAGGAAATCGTCCATAAACAAAGAAGTTATAACCGATATTAGCCGGATTTAATAAAGAAGTTTTTTGATCAAAATACTGATTAACAGTCGTCGGCAATTTCATGGCATTGCCGACCATTGTAAGGAATCTTTCATCCGGATGAAGATGAAAATTTTCATCCCAATTCAAGTTATTAAAACGGAAAAAAAATGCCAACAAAACAATGGCGAGCCCGATTAATATTTTTTTCATGGGTTGGCTTACTTCTTAAAAATTTTCTTAAAAGGATTTAGTGATTTAAAAAAATTCCTTTTTTCATTATTAATATAAAAACGGAGAATGTCTCGGGTGGTGATAATGCCTAAAGGACGTCTTTTCTTATCAATAATAATAACGCTGCCGATCTTTTTACTGACTATTAGATTAATTGCTTCTATTAATAATCTGTCTTTTGATAAAGTCAAAACATAGCCTTTTTCGAAGTTTTTTACCCGGTAATTATAGAAACTTATTTTTTCACTGCCTCTTTCACCATGATGACTTGAATGTTTCGGACTGATCATCAACCTTATCAAATCGTAATAACTCAAGATCCCTTTTAATTTTTTTTCGTCATTGATGACAATTAATTTGGAGATTTTTTTTTCTTTGAAAAGATGAATTGCCTGAGCAATCGTATCGTCTTCAAAAACCGTGATCAAACCCTGCCATCTTTTTCTGATGATCTCTTCTATTTTAACTTTGAAGATCGGCTGATCCTTAAAATATGACAATATCCGGCGGGCCGAGATAATTCCCAAAAATTTTTCTTCATTATTGAAAACCGGCAGATAATGAATCTTTGATTGGATAAACAGTTCACAAACTTTGGATAGCGGATAGTTAAGGTAAATCTTTGCTGTATGAGTCAGACAATGTTCGACCTTGGCATTTCCGGGAAGAGAGGTTTTGATCATCGTAAAATAAGGACTAACAATACCCATATATTTGTCTTCTTCATTAAATACAAAGGCAGCGTCGTGCGAGGTTGATAATTTGCTTAAAACTTTTGAAAGGTGGTCATTGGGAGATACTTTTATAATATCGTTCTCTTTTAAAATATTTAAAAGCCGCATAAATTAGTTATATCATAAAAATTCCATTTTTATAGATGATCTTTTTTGTCCCATCTTTCATAACCGCTTCAACTGTTTTTGGATTGGTATTGATAATGTCACAGTGTTCGACCGACTCATTAAAACCTAATCTCTCCCAGTCTTTGGTCTTCATCTTTTTTACATTGCCGTCATAACAATTATGATAAGAAGCTCCGACGGCTAAATGAGAATTACCAAACTCTCCGCCAAAATTTTCGTCATAAAGAGTATTTGCCATAAACTTTGATATTTTAGAAAACCTTTTATCAGCCAGGGAGAATTCACCAATTTTATCGGCGTTTTTTTGCTTAATCATTTCTCGAAGTAATTTTTCGTTTTTATTTGCGGTCGAATTAACAACTATCCCGTTTTTAAATTCCAACTGAATGTCTTTAATAATATTTCCGTATCGGTAAAGCGGAAAGTTAAAAAATATCTTTCCGTTGACACCCCGCCAATCAGGGGATGTAAAGATTTCAAATGAAGGAATGTTCGCCCCTCCCCCGCCCTGCCATTTTCTTTTTTCACCCATTGAAATATAAAAGTCTGTTTTGTCAGAAATTATATGAAATCTGTCAATAGGTAACTTATTTAATTTGTTTTTTAAATTTGTTATTTGTTGAAAAGTTTTTTTCCATGTAGTGATTGGGTCTTCCGATCCCAAATAACAGGCGTTTATAATTTCCTGCCAAAATTCTTGAATAGTTAAACCGGCCTCATGTGCCATACCTTCAGTTCCATAAAGACAAAGCGTCCAGGTTAAATTTCCCTGGTCTTCCTTTTCAAAAAGCCACTTGCGAAGCATCTGCTTTTCGCTGTTGGCAATGATAATTTTTTTCGGATCAATATTTTTTAGAAGAAACGGGTCGGTCGGAGCGATTAAATAAATTCTGTGGTCTATTGTGTTGACTAATGATTTTGTATATTTTTTCGGGAAAAATTTCAGTTGGTCATTCGAGGCATTTTCAAACATTACTTTTTGAAAACTTTCATCAATATTTTTCACCATTGGATAAGCGCTTTTTTCAAGAATTCTTTTGTAAACGAATAAAGCTAACGGTAAAGCTTCTGAATCATATTGAAGATAGATTACTTGTTTTTCTTTAATCCCTTTCCCCTTCCCCAGTGCGAAGTCAATCAAAACTTTTGCGTAGTTTTCAAGAATTTTTTTGTCTGGTGCGTACATAGAAAATAAATTATACTATTCTTTTGGCAAAAAGTGACGAAGTATATGGCCGGCGTCGGCGACGGCGCGGTTACCGATCAGAAATTGTGTTATAATAATTTTGTATGAATAAGTTAGTTTTTAAGGCAATTCCTGTTTTCAAAAAGTACGGAATCATCCGCGCCTCTTTGTTTGGTTCAACTGCCCGCGGTGATAATAATGAAAAAAGTGATATAGATTTATTAATCAGCCCGGCTGCCGGAACGACTCTTTTCGATATGGTTGGCATTAAAAATGAGCTTGAAAATGTTTTGGAAAAACCAGTTGATTTAGTGACTTACAACAGTCTAAATCCCTTAATAAAAGATCAAATATTAAAAGGACAGGAAATTATTTATGAAAAAAGATAACCTCCTCTATTTAAAACATATTCTTGAGGCAATCAATAATATTGATGATTTTGTGAAGGACATTAACGATTTAAGCGATTTTATCAAAGACAAGAAGACTAGAGATGCGGTTTTGAGAAATTTTGAAATGATAGGCGAAGCCGCCAGAAATCTTGACGAAGAATTTACTAACAATAATACAAGTGTTGAGTGGGACAAAATTATTGGTATGCGAAATTTTATAATTCATGAATATTTTGGGGTCGATTTAGAAATTGTTTGGGAAACGATAAAAAAAGATCTCCCTTTGTTTAAAAAAGAAATCGAAAAATTGCTTTAACTCTTTTTGCTTCTTTGGTGAGAAAGTGACATAAAACGTGGTCGGCGTTAGAAAGCTCTATTTGATATAATGATGGACTATGCATCAAGAATTAAGTAAGGTTTTGAGAGCTTTATCAATTTTATCTTTGCTTGCCAGTAGTTGCGGTCCAGCAACACCAGTTAAGCCTATTCCCACTCCTCTTTCTCCAGATCAACAACAAAGATTGGGAGATATTTTATCCATAGTAATGCCTTCCCAATGCCGCAACCCCGAAACGGTTTCTTTGGCCAGTCAGGCGCCAAGAAATGAAAACCTATATCCGGTTGGCTGCACAACAATTTTTGCTGGCAATGAAAATCCTCAGATTTTATGTGTCGATCCGGCGGCAAAGAGTGATATTGAGTTAACCTATCTTTTTGCCCATGAATCAGCCCACAGTTGCGGAGAGCGTTCCTTAGTTGAAGAGCCAATTCAAATTATCCTCAACTATCAAGTAAGCGACACATTATTCACTACCATTACCAGGAATATTAATGATCAGGAAGATGGTGCTCCATATATTGATTTAACTGTTATTACTCAGGAGAAAGACAAACAGACAAAAGGATTTTTTCCGTTTGAAGAAATGATTGCATATTATTTTGCCCTTATCTTAATTGAAGCTGATTTTGGTATTTACTCATCAGAATACTCTTATGCTGAAAAAAATGACATTCATAATAATAGCACTCATGTAATTGATACTCTATTTAAATCTGCTGAGACTTCTTTTGACGAAATCGCTTATCTTAAAAGAAGGGCTGACGCTAATGGTCTCATTGATCGATTGCAACAAGGATTAATCAACGTTGGACTGCAATATGGACTGATAGACGAAAACCGCCCTTCTGATCCGAACAGAGAAAAATATTATCTCCTGGAGTATATAAATAACGCTTATAATGCCCTAAATTTTAATGTTGATGATCTTAGTGATAACTATAGAGATTTTATGAAAAACAGTTTATCTCATTTTTATTTCGGGCAAAACATTAATTCACTAACCGAAGAGCAAATAAATTTAATTAACAAAATTTTCTTGTCATTATTTGGAGATTCTCAACCCCAAGGATATTTTCCCCAGTTGCCCGTTTTAGCTTGGCAAGAAATGCCTCAAAATATGTCCTGCGTCGGCGACGGCGCGATTGCCGATCAGATAGTAGTTGGGGCTGAGCTCTGAGGCCACACCAACGCTGTAGAAGGTAGATTCTATCTTCATTTCGGTCAATGCCTTCTTCATCAAAAGTACCCCCGCCTGAGTTAAGCTAATTGACCGGTGAAAGATCTTGCTCGGTTTTATTCCGAGTTTTCTGGCCGTCAAAATAAATGCGGCACTGGAGGCACCTGAGGCTGGATTGACAAAATCGCTGATTAGAATCGACTGATTATTTAGCTGTTTTAATTGATTTTTATCTCTCCATAAAACGGTTACAGAAAGATTAGTCGTCGGTTCTCCTATTAAGTGAGTTCTTTTAGTGACAACGCGAATTTCATTTTTAAGTTTAGCATTTCGACTTTTTCCCAGTGCCAGCCTGGTTGTTATTAATCCAGCGCGTTCTAAACTGATTGCCGGCAGTTTTTGATTCTCGATCTTAAACTGACTTTCATGTTTACGAAGCATTTCATAGCCCTCTTTGGCTAAAAGAAAATATTCTTGAGCAATGCCTGTGTCATGATAAAAGACTGAGTTAAAAACGATTTTTTGGGCGATTATATTAATCTTATCCATCAAATACTTAGCATTGTCATAATAATTCTCTAAAACATAAATCTGATTTTTCTCCAAGTCTTTTAAGTTCCATTTACCAAACTGGCCATGATATTTACCAATTATCTTTTCAAATAAATTCTTGAATTTAACCAGGTGATCAACCTCAGGATCGCCAAAAAAATTAACAGGGTCCAGGAGCATTGGAGTGACATTGATTTTATGGCCGTCTTTGCCTGATTGAATAATTACTTTGTCAAAAATCATATAAATTTATTAATTTCGTTTCTTAACTTCATTGCTTCATTTCTTGGGTTTTCGGCAAAAATAATACCACGGGAAGAATTTATCATAATTCCTTGTTTTTTGGAATTCAAACCGGCGCGAAGAGTGGCTTCTATATCTCCTCCCTGAGCTCCAATTCCCGGAACCAACAAGGTCATGTCCCCCACAATTTTTCTCACTTCAGCTAATTCTTCAGGATAGGTAGCCCCAACCACTAATAAGCAGTTTTTATTCTTATTCCATTTGTTTGCAACGTTTTCTGCCACAATTTGATATAAAGGTCTTACCATCTTTGCTCGATCGTGTAGAGATGGTATCGAAACCTGGAGGTTTTGGAATTCATCGCTACCAGGATTGGAAGTCTTACATAAAATAATTATTCCTTTATCTTTGCAGTCTAAAAATGGTCTTATAGCCTCTTCTCCAAGGTATGGATGAAGGGTGACCGCGTCGGCTCCGAGGTATGTAAAAATAAATTGAACATAACCTTTATTTGTATTGCCAATATCCGCCCGTTTGGCATCGATGATAATGGGAATTTCCGGATATTTTTCTTTTAAATAATCACAGGTGTCTTTTAATGCTTTTATTCCCTCATGTCCTATAGACTCATAAAAGGCAGTGTTCAACTTGTAAGAACAAACCAGATCATGGGTGGCTTTAATTATGCTCTTATTGAACGAAAAATCTCCTTTATCCAACCCCACACAAACAAACGAATTATTTTTCTTGATAATTTTATCCAGTTTTTCCTGAAAGGTCATATTTTAAATTGCAAAACTTTGCTTCATTATACAAAATATCTTATTAATTATGATAGAATAAATTAATATGGTGAATATATGGGACTATGACATTAATGAACTCAAAAAAACCGAGAAAGGCCGGATATTTATCCTTGAGCGGATGATTAATTATGGACCGGGAAAAGAAAAAATCAAATTATCTTTAGTTAAAAAATATTGGGATAAACTCTATTTTCGAAATGTCATTCCCGCGTTTACCTTGAGTCTATCGAAGGGAAGACGGGGATCCAGACTCATAAATACGAAGCGATTTTTTTGGATTTGAAATAATCTTTTTTTGTCTTTATATTTTCATTTAAAAATTTCTTTTTTTAATTTTTTTGCTTCGTTTAGGAAAAACTTAATTATTACATTTATATCAATTTTCTTTATCATCACCGGCATATCTATTTGTTTTTTAACTTCCATTAAGTTCTGCCCTACTTGAAGCACATCAGCTTTCATCTCAAATTTCTCAAAACTTTTTTTCATTAAATTCTGAAAAGTCCAATCCGATTTTTGTTTAAGAATAAGATAAATGTCAATAAAATCTCGAAGCCTCGGGTGGAAAGCAATAGTTTGAGCCTTATTAACGGCAATATCGAAAAGACTTTCAACTTGCAGACCGTCAAAGTTTTTTAATTGTTCAATGGGCCCAAAAGGATATTGACCGAAGTCAATTTTATGTCTTTCTCCTGTTTTCATTGTTAGAAAAAAAGTATAAAGACCGTAACCCCGTTGATACTCAATTTTATTAGTAGGGTTTTTTTTTGAAATACTATTGATAAACTTTTTCAGTTCATCAAGATTAAGTTCTTCTTGTGTGAAAAAATCCAAATCTTCGGATAACCTATGATGCAAATAGAATTCGGAAAGTGCTGTCCCGCCACTTAAATAAAATTTTTTGGAAAGATTAGATTTTTTGAAATCAGTTAAAGTTTTTGTTTGGAATTGATTTAAGATTGTTTTGGCCATAAAAGGAATTCTAAAAATTTCCGGCGATCCGGATCAAGGCGTTTTTTTAAATATGACCAATTAGCAATGACTTTTTTTTTGTCTAATTTTTCGCCGTCCAAGCCGTAGGAAATCATCTGCTCAAGTTTCCAAAGGCGATATTTTTTGGGGAATTTCTTCATATATTCTTCGTCAACCGACCAGTTATACATATAGAAGCATTATATCAAATAAGAAGCGATTTTTTTGGATTTAAAATAATCTTTGGCTTGATTAAGTTGATCGGGAGAGATTTTTCCGGTTTCGAAAAGATGAATAAAAATATCATTTAGGTTGATTAACGTTTCACATTTATAACCTTTATTTCTTATTAGTTCCAAGTTACCTAATCCTCTATCGATTAATACATAAACACCAACGATGTTTAGCCCGCTGCCTTCAAGTCTTCCTAATACTTGCAAAGTACTGGCTGGATCAGAAACCTCATCGTCAATAACGATAACTTTTTGGTCAGTTTTATAATTTCCCTCAATTAATTTACCCATCCCATATTGTTTCTTTTCTTTACGAATAAAGATCATCGGCCAGTTATATTCGAGTGACATGGTTGTGGCCAGTGGAATATCGGTATAAGGTCCGGCAATTAAGTCAAAAGTTTCGTTTTTGAATTCCGACCAAAGTAATTCAGCGGCAAAGGTAAGAACTTTTGGCTGCGAAGTCAGGCGTTGTAGTTTTATTTCATAAGGAAGACTGTTCGGATTTTTACTTTTGATAAAAGTAATCGCCTTTGTTTGGAAAAGTAAATCAATTAATTTTTGTTTTGATTTTATATCTAACATATTTTTATCTAACTGCCTGTTTATGCTTTGGCAAATTTTTAGTGTTTTTTATCTCAGCGTTTGCGGAAGTTTTAATAATAAACTTTTGACATTCCGTCAACTGTTCATAAGTAATTCGACCATGTTTGTATAGGACTTCCAAAACTTCCTCCATGTTGGTAATTGCGGTGCAGTCATAACCTTTATTTCTAACTGTTTGCGGTCCACCTTGTCCACGATCAAGTAAAACAACAATTTGGCTTACTTCCAAACCGACTTCTTCAATTGGTTTAATAGTCTCAAATTTACTGGCCCCATCGGAAATGACATCATCAATGATGACCACGTATTGCCCTTTATGATAGATTCCTTCGATCATTTTTCCTTTGCCGTAATTTTTTTGTTCCTTCCTCAAAAAAATCATCGGACGGTTATATCGGAGGGAAATAGCAGTTGACATCGGCAGAGCCGCATATGGAATGCCGGCAATCAGATCAAACGGTTTTAGTCTTATCTTTTCCCAAAGTACATCGCTGACAAGTTCAAGGAGATGAGGAAATGTGACCAAAAGTCGAAGATCAATATAATAAGGACTTAAAATTCCTGATTTTAATTTGAATTTACCGAAATCAATAATATGAACCTCGTGGAGATCGAGAATCATTTTTTCTTTCATCTTAGAATCAAAGATGTTCATATTTTTTAATTAGCCTATTGTAGCATACTATTTATTTTTTTTCAACACTTCTTTTCTTGATTCCTTAGTAAAGTTAAAACATTTTTCAGCTAATTTTTCATCGATCCTTTTATATTTGAGTAAAATTTTGAAAATTTCTTTGACATTATAAATAACATGACATTTATAACCTCTTTTTTCTAGAATTTCCGGACCGCCCTGTAAACGATCGAGCAATACAACAATATCTTTTACTATCATTCCTTCATCCAAAACCGGTTGAATCGTTTCAAACTTACTATCGCCATTGGTGATGACATCGTCAACTATGATTGCTTTTTGTCCAGAATGATAGTTTCCTTCTATCAATTTACCAGTCCCATAAGATTTTTTTTCTTTGCGAATAAAAATCATATGTTGATTCTCGTTTAAGGAAATTGCCGTAGCTATTGGAATGGCCGTGTAAGGTACACCAACAATAACGTCAAAATATAATGTCCTCATAGTTTCCCAAAACACTTCGGCCGTTAATTTTAAAAGGTAAGGATAAGAAACTAACATACGAAGATCGATATAATATGGAGACGTCATCCCAGACTTAAGTTTAAATTCTCCAAACTTAATACCATTAACGGCAAACAGATCAAGAATCAATTTTTCTCTTTGAGAAATTTTGTCCATAAGAATTTATTTAAAAACTAATAATTTTTCTAACTTCGAGATTGTTAATAATTTTTTTTCTAAAATAATTTCCCTGATTGTCTTTCCGGTTTTTAGAGATTCTTTAACAATGGCAGAAACTGTGTCATAACCTAACTGTGGTATCAATAATGTCGAATAGGCAGTTGAGTTTTCTAAAAGTTCAAGACATCTTTCCCGATTAACAACGATCTTTCTTATCCCCCGGTCAGCAAAAAGACGAAGACCAGAATCAACAATCTTCAACAAAGTAATTAGAGAATCGGCAATCGCCGGAAGCATTATCCCCAGCTCCAGATGAGCCCCTTCGGCGGCATGATGAATCGTCGTATTTCTGCCATCAACCTGATAATAAATCTGGTTTATTGTCTCGCAAATAATCGGATTGATTTTGCCGGGCATGATCGAGGAACCCGGCTGGAGTTCGGAAAAGGAAATTTCCCCGATCCCGCCTCTTGGCCCGCTGGCCAGGAAACGAAAATCAGTTGCCATTTTGGTCATATCAAGACAAAGAATATTAACTGCTGAAGACAGATGACAAAAATCAGTGTCACTGCTCGTACCGGACATCAGGTTTTCCAAAGGTCTAAGTTGACCTATTCCCGTCACCTTTCTTAATTCCGGATAGATATTTTTAAGATATTCCGCTGGAGCGTTGATGCTGTTGCCGATGGCGGTTCCTCCGAGATTTAATCCGTATAAATACTTCATTGCTTCTTCTATCCTTTTTTTATCCCTTTTTAAAATACTGGCGTAGGAAAAAAATTCCGCCCCTAAGGTCGTCGGCACGGCATCCTGAATATGAGTCCTGGCCAACTTTTTTACGTCGGAAAACTCCTCTCCCCTTTCCTCGACCGCTTTAATTAAATAAGTCAAACTTTTTAAAAGTTTTTCCGTCAGCTTGTAGCAGGCGATTTTCAAGGCCGAAGGATTGACATCGTTGGTCGACTGGCTGGCGTTGACATCATCGTTGGGGTGAGTACCGGACAAAGCAGCAATCACTTCGTTGACATTCATATTGACAGAAGTGCCTGCGCCGCCGTGGAGCCCCTTGATGACAAATTGGTCGTCATACATACCTGTTAATATTTCATCACAGGCAGTGATGATTTTTTTGGTTTTTTGTTCGCTTATTTTCCCCGCTTTTAGATTGGCTTTTGCCGCTGCTTTTTTAACAAGAACAATGGCATGAACAAATTCCAAATGAACCCTTGGATAATCAAAGGGAAAATTTTCCACCGCCGCTTTTGTCTGCGGACCGTAAAGAATTTTATTTTTCATATTTTCAATGATTAATCCATCTACCTTTTGGATCACTTATTATTTTTCCATTATTATAGACTAATTCTCCCCGTAAAAAATGTTTGATAAAAAAAATTACTTAAAAATTAGATAAACTCCTATTAAAGCAAATAATATTCCTGCAACTAAATTTACTGTTAACTTATCTTTAAAAACTAAAACCCCAAGAATAGCAACTAAAAGTACACCTCCTACACGTATGAAAGGAATTACTGTTGAAACTCCTGGACCAACTTCAAGAGCCTTAAAAGAAAAAATTGTAAAAATCGAAACTAAAATTCCGCCAACTACCGCATAAATAATTCCATGGTTATTTAATTCAAATTTTCTACTAAATAATATATAAAGAATAATTGCTGTTGTTATTGAACCTGATTGAAAAATAAGATTGCTTAAAAATGGATCTTTTAAATTTGACCCTAATTTACGAAAAAGATCAGAAATAGCTATGGCGCCAATTGCTCCAAAAGCATAAAGATACCATCCCATATTGTTTTTATAAAGATTTTTTAATATCTTGTACTAAGTACGGATTCCACATTGAACCAGTAGCGCTCATAACAACATCGGCTCCGGCTTTTCTATATTTTTTATAATCATTAGTGTTCATTACCCCGCCAACTCCGATTATTTTATAACTAAATTTCATTTTTTTTCGCAAGTCAGCTAATCTTTTTACCATATCTAAACCTGCCCATCTAATAACTGTTCCACAAACACCTGATTTTAATCTCATCGGACTACCCGGTAATGCTTGATTCCCTTTTTTGTCAACGACTGGGGCAGCAATCGTATTGATAGCGGAAACGGCTTGAGCATGTCTATCAACAATTTCTGCAAATTTTTTTAGACTATCTTCATTTTCGAAGTATCCAGTTTTAACTATTAACGGTGTATTACCAATTACTTTTCGTACTGCTTTTAGTGCTTTTTCAGTAACTCCGAGATTGTAACAAACCAATCCTTCATTACCAATATTTGGACAAGACAAATTTACTTCTAATATTTTTGCTCCCGTTTCAAGGGCACATTTTGCCGAAAAAGCAAAATCATCAACAAATTCTTTTTCTGTTTGATTTTTTTTGACCGTACCCATAAAACTCAAAATCATAACTTGACCTTTACCTGCGTAAGATATTGCTTTTTTAACGTCTTTTTGCCATTCTTTTGGGGATTTGGACGGAACTCCAAATGAGTTAGTGATAGAAAGAGGCTCATTATATTTTGTACTTGTTATTAATGGTTTTTGTGCCCTCTTTAATGTCAAATTACCTTTTAAATCAACTTTAAGAACATTAGGAAAAGGGTGGCAAGGAAAAACGTCGCTCCTAACAGTTTTATATACAACTAAATCAAATCCTTTTTCGAAAGCTCCTTTTACAAATCCGCTGTTAAGAATTGGCCCGGCAGGAATTCCAAAAGGTAGATAAACTTTCTGTCCTAGAAATTTATATTTTGGCTCATTTTTATCTTTATAAACTTTTTTATCAGTAAAAGCTCCAAATGGACCTTTTTCAAAATTTTCTTCGTAAGTTTTTTCCGGATTATAATAAGGTTGGTGTAACATATTTTCCAAAGCCCGGCTGAACTAATAATTTTTCGTTTTCAAACACTTTTTTTCCTCTAATAAAAACTTTTTTTACTCTGCCTCTAACTTTCCATCCGTGAAAAGGCGACCAACCGCATTTTGTAAATAATTTTTTATTATCAATAGTATACTCCTCTTTTTCGTCAATTTGTATCCAAGTATTTTTATCGATTTTGATATTAAAGATTTTTTTTGGATTTTCAAAACACAGTTCGATTAATCGATTAATCGATAATTTTTTTTCTGAAACAGCTGTCAGTAAAAGCGGTAAGGTTGTTTCCAGTCCCGGCACACCAAACGATATCTTATCCGATTTTTTTTCTTCAATCGTATGAGGCGCGTGATCTGATTCAATCACGTCAACATATTTTAAATTTTTCCAGAGAAAATTCTGGTCAGTTTTTGATCCTAAAGACGGTTTCATCAACCCAAACGACTTTAAAGATTTAATATCGTTTTCAGTTAAAAATAAATGGTGAGGGGTTACTCCACAGGTAACAGGAAGGTTTTTTTCTTTAGTTTTTATTATCAAACTTAATTGAGCTTGATTGGAAACATGACAGACATGAAGTCTCTTTCCTATCTCTTCTCCCACTTTTAACACATCGGGTAAGACATTTTCTTCTGCGTGAACCAAAATCGGTTTATCACTTTTCCAGGATAAAAATATTTTTTTTAAATTTTTTTTATCAATAATAAAACTGCCGGTTGTTTGATTGAAATAGAGTTTCAAACCAAAGACATAAGGCTCCATAAACGATAGCTGATCTAAATTATCTCCTATACTTCCAGCATAAAAACCTACGTTACAAACAGTTTTTGCTTTGGCGATTTTTATTTTTTCTTCTAGTCTTTCCAGGGTAGTAATAGGAACTTTATTATTTGGCATGTCTAAAACTGTCGTGAATCCACCAGCAACTGCGGCCGAAGTCCCGGTAAAAAAATCTTCTTTATTAGTTTGTCCCGAATCGCGCAGGTGTACATGGACATCAATTAAGCCAGGAAGTCGTAACATTAGATGAAATCATATAAAAAAAGTTTTTATTTATCAAACGTATTTTAAAGGTAATTTTATATCACCCTCCTGATTTCCTGTACCAATGTTTTTTAAAAATTTTTGATAATTGGCCAATGGCTTTTGGGAAGAAATATTTTTAATTCTTTTTCAAATTGAATATCTGTCTTATCAAGTACAGCCAACACTTTCTTTAGAACATCTTTCTCCTTCGCAGGTAGGAGATTAGCTCTCAAAATATAATATAAATCATAAAAATCTCTGGCTTTTTGCCTATCTAATAAAGCTTGAATTTTTTCTCCTATCATCAGGTTTTGTTTCAAAATCTGGACTGTATAAGAAGGAAAAAAATCTGAAATAATTAATTTATTTTCTCCTTGTATAATTTTTTTTCTTTGCGATGCCTCAATTTTCATCTCAATTATTTCGTTATACAAATTGGTCCGAACTACTGCCAACATACCTCCGCTGGTTTTTTTTGATTTAATTATCTCGATATTTATTGCTTCATTTTCAAAAGACATCAATACCAGCTCTAAAATATCTTCAAAAATTTTAAAATTGCCAAACGCCGTAAAATCAAGATCTTCCGAAAACCTGGGCGAGCCAAATGCTAACCGCAAGGCCGTACCGCCTTTAAAATAAAATTGCTCGCTTTTTGCCGTTTGATAAAATAAGGACAAAAATAAATTTTGACAATATTCTCTCAAGATATTGCGGAAAGATGTTTGTTGTTTGGTCGCCTGCTGAATTAGAAATTGCTGATCTATCATAGATTAGGAATATATTTTTTTGAGAAATATAAAAGTTTCTTATTGGAAAATGATAATAAATATTCTTTCAGTTTCTTCTTATTAACTAAAGTAGTGTCTAAACGATCATTCCATGTTTTAATCTTGCCTAAATAAATAAAATATAAATAATCGGCCAATGCTTTTTCTGGTGTTGCCATCCGTATCTGACTATCTTCGGCAAATTTGATCTCATATCCAGAATAGGCGCTTTGCTTAATCGTCCTGTATAGATAATTAACTTCGCCAATTACCCAATCACGGCTTGTTTTAGTAGTGGCCGAAATGATTGAATAGACAGTCTCGGGAATTAGATGATGATAAGAAAGAGCTGTTTCAAAAGAAATATATGAAGGTGAATATGCTTTATTGGCGATCAAATAAAGACTTGCATATTCATCTTTTAAAACGTATAAAGATTTTTTTAATTTAATGATTCGATTATTTTTACTATTATAACTCAAAAAACCATTAACCGCCCTTTTTGTTGCCCCAAACATCATGATCATATCTTGAGGTGTAAAGACAGTTTTTTTCATTTCTCTTAATTTTTTCCCTACATCTATCAAATTCAGTTTTGTCATAATATTATGATATAACTGAAATAGCTATTTGTCAAGAACAAAAAAATTTCCCTATAAATACTCATCCCAACTCTTAATCTTCAAATCTTTAATTTTATACCTATCCAGCGCGTTGACAAAAAAACGGGCGGAATTTAGATCGGTGAAAAGCGGAATATTATTATCAATTGCCGCCCTTCTGATCAAATATCCGTCAGTAATTACTTTCTTGAATGATCCCTCATTATTATAATCCTCACTCAAATTAATCACCAATGAAACTTGACGTTTTTCAATCAGATTTATAACGGTCGGGCTTTCCTTTTCAAAAAGTTTATAGACCAATTTTGTCCGGACGCCTTTGGTTTTGAGAAAAAGATGGGTTTTTTTGGTCGCATAAAGTTTGAAGCCAAGATTTTTTAATCTCCAGATTGATTCGGCAAAACGGAGTTTAAAATCGTCTCCCCCAATCGTCACCAGAGCTGTTTTATTTTTCAAAGACAGACCGGTTGATAACAAAGACTTTAGATAAGCTTCCTCGGCCGTCTCGCCAAAACAGGCTACTTCTCCGGTTGACCCCATCTCAACCCCAAGAGCCGGATCGGCCCCTTCCATTCTGGCAAAAGAAAATTGAGGCGCTTTAACAGCTACATAATTAGGATATTTGATCTTATATTCGCGACTTTTCCCAAAAAAACTATCAATGATCACTTCGGCAAAGTTAACTCCGGTGACTTTGGAAATAAACGGAAAGGTCCGGGAGGCTCTTAAATTCATTTCAATTACATAGACCTCATTGTCCTTGACCATAAATTGAATATTAAAAGGGCCGGAAATATTTAAAGACTTAGATAGTTGTTTGGCAATCTCAATCATTCTCTCTCCGCTGAAAAAACGGACCCGTTCGGCCGGATAGACAATTGTTGCGTCGCCGGAATGAACGCCGGCATGTTCAATATGATTGGAAATCGCAAAAACTTTAACTTTTCCTGACTCTGCTACTCCGTCAAACTCAATCTCACGGGCATTGACCATATATTTTGAAATCGTCACCGGATGTTTTTTATTAATATTGGTTGCTTTTTCAATAAAATGTTTTAATTCGATTGGGTTATAGCAAAGGTTCATGGCGGCTCCGGACAGGACATAAGACGGTCTGACTAAAATCGGATAACCAACGTCTTTAGCAAATTTTAAGGCTATTTCCATTTCAGTAAAACTATTCCAAACCGGTTGTTTGATTTTCAAATCGTCAAGTAATTGAGAAAATTTTTTCCTATCCTCGGCCCGATCGATATTAACTGCAGCCGTACCCAATATCTTTATTCCGTATTGATCAATTTTTTTAGCAATATTATTTGGAGTTTGACCGCCAACGGAAACAATAACTGATGAAGAATGTTCAAACTCATAAATATCAGCTACCCGCTCAAAACTGATTTCTTCAAAATACAACCTGTCCGAAATATCATAATCGGTTGAGACAGTTTCCGGATTACAGTTAACAATAATTGATTTTTTTCCGTATTTTTTTAGATTTAAAGCTGTGTTTACGCAGATCCAATCAAACTCAACTGATGAGCCGATCCGGTAGGGTCCAGAGCCTAAAACCATTACCCCCTTATCTCCAATCGGTTTGGCATCATGGTGATTTCCGTTATAGGTTGTGTACAAATAATTTGTTAGTGCTGGAAATTCTCCAGCTAAGGTATCAATCTGAAAAACAGAAGGTGTAATTTTATTTTTTATTCTCATGTCCCTAATCTCTAGCTCTTTGACCCCTAATAGTTCCCCAATCTTTTTATCAGAAAATCCTAATTGTTTAAGTTTAAGCAAAGATTGCCTTGTCAGTGTATTGTCATTCCCGCGGAGGCGGGAATCCAGACCTATAATTTCTTTTTCCGCCTCAACAATTGCCTTCAACCGATTTAAAAACCAGGGATCAATACCGCTTAATTCATAAATTTTTTGAACAGATACTCCTAATTTCAAAGCCTTGGCAATAAAAAAGATTCTTTTTGAGTTAGCCTGCTTAATATTGGCCAAAACTTCCTCTTCGGTCATGTCAAAATTATTATCAGTTACCCCTTGAATTCCAATATCAAGCATCCTGACGCCTTTTTGAATCGTTTCTTCAAAGGTCCGACCGATTGCCATAATCTCACCAACTGATTTCATTGAACTGCCGATCTTCTCCGTAGTCCCCTTAAACTTATCCATGTCCCAACGGGGAATTTTCACAACAATATAGTCTAAAGCCGGTTCAAAAAACGATTGGGTAACCTGAGTCACCTGATTTTTTATCTCCATTAGACTTTTACCCATTATTAATTTGGCGGCCACATAAGCTAAAGGATAACCGGTCGCTTTGGAAGCCAGAGCCGAGGAACGTGATAAACGTGCATTAACTTCAATAACGTAATATTCAATTTGTGACAACGGATGAGGATTTAATGCAAATTGAACATTACATTCGCCCACAATCCTCAAGCTTCTGACGATTTTAATAGAAAGTTCCCTCAGATAATGATATTCAAAATTAGTTAACGTTTGGCTCGGAGCAACTACGATTGATTCACCAGTGTGAACGCCCAAAGGATCAAAATTCTCCATATTACAAACCGTCACGCAGTTATCATATTTGTCTCTGACAACTTCATATTCTATTTCTTTATAATGATGTAAATATTTCTCGACCAATATTTGGGGCGAGAAAGCCAAAGCTTTTTGGGCTAAAAGAACAAATTCTTTTTCGTTACTAACTACTCCTGATTTTTGCCCGCCTAAAGAAAAACCGGCTCGAACCATGACCGGATAACCTATCTCAGTAGCTTTTTTTATACCTGTTTCAACCGTAGTTACGGCAAAACTCTTTGGCGTGATGACTTTGATTTTATGAAGATGATTGGCAAATTTTTCCCGGTCTTCTGTCAAAATAATGGAAGAAACTGGTGTTCCCAAAACTTGAACATTATACTTCCGTAAAATCCCTTTTTTATGAAGGTCCATTCCGCAGTTTAAGGCTGTCTGACCGCCAAATGATAGAGCAATTACATCCGGTCTTTCTTTTTCAATTACCCGACTCACAAACTCTGTCGTCACCGGCAAAAAATAAACTTTATCAGCTAATTCTTTGGAAGTCTGAATGGTGGCAATGTTGGGATTAATCAAAACTGTCTTAATCTTCTCTTCTTTAAAGGCCTTAATTGCTTGACTGCCGGAGTAATCAAACTCACCTGCTTGACCAATTTTCAAAGCTCCTGATCCTAAGATTAATATTTTTTTCATAATCTTTCTAAAAATTTATCAAAAACCCATTCTGTGTCTGTTGGCCCTGGACAGGCTTCGGGATGAAATTGGACTGACATAAAAGGATATTTTTTGTGAATAATTCCTTCATTAGTATTGTCATTGGCATTGACAAACCAGGGAGAAAAACTTTCAGGAATTTTTTTAATGGCAAAACCGTGATTTTGAGTTGTCAAAAAACATCGCTTTGTTCCTACCATAATACAAGGCTGGTTTTGTCCCCGGTGGCCAAATTTCATTTTAAAAGTATCGCCACCGGCCGCCAATGCTAAAATCTGATTTCCCAAACAAATCCCGAGTAGCGGAATTTTTTTTGACATAATCTTTTTGACTGTTTCTATTGTTACATCAGCCATTTTCGGATCACCCGGTCCATTGGAAACAATCACTCCATCAATCTTTTCTTTTAGCGAAAAAATGTCATAATCCCAGGGAACAGTAATTACTTTAACTCCCCTAGCAATTAAGCTTCGGATAATATTTTTCTTCGTTCCACAATCAATCAAAATTATTGTTTTAATGCGTTTATTATTATCTTGTGGACGACCGTCTCTAAGATAATTATCTACAATTACTTTTTTTGTTGAAACTACGTCAACTAGATTTTTTTTGTTGGGATCATCAAAATTTATACTGAGCGAACTTGTCCTGAGTGAAATCGAAGGAGTCGAAGTATCGAAAACAATTTTTGCCAATTGTGCTCCTTCATCTCTTAATTTCTGGGTTAAATAACGGGTGTTGGTGATCACCAAACCGGGAATTTTCTCTTTTTTTAGCCACTCGCCCAGTGTCATCTGGTTTTGGAAATGCGACGGCGTATCAATATATTGAGAAACAATCAGGCCGGAAACATGAATTTTATCCGACTCCCAAAATTTTTTATCCGGTACTCCGTAACTACCAATAATTGGATAAGTGCAGACAAGAATTTGACCTTCATATGAAGGATCTGTCAGAGATTCCGGGTAACCGACCATGCCGGTGGAAAAGACAAGCTCACCGGAACGGGGTTGCTCGTAGCCGAAACTTTGTCCTTCAAAAATTTCGCCGTCTTTCAAGATTAGTTTTGTTTTCATAATTAATTGATTTTCAGTTTGAAAAAGCGAAGGTATTTATTTTGAACAATCGCCAGGGGCCCCTTTGGGGTGTGGCGGTGAAAAATAGACACCGAGCTTTTTATTTATTCAATATTAAGCTTAACAGGGCCATTCTCACATACATACCATTTTTTGCTTCCGCAGTCAGGTAAACTGCCCGCGGGTCTGAATCAACTGCAGTTTCAATTTCTCCGACTCGTGGTAACGGATGCATAATTAAAGTATTTTTTCCCGCTTTCTCTTCAACCAATTTTTTGGTCAATATAAAACTTAGTTTTAGTTTTTCATACTCGTTTTTATCACTAAATCTTTCTTTTTGTACCCTTGTCCAATACCAAAAATGGCAGTCGGCCGGAATTTCTTCAAACGATTTTATTTCGATTAACTTGATATTTCTTTTTTCTAGCGCCTGAAAATCTTCTTTTGACAACCTTAATTCTTTTGGTGATAAAAGATAAAGAGTGTTTTTGGGAAAAATTGACAAGCCGCGAATCAGTGAATGGACGGTCCGGCCGTTTAAAAGATCACCAACTAAAAGGCCTTTCAGATGATCTAGATGTTGGTGTTTTTCATAGATTGTAAACATATCAAGAAGGGCTTGGGTCGGGTGTTCGCCAATTCCGTCGCCGGCGTTAATAACTGGAATGTCAGATACATCCGCTACTTTTTTTAAGGTTCCTACCATTGGATGACGCATAACAATTGCATCACAATATTGTTCCATGATTTTTATCGTGTCCTCAATCGTTTCGCCCTTGACAACCGATGAATTCTGCATTGGATTCTGATGTTCAATTGTTTGTCCGCCTAAGCGTTTAACAGCCGCTGAGTTGGAACTGAAAGTCCTTGTGGAAGGTTCAAAAAAAAGAAGAGAGATAATTTTGCCTTTCAAAACATTTAATAATTTTTTTGACGGAGTTTTTTTAATTTTTGCGGCTGTGGCAAAAACTTTTTCCACTGATTTCCTGTCAAACTGATCAAGGGAAATGATATCTTTCCCAAAAAAAATCTCAGAAATTTTCATAGCTTCTGAGAATAATATTGTATATTATTTAGAAAAAATTACAAGGGGGAAATAAAAAGTTATTGATATAATATAAATATAGCCGGGATGGCGGAACAGGCAGACGCGCAGGTTTCAAAAACCTGTGATGGCAACATCATGTGGGTTCGATTCCCTCTCCCGGCACTAATGAGAAGAAAACCAAAAAAGGTGATCAGATGGAGTTTTGAATTAGCTTACGCTGTAGGGTTAATAACAACAGATGGTAATTTATCTAAAGATAATCGCCATATTACCTTAACATCTACAGATAGACAACTTCTCTGTACATTCAAATGTTGCCTTGGTAAAAATAATAGAATAACAGAAAACACTCCGACGAAAAGGTTTAGGAAAAAAGCGTTTAAAGTTCAATTGTCAGATGTAACGTTTTATGACTTTTTAATAAAAATAGGATTATTTCCTAATAAATCTTTAACAATAGGAGAATTAAAAATTCCCCAAAAATATTTTGTGGATTTTTTACGTGGACATTTAGATGGCGATGGAAGTATCATTTATTACAAGGATAGATATAACAGCTATCTAAATCCTAAATATGTCTATGACCGACTTTTTATATATTTTATTTCTGCAAGTAAAAAACATGTTAAATGGTTACAAAAAAATATTATTAAGTTGAAGAAAATACACGGAAATATAGAATGCTTAAAATTCAAAACAAAAACAAACAATCCATTTTATCGGCTTAAATTCAGTACAAAAGAAGCAAAAATTATTTTAAATTCTATTTACTATAAAAATAACCTTCCTTGTTTATTAAGAAAATATCAGATTGCCAAACCATTTCTAGTCCCTTCTTCACTTAACTAATAAATACTTTACCGCCTCTTGACAAGAAGAAGAAGTAAAATATCAACAATGAATCCTAATGAAGTCGGGAAACAAAAATTTGACCGTTTCAAAAAAAAAGCTTTATTGGTCCTTTCGACTGCTTTTCGTGCCCCTTTATTTTTTATGTTAGGTTGTGGAACTACTGATTTGGGGGTTTCCATTCATGACCACAACGGTGAAAAAATGGCAATAGTAAATTTGGGAATCGCAGGTCCTTTTGAAAAAAAACCATACAAAAAATCACGTGATGGAAAAATACTAGATTGGAAAAAAGAGGGTGATGAAGTTGATATTAATCTTAGAGGTAGGAATGGGGGTAAGCCTATACATCGTCATCCAAAACATAACGGAGACTACGATGGATATTTGGGAACCCAGGAATTCAAATTTGAGTAATTAAATACTTTAATAAACTATTTATATCTGCTCGACATCATGCGGTTTGGATTCGATGAGCGAACTCTGGGTAATCTGGATGAATTCTGCTTTTTCCCAAGTTTCGGCAATATTTTTTGCTCCGCAGTATGAAAAACCTGAGCGAACTCCGCCAAGCAATTGGTTTATAAATTCGGTTACGTTTCCCCGATACGGAACGACCGCCTCAACCCCTTCGGCTGCATATTCTTTCAAATCCTTTTTCACTTTTATATCGTTTTTCTGCCGGTCATGATTAGCCATTAGGGAAGCCATACCACGGGTCAATTTAAATTTCCGGTTATCTTTAAAAAATGTCAGAGCCGGTGATTCGTCACAACCGGCAAACAACGTTCCGATCATCACTGTTGAAGCCCCAACTGCCAAAGCCTTGACCATATCTCCGGAATTCCTTATACCGCCATCGGCAATAATCGGAACACTATATTTTTTTGCAATAGTCGCACACTCAGAAATGGCCGTCAATTGAGGAACTCCAGCGCCAGCAACAATTCTGGTAATGCACAATGCTCCCGGGCCAATCCCAACCTTAACTGCCGCGGCTCCATTATTAATCAATTCCTCGGTTGCATCGGCAGTGGCCACATTACCGGCAATAATATCCATGTTTGGAAATTTTTTCTTTAAATCTTTCAGGACTTTAATTAAATAGATCGAATGGCCATGGGCAATATCGATGACAATCACGTCAACTCCCGCTTTGACCAGTGCCTGAGCTCTTTCTATATGATCTTCCCTCACTCCGACGGCCGCTCCGACTAACAATCTTTCTTTTTTAACCGAAGCGACCATTTCCGCTTCTTTCTCAATCGTCAAAAACCGGTGAATAATTCCGATTCCTCCTTCGCGGGCCAATGCTTTGGCCATCTCACATTCCGTCACCGTGTCCATGTTGGCTGAAATGAGAGGAATTTTTAATTTTATATTTTTGGTCAGGTAAGTTGATAAATCAACTTCACTACGGGAGACCAGACTGGTTTTCTGGGGAACTAATAAAACATCGTCAAAGGTCAAACCGATAGATTTGCGGATGTTCATAAGAAAAGTTTAAAATAATCAATCTCCAATATCCAACTCCAATGAACAATATTTAATAACTAAATAACAAAAAATTAATATTTGATGATTGATAGTATTGAAAATTGGTTAGTATTGATGTTGGTCATTGGTTTATTGGTTATATTTGAAAATTTATAAAAATATACTTGCTTTTCTTTCTGGGCTGACAGAAATAATTTTTATTTTAACTTCCAAAAACTTCTCGATATATTTTACATATTTTTGACAGTTTTTTGGCAGTTTTTTAAAGGACTTTATTTTTGATATATCCTCGGACCAGCCGGGAAAATCTTTATAAACCGGTGTTAATTTTTCCAGTTCCAAATATCCGCATTGACTAAACTCAATTTTTTTCCCATTTAATTTATAGCCTACACAGGCTTTTATCTGGGAAAGCCCTGACAAAATATCAATCTTGGTAATTGCAATCCGGTTGACCGAAGATAGTTGGCAGGCAAACTTTACCGCCGGCAGATCCAGCCAGCCAACCCGGCGCGGCCGGCCGGTCGTCGTTCCGTACTCATAACCTCTTTTTCTAATATCATCAGCAGTTTTATCAAATAATTCAGTCGGTAACGGACCGCCTCCGACTCTTGAGGTATAGGCTTTTACCATTGCCCAGATTTTATTAATTTTTTTCGAAGGAATTCCGCTTCCGGTATTGACACTACCTTCAATGACATTTGAGGCCGTCACATAAGGATAAAGTCCAAAACTGTTATCGAGCATCACTCCGTGGGCGCCTTCAAGAAGAATATATTTTTTTTGTTTAATCGCTTTTTGAAGTATGGCAAAAGTATCCTCTACCATTGGTCTAATTTTTTCCGCTAATTTTTTGAAGATCGGTAAATAAGTTTCTACTTTGATCGGAGAAACGCCAAAGGCGATTAAAATTTTATTTTTTATCTCGGCCTGAAATTTAAATTTTTCTACAAATAAAGGCCAGTTTAAAAGTTCATAAATTCTAATTCCGTTATAGCTAACTTTATCTGCGTAAACCGGGCCTATCCCTCTTTTGGTCGTCCCGAGTTTGCTTTTTCCCCGGGCATTTTCATAAGCTGTGTCAAGTTCTTTGTGATAAGGCATGATTAAATGACAGCGGGGAGAAATTACTAATTTCTTTTTTAAATTAATTCCCTCTTTTTCAATAATCGCCATTTCCTCCAGTAAAACATCCGGGTCAATGACAACTCCGTCGGCAATGACTGCCACCGGCTTTTTTTGTAAAATTCCTGAAGGAATCAGATGAAAAGGAAACTTTCTGCCGTTGACGACGACCGTGTGGCCGGCATTATTGCCGCCATGAAAACGGACGACCAGATCAGCCTTTTCCGCCATCAAATCAACTATTTTTCCCTTTCCTTCATCGCCCCATTGAGTTCCAATTACGAGTTGAATAAGTTTTTTCACCAGTCATTATTTAACCAAATTTGATAAAATTAGTCAATGGCAATTTTTATAACATTTATAATTTTTATAGCCGTTATAATTTTTATTTTTTCTTCGAAAAAATTCTCCCCTATTCCCTACTTTCCTTCCCAATCAGTTGATTTACCAAAAATTGTTAAAGCATTAAATCTAAAAAATAATCAAACTGTTTTCGATCTTGGCGCCGGCGACGGAATCATAATTTTTGAAGCGGCCAAATCGTCATATCAGCAAAAATTAAACACAAAGTTTATCGGTGTTGAAATAAATCCCGTTTTAATTTTAATTCTCCATCTCCGTCGCTTTTTCCACCCTAATAGAAAAAATATTAAAATCGTTTACGGAGATATTTTTAAAATGAATTTTAAATCTTTTTTGTACAGACAAGGCAACGCTAGTACAGACAAGGCACTGCCTTGTCTCTACCCATATACAACCTTCTATCTCTACATCTCTCCCTGGTTTCTCGAAAAAACCTTTTCTAATATTAAAACTCAGTTTCTTAAATTCAAAACCGTCTCCTATATGTACCCGATAAAATTATTAAAAAACAAAGAAAAAATCATTCAAGGAAAAAATAAGATTTTTGTTTATAATTAATCATTAACTTTTCTCTATGCGTAAGCACAAAGAAAGGAATAGATTCCAGTATCTTTTAGTGATAAAATTTTTAAAATAAATATGATAGAAAGTCTACATCTAAATGAAGGGGGAATTCGTAAAAGCTTTTTAAAATTATTGACTTGAATGCTAAAAATTAATGGAAACAATAGTAGTGTTGATATTCCTGAAAGTTTACGTCTAATTCCTTCTTATGAAGAAAAGGTGTTTCCAGATCCTTATCAATTAGCGGAAAAACCGCCTGTGATAACTGAAATAGAAAGATTATTATCTAAACAAGCAAGCAGACTACCAGATCCTGATCGCTTACAAATATTAGAACATTTAAAAATATTTCCCACATCACTATCAGTTCCTGCTATCCCTGATTCAACACATGAATATGCAGATTTCCTTAATAGACATTTTTATAAAAAAGATCTTCATTATCCATATGTACTTTCTCTATATCGTGCAATAGAAGAATTAGCAGGAAGGGTCGATGAGCAAGGCAATATTAATGATTTCGGTCCAAATACCAATGTCAGATGAATACCTGGTATACATAATAAAAATGAACTTGACTCAATTTGTAAACAAGCAAGTGATCATTTTTGGCTAAACCCTGAAGATAGAAGAGTTATTTTCTTTAATGATCTTCAAACTGCAGAGTTATGTTATCAAGAAGCCTTAATATTAATTTTTGGTTTAGATAAAGTAACTAGTAAAAAACTAGCGAAAGAACTTATTGAACATGAAAAAGTTCATGCTAACGAAGTAGAAGAACAAGGTATGCCAAAAGGGAAAATGTCAATTGTTTTATTTCAACTAAATAATGGAGTACGTTTTTTTCCTACTTATGCTTACTCTTCATCTGGTACAAAAATGGATAAATTATTAACACCAAACCTGTCAAAACCTGAAAATAGTCAAGTGGTTGAATTATTAAGTACTTTTTTTTCATTTAAAAAGAAAGTTGATTCTAAAGAGATGTCTGGTAGTGATTTGGCCTATTTCTTTGAAAGATTGGCTGAATTATCACTCTTTGAGGCATATCAGCATATCTCTGTTTTGATGGCTCCTGAACCCCGCGAAGATGGCGATATTTTTTTAATCTATGAGGAATTGAATAACCCGAGAGTCAAATCAAGACTTTACAGGTATAATGAAATGTTAAAAAATTTTATAAGTCCCAACTCTGATAGACTAATCTCTGACTTAGACTACGTTAATCTAAGAACTTTTCTTATTTCATTAGCTATCCATTATCAATTATCAAAAAAGTCAGAGTATGGAAAAATGTGCTTTGAGCTATTTAAGGCGTGCGGAGGCAATGATCTCGATGAAGCACACATTACCACTTCCGAGGTAATCCCCGATGCTCATTCAGCATATCCTACCCATTTCAAAAAAACTGATGATTTAATACAAGCTCTAAATAATATAACAGAGAATAAGTTTCAAGATAAAGATAATCCTCTATTACAACAAGCTTTTATTAAAATAATAATACATTCTTTAATTCGCACTCAACAACAAGGTGTCTTAAAAAAAATCGAAAATATAGAGAAGTTAGACGGAGTTATTAATAAATTTCAAGAATATTTAGCTAATAAAACAGAAGAATTTGATACTGAATTAATCCAAAATTCGATAAAGCTTCTTCAACAATTTGGAATCCAAAATATAGAAAATTTTACAATTGAACAAATACCTCCAAAGAAAAAATAAGATTTTTGTTTATAATTAGCACGTTCTACCAGCCTACTTTCCGCTTCCTGTTCAGAAATTCTTTAATAATTAGACACTAATTTTACAGTCACATTTAACGGAGGAGGATAAAGTAACTGCTGTTTTCCGTTAATCGTTGGTCTAAATACGCCTGTAATTTGATATCTTCCTGCAGTATTGTACTTAAGAGGATACCAACAACCAGCGTAAATACCATCATAACCGCCCTGAATGGCACCAGTAGATCCTGAAGCGGTTAAGCTGAATGGTTTAAGGTTTTCTGGTTGATATGGGTTTCTTTTGTATAAATGCCTTATCTCTAGATTAGAACTATTGTTTCTGATGCAAACCAGGTAAGATTTTTGAGTTCCTAAGGTTATTGTATCTGAAGTAATAGGTAGAAATTGAGAAAAAGAACTAGAAGAAGGTAAGTTTGGATCTTCGACTGTGAAATAAGCTCTAAGACTATCATATTCTGGCGTCACCACCACAGTCAAAGGAGGAGGATAAAGTAACTGCTGTTTTCCGTTAATCGTTGGTCTAAAAACTCCAGAGATCTGATAAGTGCCTGATTTGCTGTATGATAATTCCCAATAACCGGCCATGCCATCATAAGGACCTAGTATAGTAGTGGCTCCTGGAGCGGTAAGAGTAAATAATCGGTAACTTTCATCTGTATTACTACCAGGAAGGTTGTTTATTTTTGGATCAGTACTATTGTTTTTGATGGTAATCAAATACTCTCCTTGAGGAAGAAGGGTCACTTTGTTGGTTTGATTAGTTAAACCATTAAAAATGGTGGTGTTATTCAAGTCTTGAACCTCAAAATAGGCTTTTAATGATGGATTTTTATCGGTTGCCCTTACTATTACATTCAACGTAGGAGGATATAATATCTGTTGTCTTCCGTTAATCATCGGTCTAAATACCCCGGAGATCTGATAATTACCTGAATGATCATATGAAAAAACTCCTGTTCCCCACATACCATCAAATCCTTGTTCAAAATTAGCTCCTGGTAATGAAAAAGAAAATGTTTTAGATAAAATACCACTATTACCATTATTACTGACTATTGCACCAAAAAGATTTTCTATAGCTGGATCGGTACTGGTGTTATACATATAAATTGTGTATTGTTTTTGAGGTTTAAGAATAATTGTATTTTTTAGATCAGTAAGTCCTCCGTAACCAGTTTGTCCGTCATAAACAAGCTTATCACTATCATCTACAATCCAAAAATAGGCTTTAAAAGAGTATGAAGGGAATTTACTTGCACTTGCTCGACTGTTATAGCTAATTTTTGTATTTGTAAGGTTCTTAGAGAAAAATAAAAGAACACCTACTAAAACAATAAGAAGTCCAAATAAAAAATAACTTTTTTTTACGCAAAAACTGTTTGATTTATCCATAGAACAATAAATTGAGTTTAATTATTAATACTCCAATTAACATTGGACTTTATTTGATATTAAATGTCAAACAGATATTATGTAACCGTTCAGGATTAGCCAATAAAATTTAAAATTTTCAGTTGAATTTGAGTATTAAATATTTTATTATTGTTTGATATGCAAGACATACCAGGAACAGTAGAACGAATGCTTGCTGCTCCTCCTCCTCCAGCAACACCAAGTAATTATCGAGAAACACTTAAATTAAAAGCGCAAGAAGCCAGAAATAATTCTAATATAAGTTCTATACTTCGAGGTGCCTTTGGACAGTTTGCTCCTGGACATCAAAACTTAATCATCAAAGATTGGAAAAAATCTGCAAACATTGATGAAATAAATCTTTTACATGTCTTATTAGATAAATTGCAAATAGGGTCAGGACAAGAACAAGGTAATGATTCAGTTTTGCGCAGAGCTTCTGCAATAATCTGTAATGCTGTTAATGAAGTAAAAATCCCCCCTTATCAATCAAATTACGCTCCATACTGGGAACAAAAAATTGAAAGTTTTAGAGATACTCAGCATAATCCTAACGCAGTTAATAGAATTATTTATAACCTTCAACATGATTGGAAAACAACTTCTCAGAAAGATTTTATTGGTCTTGATAATTCTCATACCGCCGACCTTTGTGTTATCTCTGCTTTAACCTGCGGTGATATTCAATCAGCTGTTAACATGATGACTTCACTTGAGATAAAGGGTAATCCTAAAGCTACGGAAAATTTTAAAAAAGCTTATGATCGATTGGTAGAGAAAGGCATTCTTCAAGAAATTTATCAACTATATCCTGCCAATCTTCAAGCAAGAATGACTGAAATTTTTGCTAAAGCCGGGAAATCTATAACAACTGCTTCTTAATTTCTTTAAATATAATAAGAATCATCCCTGTCATAACCGCCGCGGTTGTGTGTCGGGTGGCAGGAACAACCTAAATATCAAGGATTTTAAATATTTCTGAAGGTTTTTTGACGATATAGTCAACTCCATTTTTCCTTAAAGCTTCGATAGTGTGTAGACCCCAAGATACGCCGATCATTTTGATGCCGACTTTCTTACAGGCTTTGATATCACGAATTTCATCACCGATATATATTACTTCCATTTTTTTTAAATTAAAATCCTTGAGAAATTTTTCCAAATAACTAGCTTTGCCAAAAAGATCGGTCTTTCCGTGGACAAAGTCAAAGACATTAAGTTTGTTAAATTTTATAAATTTATCAACATTTTCTTTTCTGTTCGAAGAAATAATTACTAATTTGTATCCTTCTTTTTTAAGATCAAAAAGAAACTTTTTCATTCCGGGAAATAATTTAATATTTTCCATTTCTTTTTCCAATTCCACCTGCATGTTCTTTATCATATTAATGACAAATGGAAGTTTGAGCCAAGCTTTTTTGAAACTTCCTTGCAGTAATTCCTGATAACTTTTGGATCTGATTTCTTTAATTATCTGTTTATCACTAAGATTATTTATTTGTAGTAGTTTGGCCATTTCCAAAAATTTTCGGAAACTATAAGGGAGAGTGTCAGCAATCGTGCCATCGAAATCGAAGATAACGTATTTGATCATTATTTAAGGTCGGACCCTATAATAGGGTCCGACCTTATTATATAATAAGGAATATCATATATGATGAATTTGGATTATACTTTGACAAATTTTTTAGCTAAATTAATTCCTCACATCCCTTTTTTAAACTATTTTTTCTCTTTTTTTTCCTTAAAAGGAAGCTCGATATTAATTTGGATTCTGGTGATTATCGGGGTGACTATCCTTGAAGAAAGAAAAAATCCGGGGATCAGCAAACGCGATAAAAAATTTATTATCTTATTTTCAATTTCTTTTTTTCTCACTTTTTTACTTACAGACATTATTCTAAAAAACATTTTCTTCCGACCTCGTCCCATGTTATCTGATTTTGTCCGATTATATCCAATTTCATCTAATTTCATCTGTCCTTCCAACTTCTCCTTCCCCTCCGGTCACGCCGCGACTGCCTTTGCCGCCGCCACAGTTCTTACTTTTTTTGACAAGAAACGCCGCTGGTTTTATTACATGGTAGCAATTTTAATCTCCTATTCGCGAATCTACCTCGGCTGTCATTATTTCTTTGATGTAGGTGTTGGAGGGATTTTAGGCTATATGATAAGTAGTTTGATTCTCCGATTTAGTCGTTTTAACCGATTTAACCGACTCGACTGATTTAACCGATTATATCTAATTACATCCGATTTCATCTAATCAACAATTTCAATTCTCCCCCTGTACATCCCCATCCCGCAAGAAAAGTTGATTGTTCCTACATTTTTTGAAGTAAATTCTATAATGTTTTCACCTTCATTTAAAGCTTTGGAAATTCCTAAACTAGGAACGACAAAATATCCCTGGCAGCCAAAAACGTTTTTACCATTGACAATCCACCTGATTGGAATCCCTCTTTTGACAGTAAAATAATTTGGCACATAACCACCGGAAACAACATCCATATTAATAATCTGTTTGCCGTTTTCAATTTTAACATTTGAAAAATTTCTGCTGTTTACTTGATTAAATCCCAAATTAATGCCATAGATTGATAAAAAATTAGTTACATAATACAGACCTAAAATCAAAACACCGACAGCCACTGTTTTCATAAAATATTGATAGACTGTACTCTTTAACAAATTTCTTAGATTACCTATGAATAAAATGGCCGGTGCGGTTCCTAAAGCAAAAACGGCCATCGTCAGGGCGCTCTGCCAAGGTGAAGCTAATCCGAGAGCATAAACTTGAGTTGCCTGGGTAAAGCCACAAGGTAAAAAGTAAGTAATCGCTCCCAAAAAAAAGGCTGATTTATGAGGATCTTTAATTAATTTATTTTCTAATTTTCTAAAAATATTTGAGGTAGTTCCAAAGGGAATAATTGAGGCAAATGAAAGAATTTTTAACATGTCAAGGCCTAAAAGAATCATAAAAACGGCTGCAAGGAGTGTCAGTCCAGTTCCGAATTTAAAATTGGTAATAATAACACTACCAACTAACCCAGCAATAAAACCAAAAAATCCATAAGAAATTATTCTCCCCAAGCTAAAATATATTGCCTTGCGAAGACTGTCATTCCCGCGAAGGCGGGAATCCAGACCATTATTACTTAATGTTGATAAAAATAGTGCTCCAGACGTTGCCATGCAGGTAGAGATAGAAGCCACTAGACCTAAAAACAAGACAGTTAATAAATTCAAGTTGCCGGTAATATTAACATCCGGGATAATATTAATTTCCTTGGCAATTAAATAAATTAAGACCAAACTGGTTGCAATTAAAAATGCTTCAATAATTTTTTTACTTAACGGTTCTTCGTCTTCATTTTTATCTTCTCTATCCCCTATCTCATATCCAAACGGCTGGATTTTTTTATTAACAACGTGTTGATCCAAATGACCGGTAAAATAAACTTCTGCTTCCTGTTTTTGGAAATTAGAATTGACGCTCGTAATGTTGGGCATTTCCTTGAATTTGTCAGTAATCAAGATCTCGCATGAGGGACAGTGCATGCCTTTGATGTGAACTGTTTTTTTGTTAATTTTAGCCATTTTTATTTTCCTTTTGGTTCTGGTTTTCCGCATCCGCCGCACATAGTTTTTATATTTTTGGCCGCATTCTCAAACGAAAATGCGGCACAAAGGGCCGTAATCATTAATAACATAGTTACCAGTTATTAATGAACGGACCCTTAGCTTTTTTTAGGAAAAGCGAATTGATAATGACTGAAATCGAGGAAATTGCCATTGCTCCCGATGCCAAAATCGGACTGATCCATCCCATCATGGCAACAGGTATTAAAATCACATTATACGCGAAGGCCCAAAATAAATTAAGCCAACGTCCGCCGCGGTCAATGCTGGTGCATCATTAATGCCATCGCCTACAAATGCGACGATATTATTTATTGTACGGGTTGCATAAATGCGACCCCTACTTTTCAATTCCTTAACCATTTTTTCTTTTTCTTCCGGCAAAACTTCAGCTAAAACATTTTCTTTTTTAATCCCAACTTGCAGAGCAATTGCTTGAGCAGTTTGCCTATTATCTTCGGTGATCATAAAGATATTAATTCTTAATTTCTGTAACTGTTGAACTGCCTCGCGAGCCGTCTCTTTAACCGTATCAGCAATGGCAATCAGGCCGATTAGTTTGTAGTTTGTAGTTTTTGATAGCTAAAAATACTACGGTTTTACCTTCATTTTCAAGCTTTTCATAAGTATTTCGATGTATCGATACATCGAAGTTTTTTATTAATTTTCTGTTTCCTAATATAATTCTCAATTCTAAATTTTTAATTCTTAATTGTCCCTCAACTCCTTTTCCTGTAGTCGCTTTAAATTTTTCGACTTTACTCAAGGTAAGTTTTTCTTCTTCCGCTTTCTTGACAATCGCTTCACCCAAAGGATGCTCTGAATGTTTTTCTAAAGAAGCAGCGAGGGATAGAAGCGAAGACACCTGTTTTGAGACAATCGCCAGGTGGTCCCGACTTAGTCGGGATTTGGCAGTCGAAAAACACGGTGTCGAGCTTTTCAATTAACCGTTGCTTTAACCTTAAATACTAATTTTGAATTTTCAGGATCATTGGTATTGACATAAACTTCCCGCTCAACTGCCCCGTAAACCGGCATAATTGATGGTCTGTAAGTCACTTTTATGATAGCTTCTTTCCCCGTTAATACTTCTCCGGCAAAATCCGAGACATTGTGCATCCCAAAAACATCGGATTCACGGCCGTCAATAACAACCTGACCAAAGGTACAGTTACAACTTGAGGAAACGTTGCTTAGCTGTAAAGGTTTTTGACCAATATTTTTTATCTTAAAATCGGCTGATTTATCTTCGGATACCTTCATCTTTTCCAAATGTCCATGAGCAATCTTTAGTCTATGTAAAAGATTCTGTTTATGATTTGTGTTCATAATTTTTGATATTTTATCTTTGATATTTAATATTGTTATGTCCTCTCCTCCACCATAGGATTAATAGAGAAGAAAAAAACTACTGTCAAGAGGAAGAAAATGATTTAGGGACTTGTAATTCTCAAGTTTAGTGTATAATATAGTCCTAAAATGGAAAATAATTTTTCTTTAAGAAGTGTTTGGGAAGTAACGAAAAAATATGGTCCGAGAGTAGGTGGATTATTATTAATAGCATATATTGCATCTGCTTGTGGAGTTAAACCAAATATAATGTTTGAAATGACAGGTTGTGAAGATGTTAGAGAATTAGGGTTAGCACCTGGTGATACGGTTGATCTAACTGATATTGATCCGAAAGTAAATTTTCGAATTGATGGTGATGGTAGAATCATTCCTCCTTCTGATCAAAGTTTTGGCCTTACTAATCCAGGTCAAGAATGGTGGTTTGGTGATCGCATAAAACCTTATTATGCTGTTACAGATCGAGGAGATGTTGATGGCGATGGTTTAACAAATATACGAATAGAAAAGGTTTGTCCTGCTCCTGCAACTCCAATACCTACTATTCAACCCTCTGAAACTCCTATCGGTTATCTTGGAAGAGGGACCGGGAGATTTGCTTCAATACCAAGAGGTTTTCATCCGGGACCTGCTTCCAAACCAGCCGTGTCAGGAAGAATATGATTTTAATTTTTGTAGTTACTTCTCCACTCCGTAGAATTTTACACGGTCACCGCGGAACATCAGAAATATCTCATCTTTTTCTTTCAGTACTTTCTGTAACCTGCTGATAAATACATATAGAAGATTTACAGTCACCAGTTAAGGTTCCCTTTTTATCGATATATAAAACTATATCTCTATTATTAAAATTGATAAATTTAAGATTTGAGGAGAGTGATGTAATACTAAATTTACCAATATTATTATTAATACTTCTACTAATAATAAAAACGTATATTTTTCCATCTGATCCTTGTGTCACCCGATAAAAATAAGTTTGCCCAATAAAACTTATATTTATTTTTTCACCAACTAAGCCTTGATAAAGTGAATTTAGTTCCTTGGCAATTGCTTTAATTTCCAACCAATGAGTAGAATAACTGTTTAGACCCCCTCCGTAAGAAGATCCACAGCCTTTAACATCACATCCATCAGGCCAGTCCCACCAAAAAATTCCGGTCGCTCCGGCAATAATCGTATTGTAGGCTTGATAGCGCATCGTATCATAAGTCAATTCACTTTTTTCACTATGAGCCGGTAAATTAATCCAAACCTCTTTTACTTTATTACCAAGATTGCCATTATCTAAATTTTGAACGTAGTTTCTTGTTAATTGACCAAAGTTTATACTACTTAAATCTAACGAAGGAATATTACTATCAAATCCTGTGATAGAAGCATTAGCTTGATTGTTTATCTGTTTTACTGTATCGAGTTTGGAATAATTTGGTCGAAATAAGTCTAAATGATTTATCCATATAGGATGGGAATCATTATTACTTAGCCAATCATGATACGGCAAACAGATTTTTTTATATAAAAGATCTGGTTCATCAAGACCATACCAGGCAATTAAAGACTTAAAGCTTTTAAAAGAAGATAAAACATTATTATTTTCATTAAGATTATCCTCAAATTTACAGTCTTTATATCCCTTAAAGGCATACTCCATTGTACCAACAAACTTTATTCCATATTTGTCAGCCAAACTTAATGTTTGCACATTTGTCCACCATCCAGTGATGGTATTAATACCGGCATCTTTGACTTTTTGCCAAGACGATTCACTCTCGGTTCCTGGCAAATAGTAGATACCTATGGGAAAAAAAGGCTTTCCATTAACTCGTAATAAATCACTACCAGGCCTAGAGATAAAGTTCGCTCTTCCAATCTCGGAGCGATTGGTTGGATTAAGAGAAGCTGCTTTCAGAGGATAACTAACTTTTATCCTATTTAACGATCGATAAATATATATTATATATAAAGTAAGAATTACTATTGTAATGAATATTAATCCAAAAGCAACCAATATTTTTTTCTTAACTATCATTTTTCTACGCTATAAAATTTTACGCGGTCGCCGCGGAACATCAGGTCCATCTCACCGGTTGGGCCGTTGCGGTGCTTGGCAATGTAGAGTTTGATTAATTTTTTGTTCTGATCTAAAATATCTTCTGACTCCTGTTCAAGATAAAGAAACATAACGACGTCCGCATCCTGTTCTATACTTCCGCTCTCACGAAGATCGGAAAGTTGAGGCTTGCGGGTACCCCGCTGTTCAACCGCCCGGGATAGTTGGGAAATCGCCAGGACAGGAATTTTTAATTCTCGGGCTAAGTTTTTTAAGTTTTGGGAAACAAAAGAAACTTCGTTGACTCTCGAGTCAAAACGGCGGCCGGCATCAACCAGCTGAAGATAATCAACGACGAGCAGTTTAATATCTTTTTCCATTTTTAATTTCCGTGCCTTCGTCCTCATTTCCAAAATTGAAGAACCAGGCGTATCATCGATAAATATCGGCGCCTCACTAAGTTCCCCCATCGCCTCGGTTAATCTTTTGTAATCATCATCGGACAACCGGCCGGTTTTTAACCTCCAGGCATCAATATCGGCCTGACCGACCAATAGGCGGTCGACCAGTTCTTCTTTACTCATCTCAAGCGAAAAAAATCCCACTGGAATTTTATGTTTTGTCGAAGCCTGAAGAGCGATATTTAATGCTAAAGTAGTTTTCCCGATGCCCGGACGGGCCGCCAGAATCAACAAATTAGAATTCTGCATTCCGGCTAATTTATTATCAAGGTCAACAAATCCCGTTGTTATACCCCGCAGATGAGAACCTTTTTTCACAAATTCTTCCAACCGTTCAAAACTTTCAGCCAATACTTCCTTGAGTTGAATAAAGTCCCGATGAAGATGTTCCTGGGAAAGGGAAAATATTTCCACTTCCGCATCATCCAGTAATTTTTTGACGTCACCTTTTGTATCAAAAGATTTTTCTACCAATCGGGAAGAAAGCTCGATCAGCCGTCTTTTGACAAAATGATTTTTGACGATTCTTCCATACTGCTCAATGTAAGCTGAGGTCGGAACCGTATTTATCAAATCAGATAAATAGTTTTTGCCGCCGATCTGTTTGAGAGAGTCGGTCTTTTTTAGTTCGTCCTGAATTGTGACAACGTCGATCGGCTGTTGCTTTTCAAAAAGAGTGATCATCGCCGAATAGATCAGTTGATGTTCGCGGCTGTAAAAATGTTCCGATTTCAAAAATTCAGCCACCAAACTAATAGCACTGGAGTCAATCAGGACGGCTCCAAGGACTGATTTTTCCGCGTCTGTATCATGAGGAGGGGTTTTGAAATTTTCATTAGTAGCCATAGTTTAAATTTCGAGAACGATAACCTTCATTTCCTGCTCTATTTCTTCTTTTTTATAAACTAATTTTGGAATCGGAACAAGATTTTCAATTCCGAATTTTTTCGTAAATTCATTGACTGCGGTTAACTGGTCAAAGTTTTTCTGCTCGCCCGCCGAAGTCTTGGCGAAGGCGGGATTATAATAATGCATGGGAATGACTACCGAAGGTTCGACTTTTTTTACTAGCTGGACCGCTTCTTCAGAATCAATGGTATAAAATCCGCCGACGGGAACCATGAGAATATCAACCTCACCGATTAATTCCAAGAAACTTTCTTCCGGAACCATTCCCAGATCGCCACAATGTAGCACAGAAATTCCTTCGGCTTCAAATTTATAAAGAATATTTTCGCCTCGCTCACTTCCCTGGGTTTTGTCATGAAATGACTGAAAACCAAAAATCCTGACACTCATTTTTTCAAACTCACCAGCCATATTAATTATCAAAGGTTCAATTCCGTTAATTCCAGTAATATTTTTTAAATGATTATGGTCTTTGTGTTGATGAGAAACCGTAATAATATCTGCCTCGGTTTTTGGAAATTTAATTCCAACTATGTCCGGATCAAAAGGGTCGGTGACGATTTTTGCCGTCTTGGTTTTGATCAAAAAAGACGAATGACCTAAGTATTTGATTTCCATAAGTGTTTTAAAGAATAGCAAAAACAAAAGCAAAATTCAATTAATAAATTTAATCCGACCAATACTACCAATGTCACCAATCCGACCAATAAATAACTCAATAAACCAATGATTTAATTATTTAATCATTTGTTTTCTTTATTTTTATTATTTACCCTGTTAAATTTTTATAAAAACTATTTAACAGGGTGAATTGGTAGTATTTGTTTATTTGCAGTATTGGTAGTATTAATCATGGTTGGATTTATTTACAAAGCTGTTCCTTTATCTTTTCCTGCTGATCCTCTGGCAGCTTGTCAACTTGTTCAACAATCTTGCCGATTGAGTTTTGGTAAATAATATCAGAAATAAAAGAACCGGTATCAGAACTTAACTTAATGATAGTATCGGTTGCCTCCCCTAAAATTGTCCCACCAACATCTTCGGCTTTTTTTATCGTATCATTAATAAAATCGCTTTTTTGAACTTTTTCCACTAATTTTCTTTGGGTTTGTAATTTTATTTCTTGAGTTTTACCTAAAATACTGGGAATGTCTTTGGATTTTTTTAAAAATATTTTATCCAACAGGATACCGGTAGTAATTAAGATAAGTAAAAAAAACGCTTTTAAAAACATTGACCGGTCAGTTTTTCTTTCAAGCGGTTTAATGGGCATTGGAGCCCCGAGTGAGAATCGAACTCACAGTCTAACCCTTACCAAGGGTTTGTTTTACCACTAAACTATCAGGGCAAATCTATTTATTATAACAGAGAGCTCGTAAATGAATAAATAAAAAAATGAATGTCAAAATAATCAAATGTATTGATTTATTTGTTTATTTGATTATTTTTGAAAGTGTTTAAGCTATAATAATAACACTGGTGGCTGTAGCTCAACTGGTAGAGCGTCGCCCTGTGGAGGCGAATGTTGCGGGTTCAAATCCCGTCAGTCACCCCATGCAAAAACATCGTGTTGTTCTGGTTGATGTTGTCGATCCTCACTTCCATAAAGACGAAGCAATAAAAAATTTACAGGAATTAAAATCACTGGTGGCCACTTATAATGGGATTAACGTTGTTGATATCATCCAACACCGGACTCGTCCTGACAAAGCTACGTTTATCGGTTCGGGAAAAGTTGAAGAACTAATCCAAGTTGTTGAAGAAAAACAAATAGATATTGTTGTCGTTAATGCCATTGTTAATCCAAGCATTTTATTCAACCTGACCGAAAATCTTTGGAATATTAATCCAAAAATTCAGGTTTGGGACCGGGTTGGTTTAATTCTTAATATTTTTGAAAAACATGCTTTCACAACCGAAGCAAAACTCCAGATTGAAATTGCCCGAATGCATCATATGGGCCCAAGGATTTACGGATTGGGTGAAGGATATTTTTCCCGTCAGGGCGGTGGCGCCAATGCCAAAGGTCAGGGAGAAACAAACATTGAACTGATGAAACGTCATTGGCGGGAACAAATTAAAATCAAAAAAGAACAGCTGGAAAAAATTTCTGCTCAACATCTGGCACAACTGGAACGGAGAAGAAGTAATAATATTTCGGCAATTTCCATCGTTGGTTATACCAATGCCGGCAAGACATCTTTATTTAATCTTTTGACAAATAAACACAAAGTAGTTAAGGACGCCTTGTTTGTCACCCTTGACAGTGTGACCAGTAAGCTTTATTTTCCGTCACAAAAAAAAGAAACTACTATTTCCGATACAATCGGTTTTATCAAAGATCTCCCCTCAACCCTTATCGAATCCTTTAAATCAACCCTAATGGAATCTGTTCACGCTGATATTTTGCTTCATGTGATAGACATCAGCGATCCTAATATGAATGAAAAAATTGCTGTTGTTCAACGTATTTTGAAGGAACTTCAGGTT
>CAYNFC010000001.1:0-75997 GCA_964396395.1 uncultured Gammaproteobacteria bacterium | reverse complement strand
AAAAAAACCGTTTTTGTTTTTAATAAAATTGATGCCTTTATTGGCGATGGTGAAAAAATTCTACATGAAGTTAAAGAAAAATATTCGCAGTTTTCTCCTGTGTTTATTTCGGTCACTACCAACTACGGAATTGAAAAACTAAAACACCATCTCCACTGTTAGCAAACATTTAATAGCTACACAGTGGATAATGATGTTTATTTTTTTGTATTAGAATGATCTTCTTTCTTCTCTTGGTTTGGCAATATTAACAACTATTGTTCGTCCGTCGACTTCTTTACCACTCATTTCCAGGGCTTTTTGAGCACTTTCAGGAGTCGTAAAAGTTACGAAACCGAATCCTTTTGATTTGCTGGTTTCTCGATCCATGATGACAACTGCTTCGGTGACTTCACCGTAAGTAGCGAATAATTCTTTTAAAGAATCATTATTGATTGACCAAGGCAAGCTTCCGACGAAAATTTTATTTTTATCCATTATTTATTCACCTCCTTCAAAACTGTAAAAGATGGTTTCATTATATCAGGTATAATCAAATGTAGCATGTTTATGAAAAACATCTGTGTTTTTTGCTCCACCAATGAAGTTGATAAAAAATATATTGAAATTACCAAGCAACTTGGACTTTTGATAGCTAAAAATAATTTTAATCTTGTTTGGGGCGGGGGCAACCGAGGGTTGATGAAAGTTATTTCTGATTCTGTTCAAAATAATGGAGGAAAAATATTTGGCGTGACTATTGAATTTCTCAAAGATGTCAGAAAAATGACTGCCGATGAAATGATAATTACCAAAGACTTTCCGGAAAGAAAAAAGATACTTCTCAAAAAAGCCGATGCTGTTATTCTTTTAGCTGGGGGATTAGGCTCTTTAGACGAAATTTCAGAAGTAATAGAACTAAAAAAACATAATTTTCATCTCAAACCGGTGGTTGTTTTAAATACGGATAAATTTTATGAGGGCCTGAAAATCCAATTAGAAAGAATGGAGAAAGACGGTTTTCTGACAAAAGCTTTAGATGAATTCTTATTTTTTGCCGATACTCCTTCCGAAGCAATTGACTATATTATCAAAAATCTTCATTCAATATAATGAACGCCAAGACTTTTAGGGCGGGATAAAGCTGCTTCAATAATTGTAATTCCAACTTCGATTAAATTGATAACTTCAAATAATTTTCTTAATGTCGTGCTGTCCCCTTTTATTTTAACAACTTCATTTATTTTCAGATTATTAATTTTATTTATTTCCTCAACTATTTTTTTCATTTTTACAAAATAATTAAGCGCTGATATTAATTCACTTTCTCTTCTTACGATGCCAACTTTTTCCCACATAACTTTTTTCAAATCTGTCTCAATTTTATTTAAAAGATCTTTGTCCTTTTGATTAAAGATTATTTCAATTTTCTTATTTTTTAATTCTATTTTTTGACCCATTCGGCTTCGCTCAGGGTCATCCTGAGCAACGTCGAAGGATTGACTTTTAACTTTTAATTTTTGATTTTTCTTAATATATTTACCTACTTGTTTTCCAAAGACAACTGCCTCAAGAAGCGAATTGGAAGCCAGTCTGTTGGCTCCGTGAACTCCAGTATTGGCTACTTCACCGACCGCAAATAAATTTTTTACCGAAGTTTTGCCATTTAGATCAGTTATTACTCCCCCGCATTGATAATGGGCCGCCGGAGTAACAGGAATCCGGTCGCGGGTTAGATCAAAACCATATAGCTTTAATCTTTTATAAATATTGGGAAATTTTTTGATTGTCTGTTTTTTATCAAGATGGGCCATCGTCAGATAAACTTCGGATTTTTTTTGTTTTTCGTAGACAGCCCAGGCCAGTTTATCACGGGAAATCAGCTCCGAGACAAAACGACTGCCCTTTTCATCAACCAATTTTGCTCCTTCCCCCCGAAGCCGTTCTGACAATAAAAACATCGGGTAAACTTCGTATTTTAAGGCAGTAGGATGAAACTGGATAAACTCAAGATCAGAGATGCCGGCCCCGGCTCTTTTGGCGATTGCTATCCCATCGCCTGTTGAAATTGCCGGGTTGGTCGTCCACTGATAAATCTGTCCAGTTCCTCCTGTTGCCAAAATTACTGCCTTGGCAAAAACCGGAATAATTTCATTATTTTTGGTTAAAACAAAAACTCCTTTACAGATATTATTGTCAATGATTAAATCAACTGCCCGAGTATTTTCAAAAATATCAATTTGTTTTTTTTCAGTGACTTTTTTTATCAGGGTGTTTTCAATATCCTGTCCGGTAAAATCACTCGTATGAATAACTCGGGCGAGACGGTGACCAGCTTCAAGCGACGGGACGGTATTAAATAAAACCCCTTGGTTTTTCAGCCAAAAAATCGCGTCACGGCTGTTTTTCACAAGAAGCATCACGGCGTTTTTTTTATTATGATAATCTCCGACCTTTAGCGTGTCTTTTACGTGCCAAGAAATTTTATCTTTTTTGTTAACCATCGCTGCTACTCCTCCTTGAGCCAGATTAGTTGAAGAATCAAAGCGATTTTTTTTGGTAATGATGGCTACGGCACCTGAACCCAATGTTAATGCCGTGGTCAACCCTGCCAGGCCGGAGCCGATGATAATGAAATCAAAGTTGTTTTTCATTTGATAGAAACTTATAATAGTACCTGCGAAAACAAATAACAAATCGTAATGGTTACAAAAGCTTTATACCGAGCTATTGAGACTCGGTAACATAATTTTTTATCACACGAGAGTCTCTCCCTCGCCGGGAAGCGGGGCCCCTCTCGAAAGTGAAAAAAATTCCGGTTACCTCGTCTGCCAAATAACGGCAAAAGCGAGTGTATTAAATTTTTTTCGACTTGGGAGCTCCCTTGGGGAGGGTTCCCACGGAGATAAAAAATTTAATACCGAGCTTTTATAAATAGCAGTTATGAGTGACAGAATCTATAAAAATTATAATAAAAATATGAACAACCAGCAGCTCATTAAGGAAATAAAAAAGTGGAAGAAGAAAAGAGGCGCTTTAATACTCGCCCATAACTATCAGATTCCCGAAATCCAGGATATCGCCGACTTTGTTGGCGACTCGCTTGAACTTTCAAAACAAGCGGCTGACTCTTCTGAAAAACTGATCATTTTCTGCGGAGTTCATTTTATGGCTGAATCGGCCGCAATTTTTTCACCACAAAAAATCATCCTTATCCCCGACCTTGAGGCCGGATGTACATTGGCCTCATCGATTGATGCCGAAGAACTGCGCCGATGGAAAGCTAAATATCCTTCGGCCGTCGTCGTCAGTTACGTTAACACCACCGCCGAAGTCAAAGCGCAGTCCGACTACTGTTGTACCTCAACCAATGCTGTTGAAGTCGTTAATGCTATCCCTAAAAATAAACAAATCCTTTTTGTCCCTGATATGTTTTTGGCGGCGTATGTCCAAAAAAAAACCGGCCGGAATTTAATAATTTATCCGGGCCAATGTTATATCCATGCCCGCGTCCGCTCGGAAGATATTTTGAAAAAAATGAAGACCAGTCCCAAGGCCGACTTTCTTATTCACCCCGAGTGTGGTTGCGTTTCCAACTGCATGAATTTTGTCGCCAACGGCAATATCCCGGCAGACAAAACTCATATTCTCTCAACCGGAGGTATGCTCAAATATGCTAAGCAATCAAAGAAAACTGATTTTATTGTGGCGACCGAAACCGGAATTATTCATCAGCTAAAAAAACAAAATCCGAAGAAAAACTTCGCTCCCCTACGCGATGATATGGTCTGCCGGTTTATGAAAATGATCACTCTTCCAAAACTTTTAAATTCACTGATTAATCTGGAATTTGAAGTCAAAGTTTCAAAAAAAATCGCTGATAAGGCCCGAATCCCGATTGAGAGGATGTTTGCGGTTTTGTAGTGGCGTGATTTATCACGCCATGATATTCAATTTTATGAATAAAGTCATTAAAGCCTATTTTGACAAAAGTCGCTTTCTGACAGTTAAAAACAAAACTTATGCTGAAACCTGTTTTCAGATTTTTGATTTTCAAATAAAAAATGATCTGATTGAAAATGATATTACTTCAAAAATAATTAGTGGAAAGTATAAAAGCACAAAAGTTGCGATTATTTCGAAGGAAAAAGGGATTATTGCCGGCATTGAAGAGGTAATTTTTTTAATTGAAAACAAAACTGGCCTAAAAGTTGAAACGAAAGCTGATGATGGAGCCCCGATCAAAGAAAAAGACTTATTCCTCGAAATATCCGGAAATCCGATCCAAATTTTAAAATTTGAAAGAACAATTTTGAATATTCTTCAAAGAATGAGCGGTATTGCAACCCAAACAAATTCCTTAATTACTAAAAATAATTTAACCACTCCTATAGCCGCCACCCGCAAGACTTTATGGGGACTGTTGGATAAAAAAGCTGTTTTTATCGGGGGCGGTTTTACCCACCGACTCTTTCTTTCTGATGAAATTCTTATTAAAAATAATCATATCGATCTTTTTGCCAAAAAGAACAGGATCTCTAGGCTCGAAAGTATTGGAGCAATTCTTGATCAAATAAAAACAGGTTTTGTAAAAAAACCATTTGAAATTGAGGTAGAAACTGAAAAAGAAGCATATTTTCTCAGTAATTTTTACCAAAAAGCAAATATTTCTGCCCCGTTAATTATTATGCTGGACAACTTTAAGCCTTCTGTTGCTGCAAAAACAATTAAAACAATACGTGGGCAAAAAGGTTCAAAAAATATTTTTTTTGAGCTTTCCGGGGGTATAAATGACATAAATATCAAAAAATTTGACCAAGCCGGCGCCGACGTCATCTCTCTTGGCGCCTCCACTCATTCTTCCAAAGCCTTGGATATTTCATTGAATTTAGTTTAGTGTCAATTTCCCCAACAGATTTTATTTGAACAATAAACAAACATGATATCTTGAAAGTCTCTTGGCTATATCATTAAATTTGGTTATATTTTAATGAAGTAATTGATTTATTCGTTCCCCAATATCCTAAGTTGTTTCGGCATAGCAATGCCGAATAAATTCATAACCTTAGCAATTATGACAAGATTTTTTCTAGCTGTACCCCTGTCTTCAATAATCTGCGGCTTCATCACTTCAAGGATATCATCATTTATTTCGGCACTTCCTTTTTTTGGTAAAGAAATTTCTAAGTACCAAGATAAAGTAGATGCAACCGCCATCAGTTTGGCATAACCAATTACAGCACGATGCGGATCAGAAGTCCTTTCATAAACAACATTTATAAATCGATCGGTAATATCAGGATCGTATCTAACTTTATGTTCGTGTTCGTCATAATAAACAGTCAAATCGGCATACGATAAAAGGGTCGAAATTATTGTGTGTAGGTGTTCGGCTCCGAGTAAAAAGTCATAAGCGAGGCTCGGAGTTTTCCTTTTTTCCGGAAACTCCATCCCCTCCTCAAAATCTTTCAGCCAAGCAAACAATCGAGTGTCTTCATTTTCTTGTAAACTAATGCCTCCTATAGCTGTCTCTTCAGGGGAAAAAGCATTTGATAATTCCGCTTCATATCTTTTCAAATCTAACAATCGTGATTGTTCATTTTCATCAAATGCTTTAATGGCATCATGACAATAACCAACGAGATATAAATATTCTTCATTAAAAACTGGTTTGCCTGTAAAATGTTGGGCAAATAGATTTAACTGTTTCCCAATATGGGATAAAATCTCTCCTACCATTCGACTATGATCATGTAGCAAATAATCGGATTTTGCTTGTTTTTCCTTTATTCGCCTATCAATTTCATATTTTTTCATCCATTGTTTAAGTATCTTCAAATGTATCTCCTGAATAGCAATATCTTTATCTTGGGGAAGTGGGAATCCAAATTCCTTAAATATTTTCTGAATAACTGTCCACCTTTGCCGCATCTCACCTTGTGTCGATCCAAACTCTTCATCAGTAAAAGAAATGCCTATATATTTTTGTAAAACATAATGTAAAGTTGTATTAATTGCGACCATTCGAGATCTATCTATCCAGTCTTTTGCCTGTTCCGAAGACATTTTGTCGCTTCGTTCCGCATAAGGACTAATGGCGAACATACCAACAGCAGCATTAAGATATGAATGCCAAGTTTGATTTTCATCTTTCGCTAGATTAGCGTTGGCTAAAGCGACTAATATGTTTGGCAATTCTGCTTCTTCAAAAAATTCCGGATGAGGACCATGAAGGATTTGTTTCGCAAACCAATGATAACCCAGTCTTTCTAACAAAAGCGCCATCCGTAAAGAGGGTGTATTGTCAATTGTTCTACCAGGCACATAGTAAGGAAATTTATTTAAACCAATAATATGCGGATCCATTTCCCGTAGTTTAAATTGCTCTACCATTTCCTCATCTACTGCCTCGCCTGATTTAAATAATAATCCAATCAAGTATGTCACCTTAGGAGAAACAAAAGGCTTAAAACCTGCTAATTTCGTGACTTCATTCAGTTTAAAAGCAGCTTGACTGGCAATTTCAGCACAACGAATAGCTGGTTCTTTTTTTCCTATTTTTTCCATTTTTTCCCAAATTCCTAATCCTTTCATATGAACATACAATCCAATAGAATCTAATTCTTGCTGGGCAAAAATAGGTGATTCTAATCTATTTATTTTCTTAAATTGTTCTATTTTTGCTGCCATATTATTTTTTATCAATATATTCAACTTTTATTCCGTCAATAAACTTTTCCATATTGCTCTTAAGTATTTTCCAATCTTTCCATAAATCTTTTCCATCTCTAAGTTGACATTCAGGATCGGTAATACCAGGAACGGTTACCAAAGGATATGCGTCTTCGCTTCGATGAAGCACCTGATACGAAGGATAATTTGATTGACAAAGAGAAATAAATTGGTCAATATCCTGACAAGAAAATATCCAGTGATTATTATTCGACTGAAGTATTCTGTTTTTAACTGATTGAAAGAAGTCGTCAATTGACATATAAGACAGGCCGGCACTTGCCCATTCTATTGCAATTGCGTTATAGGCATCAAAAACATAATTAAAAAGTGAGTGAATTTCCATGGCTTCTGGACTTCCTTTGGCCATTCCATAAATTCTCTCGCCACCGGATACCTCTCCAAGTCTACCTACGTTTCCCAGATGCCAAGCGACCGGTTTACCAAATAATCTATTTGCTCCAGCACGAGCAGTATTTTCCATCATGTTTATTGAAATAATCATGGGGATAACATTATCGACATTTAGTGAGGATGAAATATTTTCTACACCTGAAAGTGCTTCACCAGCAAAACCGAAAATACTTTTCCAATATTTTTTATCTGTATTTTGCAATACTTTTATTACCCAAATTGATTCTTCTCTAAGTTTTTCTTTTCTGGAATTAACAGAAGTTTTTAATTCTTGAAGACTATTTTTATAAAGGTACGCTCCATCATATTTTGCGGAATATAAATGAGCTGCAGATAATTTTTTATTGAAGAAATGGTTCTGCCAAATTCTTGTTTCCAAAGCCCAAGCTTTAACTAAATAAACTAATTGAGTATCATGGGAAAAAATTCTTGTAAACTGTTCTGAAGGAATAAAATCTCCTGTAGCAAGAGGTAATTCATCAAACTTTTTCACGGAAAAACATATAGGATGAAATATGCCACATTGTTCGTATAAAATAAATCCATCTACTTCTCTTTTCGTAACTGCATCAGAAGCAGAACCGACCCAAATAATATCATCTCCTTTTGCATGACCTGTATGTTGACCAGTTCTATCTCTTGCATGAAAAGCATCTGGGTGCAACGGATATTCACCATCATTTTTTTCAAGAGCACTTAACATTTCTCGCTTTCGATTGTCAATCCAGTATCCGCTTATTCCATTTCCTTTAGTGCTAGACGTAAATTTGATTACTCTGCCATGATTCGTCTCAAATATTAAAATTCCATTATCTATAAAACCTCTTCCTAGATGAGGAGGAACTTCAAAAACAGAAACTTTTTTCTCCCTTTCAGTTATTTTATTTAATTTCTCATCTACGTAATAACTTTTTTTATGGGGAATAATTGGACCATACTGATCGATCATTCTCGTCGCCAAAGACCTAGCTTCTGCTGTTGTGTTTGTCCCAATAAAAGCTCTCATTTCTGGCGGAAATTCTTCGTCCAAAGGACTGTTTAAAGGTGACCGCCATGAAAAAACATCATATCCATCGCTTTTGGTTATTATTGGTAAATCTAATATTTTTGATAATACTGGGATACCGCTTAAATTCCCCGGATCAACTAAAGATGCCTCCGGTTCAATTCCGGCAACTGGTGAAGTTGCAACTTTGATAAATGTTTCTTTTTTTGCTATCATAAATAAATTATTCCATTTGTTTTAACGCACTGGAAAAAGCGCTTTGTAATAATACATTATTATCCGCGCCAGAAAACTGAAATTCATCTGCCTTACCGACGGCGGTCCTACCTAGGGAATCCATTAACATAACCACTACGGCATCTTTGTTTTCACCATTCTGTTCAATTAAACCTCGACTGACGCTAACATTAAGGCCAGACGGATTGCTTTTACCACTTGCTTTTAAACGGATCGCACAATCATAAACCATATTCTCAATCCCCAGCAACATTCCATCATCTTTCTTTTTTGACTTTTTTAATGTTCCATTAGTGGTAAATTCATCATCTCCTTTAATACTTATTATCGAATGTCTTATTATTTCCGTATCTTTCAGATTTTTTGAGTCAATATAAATTCCCTGATCCCATGGTATAGGCTTTTGTTTTTTTTCTTCGGCTGCCCGAATGTCATCATCCATATTGCCTATCATTTGCCCCAACAAAAAAGGAGCATTTCTAGGCAATATTTCTTGCCATCCTTTTTCTTCTTCACGATAAAAAAACACCTTGCCTTCAAATTGCTCTTGCCTTTCTAGAATATGAGCAATTTCTCTAGCTGTGATATAGTTTAGTTTTGGATCAAAATGATCAATTAAGAATTTTACACCGAAGAGTTCTGCAAAAAAATCCAAACCTTTTATGCACATTTCGGATAAATCTTTTTTCCCATTCAAAAATATATCCAAAGATTGAAGTAGTTTTACATATCCTTCCATTCCTGATTCCAGATCGATGGAATAACTTCTTTTGTAGCGAAGAGAGTCAAGATATTTGTCTATCGTTGCCGGCAATTCATCTTTACTTGAAGCAATTTCAGAAAAAGGCTCACCTCTCCGAATATTTAATCTGCCTTCCATTCCATAGGCTTTTTCTAAATGAAGTCGGGCTATATCGGTACCAAAAACTAATTGTCCTCTTCTTAGAGGAAATGAGTCAGGGTTTTTTTCTGGAACAATGGGTAAACCTAAATGATATTTTTCTTTAACAAGCTTATAAAACGAGCTGCTTATTAAATGAATTCCAGCGTACGTTTCCCGTATACCTTTAAAATGTCCAAATATATCATCAATAAGTTCGGGAATTCTATTAATAAATTCACTTTTAAAATAATCGCTTGTATATGCATCGCCTAAAAGCCAATCTCGACCTAAATTAATCCCCACTCCTAGCGCCTCAGCCCTTTCACCAACCAATTTTTGACTATCAACAAACGGAATTATTATCATTGGCATCTGACGTAGCAAACCACCATGAAAGCTTTCGCTGTCACCGGGTAAAATAAAAATGGTTTTTTCCGGCAATCCGTCTTTTTCCTTGAACTCATTTGTCACTAACCAGTCAGTTGGATAATCAGGTAAAATGTTGTATCCTCCCGTTTCTAAAACAACTTTGAATTTGCCGTCCGCAAACTTACTGGTTAATTTTTGGACAAAATTGACAAGCTCCTCTTTACTTTTTTCTTTTTCGTTGATAAGTTCCATAATCCTGCTTCCAAATGAAATAAAAATAGTCGGCGTATACCAAAGAGGGTCTCTTCTTTCATAATGCTCCGCTCTGTGATTTCCTATCATCATATAATCCGCCGACACTCTGCCGTCTCTAAAGTCGGACGGCAAAACTTGGTAGTAGGAATGAATTAATTCTGCCTCTCCGGGTAAATGAAAATTGCCAAAAATCATATCTATCATATTTTCATCTATCTTGACTCCCTGTTTTTCCAAATTTAATAGCGCCTGTATATTAACCGGATAACTCAGCTTTTCTTTAAGAACTTTTGTATCTTTAAATGAACCAATTACCGCTGGAATAGACACAAAAACGGGGGTGCGAGTTTTTTGTGCGGCAAGTATTCCCTCGGGGGCCCGATAATCTGCTATAACGAGTCTCGGTTTTAAATTTTCAATCATCCCTATGCATTGCGGAAGCAAATGGGCCGCCCTTGGCAAGGTCCATAGGACCGGATGATTCTCCTGAAGGGTGGGGCCATTAAGTACAACCGAATCCTGCCATTGAGTTAATTTAGAAGAAACATTGTTCCATCCGGCAACGACTAATAATCCGACTTTTTTTGGCAAAAACTCATCGGCAAAGCTACCGTAAACCGCAATATTCCTTCTGAAGGAAGGAGTAAATACCAAAACTTCTTTGTTTATCATTTTTAATTTGTAAATTTTTCATCACATTTGTGCACAATGAAAAGACTACATTTAATAACATTATTTAATATAGGATTGTATCAAAAATATTTCTGATTATCAATTTTAAATCTTATAGGATATAAGAACTAATAGTTATTCTATCTACGTCTTTGTCTTCTTCCTAAAATCATTTTTTTATTGAACTTCCGTTTATCTTAGCCTATTCCAGCCACCCGCTACACAACCTCCGAGGTTATATCAGGTGTGGCGTGAGAGGAAAATTTTTTGCGGTGACAACTTCATTATTAAATCGTAAAATATCTGTACTAAAATCTCCTGCGACACTTAAAAAGTCTTCGCAGGATTTTTTTGTCTTATTATTTATAAAGGTAATTATGATCTGGATCCCCGTCTTCACGGGGATTGACGAAAGAGCATAATGTTTCATTATCAGTTTCTTTAAAATATGAAACTCATTGGCAGACTTTTTCTGATTGTCTTTCTTTTTTCGATTGCAGTAATTATTTTTAGACTCGGATATATTGTAGGTGCTACAAAAAAACGCGCCGGGCCCTTCGATAAGTTCTCCGGACTCGGCTGCGTATGAGTTTGGGTGGATTTTTTATCCGCACCATAAACCTTGAGAATAGTTTTCATCTTCGAAAACTATCAGACGATAAGTTCTCATAGTTTTTTTTAGATTTATGATTAAAGTTTGATCAGTCTTTAATCAAAACTTATAATTAAAATTAATCCTATAATTAAACAATAAAGGATATAATTTTATTTGTCAAGGGGTATTTTTTATTTCATAAAAAATACCCCGCCGACCCTGAAGACGCGCTCTTGCGAGGCGAGGATGTAAACCTCGCGAGCAAGTAAGCGTTCTTCATGGGTCAAGGAATAAACTTACCCTATAATTATTTTAAAGAAGATACTATTTATTAACTGCCCAATAACTGACAATCGCCGCCGAAACTATGACATTTAATGACTTATTAACTCCCCACATCGGAATTTCAACGATTTGATCGGCTAACTTTAAAGTTTCCTCAGTTATTCCATAGGTTTCATTGCCAAAAATCAAAGCAATGGGGAAAGAATAGTCGGCTTTTTGATAAGGAATAGAGTTCTTCACTTGCTCAACTGCGATGATTTGAATTTCCGTTTGATTAACCTCCGCGGTTTCTGCTTGTTCCAAAGACAAACTCTTAACAGCGGAGGTTTTTGCTTTGGATTTTAAGTCATCTATTGCTTCTTTAACAGTTTTCTTATATTCCCATGGTACCACTTTATAAGTTCCAATAGAGGCCTTTTTTATTTTTGAATTAGGCGGTATCTCGCTCTCCCCGCATATAAACATCTTTTCAATCGCTAGGGCATCGGCTAATCGGAACAGTCCGCCAATGTTATAAGTATCATAGATATTTTCCAAGATAAAATAAATGGGACGGCGTTTGATTAATTTTAGTTTATCCGCAACTTCTTTTTCATCAACATCACGGAGTTGTTTAGCATTTAATTTCATTCAAATATTATACAATAAGACGCAAGTCTACAAATCTTTCATTAAACCGCCTACTTTTATCTTGAGAATTTTGGAAATTCTGTGAAGAAATTTTATTGATGGATTGGCTTTTCCTTCTTCAACTTCGGCAAGATAACTCCGGTCAACGTCGGAGAGAGTGGCTACCTGTTGTTGTGAAAGTTTAAGTTTTTTTCGATGAGATATGATACTCTCGCCTAGCCTGTGATAATAAAAATTGCCCCGTGTCATTGAGCAATCATATTGGAATCAAAACCTAAAATCAGTAGGTTATAACCTACAAAACCAATGTTTTAGGCTGTTATGATAGAATAATTTCCCCGATATACCACATTTTTTATATCTATCCACTTTTGCCAACCTTGTCCTAACCCCTGGGGTTGAGACACGGGTGGCTGGGATGGGCTAAATGATTATTCAAATACTAACTTTTTAATGTATTTTAGCTCTCGTTGATATTCGATATTACTTTCTACAAATCGCTTATAAGATATTGTGTCGTCAATGGAAATTTCTTTAATATAAGTCTTTAATACCTTTTCATCAGATATAAAATCATTATAAGAAGAAAAAATCCAATCTTCAGGTTTATCGACTAAATTATTTGTTGTTGGATTTAAATGAATATAACGGCTGACATGAAGTAACTGTTCATTGGATTTAATTTCAACAGATTTGAAAGGAGACTGCCAAAGAGGGCCTTTTCGATCAAACTTAATATTAAAAAAGCGGGTAAAACTATTTTCTACATTACCAATAAATTTTGAAAATAAATTATTTTTTAAGATTTTAAGTAAAAAATGATAATGATCTGGCATGATACAATAAGACAAAATTTTACAAAAAGAATTATTTATTGGGTAAATAATATTTTTATAATCAAATTTTTTTCTTTTTGTAAATTGAGAAAAACTTTTTGTTACTAAGTTATTATTATAATATTCAAAGACGTCCAAAAATCTCTGACTATTATTAAGATCTTTAAAAATTCCATAGTTAGAGATGCTTTTATTAAAAACGTGGTAAATTTCCCCCTCAGTAAGATTATCTCTTCTTTTCATATTTTTAAAACCTTTAAAATTTCATGCCAACCTTGTCCTAACCCCTGGGGTTGAGACATGGGTGGCTGGGATGGGTTTGATTAGTTTATTTAAAATCCTTTTAACATGTAACAGATTTTGATTCTAAGAACCCGGGCGATTTTATTTAAGGTTTTAATTGATGGATTAACTCTCCCCTCTTCAATCCGGGCAAAATGAGAACGGTTAATATCACAAAGAAGAGCCAACTGCTCTTGAGTCAGGCCTTTTTTAGTTCTGATCCTGATAATCACCCTGCCCAAACGATGGTAGAAAAAACTTTTAACCATGTTGAAAAACAAGATATAAAAATAAATTTTTCCTGTCAACCGCTTATAACCTACAAAAGTGATATTTTAGATTGTTAGGAAAGGATTATTTTGATGATATAGGCATATGTTATAATATTCTCTTATGAAACTATCGATAGGAATTGTTGGTTTACCTAATGTTGGAAAATCAACACTTTTTAATGCCTTGTTGAAAAAACAAGTAGCAAACGTCGCCAATTATCCTTTCTGTACTATCGAACCAAACGTTGGGATTATTGAAGTCCCGGATGAAAGACTCCCAGTCCTCGCCAAAATCGTTAACACAATAAAAATCGTTCCGGCCGTGGTTGAGTTTTACGATATTGCCGGACTGGTCCGCGGGGCCTCAAAAGGTGAAGGATTGGGAAACAAATTTTTGTCTCATATTCGTGAAGTGGAAGCGATCGTCCATGTCGTCCGGCTTTTTGAAGATTTGAATGTCGTCCACGTTTCCGATAAAATTAACCCTGTTGATGATATAAAAATAATTGAAACAGAATTAATTTTCGCCGACCTGGAAACTTTAAATAAACAGAGGGAGCCAAAAGGCAGTTCCGTCCCAAAAGAAGCCTATACAACCTACGAGGTTGTACGGAAAGTCAAAGAACAGTTGGATAAAGGAATCCTAGTTCGCCAACAAAATTTAAATGAAGAAGAATTATTATCTTTAAAACCTTTAAATCTTTTGACTGAAAAATCGGTAATTTATGTTTTTAATATCTCGGAGGAGCAACTGCAAAACAAACAAGAAACGGAGAAAAAAGTCAAAGATATAATTGGATACAATCAGATGAAATCAGATGAAATTGGTCAAAACAAAACCGATTTTATCCGATTAAATCCGATTTCATCTAATTTTATCTATCTATGCGCCAAAATGGAGTCGGAAATCGTCATTTTATCTACTGATGAACAAAAAGAATATTTGAAACAATTTGGATTGGTTGAATCTGGATTAAACAGATTAATCAAAAAATCGTATGAAATTTTAGGGTTGATTTCTTTTCTGACAGCCGGAACTCTTGAAACTCGAGCTTGGACAATCAAAAAAGGTTGGTTGGCCCCACAGGCCGCCGGAACAATCCATACCGATTTTGAAAAAAAGTTCATCAAAGCGGATGTCATTCCTTATCAAAAATTTGTTGATGCTGGCGGGTGGATAAAAGCTCGCGAACAAGGACTGGTGCAAACCGTCGGACGAGATTATGAGATGAAAGATGGAGAGGTGGTCGAATTCAAAATTAATGTCTAACTCTCCATTTGATGTAGATCACCCAAAACCTTATTGATGAAAACAGGGCAAAAACAAACCCCGGGAAACCATCTATAAAACCTTTGTGACGGAAGTACATTGAGAAAAAGGTTGATAATGGCTTGACTAAAAAGAAATTGAGAAATTGAGAAATTGAGAAATTGATTGTTCTATTTCTTGCTAGTATTTCAACTTCCGCTGTTGTATAACGATCCCAGCGTATTAAATATCTTGAAAAATCAGGATCGGCATAGTGTAAAAGAGGACTTTTTAGATAGCCGACTTCGCCTTTGACTTCAACATTCTCGTGAACATCACGGCAGGGAAATTTAGCCACGCCGTTTTTGTAAAGACGAATCGTATAGTCCGGATACTGTCCGCCTTTCATCAGAAAACGGGTCAAAAAGAAATTTTTGCGGGGAATATTATACGCAACGATATAATTAGATGAAATCGGATTTAATCGGATATAATTGGCACTGTTATCACTAATTCTATCTGATTCTATCTGACTTTGTCTGATTTCATCCGTTTTTATCTGGCTCTGTCCGATTATATCTTTAATTTCTTTCTTTAATTCCTGCGTAAGTTCCTCATCAGCATCTAACTGCAAAATCCACTCCCCCCTTGCCGCTTCAATCGCCTTTTGTTTATTCTTATGGAACATCGTCGGATTATCAGAGTTGATTATCCTGACTTTCTTACCGGAAGATTTGGCAATTTCAACCGTCTTATCCGTCGATCCGCCATCAACAATAATCACTTCATCAACGATATCTAAGGCCGAGTCCAAAGGATAATGAATGTTTTTCTCTTCATTGAAAACCGCGATGCAAAGTGAAAGCTTCATGACTTTATTATATAATATTTCTATGCTAAAAATCGTCACTGTCCCGTCAAATGGTTTAACTCAGCTAACAAAACCAGTCGTTGAAGTTGATGACAAAATCAAAAAAATCGTTTCTGAAATGGAAAAAGTATTAATTGCTCAAGATGATCCGCCCGGCGTTGGACTGGCGGCCAATCAGGTCGGACTTGATCTGTCAATTTTTATCATTAGACCAACCGAAAAAGCAAAAATCAAGGTGTTTATAAACCCGAAAATAATAAGTCAGATAGAATCAGATGAAACCAGACAAAGTCAGATACAATCAGATAAATCTGATTCCATCCGATTACATCCGATTACATCCGATTCAATCAAGAAAAAGCACAAAAAGGTAAAACTCGAGGGCTGTCTCTCAATCCCCCGGATCTGGGGTCCGGTCAATCGAGCGGAAAGAATTTTTGTCCATTATCAAGATCTTACTGGGAAAAAATATCTAAAATGGTTTGCCGGTTTTGAAGCGATGATTATTCAACACGAAATCGATCATCTCAACGGAGTTGTCTTCACCCAAAGATCGTTGGAACAGAAAGGGCAATTGTACAGGGAGGAAAATGAAGAATTAGTGAAGATTGAATATTAGTTGTTAAACTCGAATATCGAAATTCGAATTTCGAAACAAATTTGAATTTTCAAATTTCAAATTTCTTAAACGTTTTGAATTTTTGTCATTTGGATTTTGAATTTGTTTCGGATTTCGTGCTTCGGATTTCAGTTTTTTTATTGGCTAATGTCAAAAATGGCTTTTTCCCGTCTTTCATATCTTTCCTTACTCTCTTTAAACACTTGGTACAAAGTCTTATCCTTTTGGCCATACCTTTTTCAATGATGCTTAAACGGACCAGATTTGCTTTAAAAATTCTTTGGGTTTTTGGGGCTCTTTTCTTCCAGCGTCCTCCGGCAACTCCTCGATGGTGAGTATGGGAACGACCGTATAATAAAGATTTTTCGCAGTGATAACATGAAACCATAATTTAATAGCTGACTTTTAATTAGAGATTAATTATGATAACATAGATAAACTGTAAAATCAATGAAAATTTAGAGTTCAGAATCTAGAATTATGAATTAAATTAAGAATTTAGAATTAAAAAATAATTTTATTATTCTAAATTTTATTCTGAATTCTGAATTATAAATTCTAAATTTATTGTGATTTCATATTTATTCTCCAATCCTCTCCTCTTCGTTATTTACCTTATTGCTATCCTTACTGCAATATCAATTCACGAATTCTCCCATGCGTGGGCGGCTGATTATTTGGGTGATCCAACTCCAAGGCTTGGCGGCAGATTAAAACTTAATCCTTTAGTCCACATTGATAACATCGGCATGTTGTTTTTGCTCTTTTTCGGCTTTGGTTGGGGAAAACCAGTTCAGTTTGATCCTTATAATCTGAAAGATCCCCGAAGAGACGCCGCTATCATCTCAATCGCTGGTCCTGGCTCTAATTTTATTTTGGCTATCATACTTTCTTTATTGCTCAAACTGTTCATAATTTTACAACTCAACTATTTGATTATTATAGGAGGTTTGATTTTTGTACCCGTTATCAGGATGAACATTGTTCTGGGAGTTTTTAATTTACTTCCTATTCACCCGCTTGACGGATTTAAAATTGTTGAAGGAATACTTCCTGAGGAAAAAGCTCATGAATGGCAACAATTGCAAAGATACGGAATGATTTTTTTGCTTTTATTAATCTTTCCCATCGGTGGCAGTTCGATGTTAAATAATATCATTCAACCTATTGTAGACTTCGTTTCGAATCTGCTAATTTCAATGCCAAAGACAGGAATCCTTTGAAATTAGAAACTCGTTGTTAGAAATTTGTGAATAGTTATAGAAATTGGAAGCTGGAAATTAGTTTTTTTCTAATCTCTATTTTCTATCTTCTATTACTATTTTCTATTTTCCAACAACTATTTTCCAGTTTTTACGGAGTTGGCGTTGGCTTTTTTAAACATAAAAAGTAGTCCTGGGTTGAGCAGCCTTTACCTAATTTTTCTTTAATTTTTGCGCAGTCGGTCTCATTACAACTGGTGCCGTCGGATATCTCCAGTGTTTGGACCGGTGTTGGTTGAGAAACCGCTTCAGTCGGTGCTAAAGTAGGTGTTGAAACCGAAGCCTCAGTTCCTTTGGTCGTAAAAGTCCAGGGAACTCCACCATTATCATACTTTGTGTCCCCCACCCTGATATCAAAATAATAAGTCGTGTTGGGAGAAAGAAGAGTCAGATCCAAGCTATGATTCTTGCCTTTTGTGGCTTCCGGCGCAAAAAAATTCAGAGCCGTCGGCGTCGTCCCATACTCAACCACTCCCTGAGAGTCAACTCCGGTTGCCCAGGTAAGCCGCGCGGAATTTTTTTCAATATTGGAAACGACCACGTCACGGGGTTCATAATCAACTGCCCGGGTACCAAAAATTGCAAAATAACCGACGACTAAACCGATAAAAATGGCTATTCCGATGATAATGGCAGAAATTTTTTTAATGACGGGATTATTCATAATACTAATCTTAGCACACTCCCCAATATTAACAAAATTGCTCCCGGTATAGCAAATTTTATCACATTTTCAAATATGCCGCTCTGGGGTAATTGAGCCGGTTGATTATTACTTGGAGGAGTTGTTGGCGCTGCGCCTGAGGAACCGCTTCCGACTGTTATCGCCGACGTTCCGTTTTGTGAACAGGTAATGACATTTGACGCATTAATATCGTTTTTAATAATTTTGGAAGTATTACAATCAAAAGACAAAGTCCCGGAGCCGTCTTTTAATCCCTGAAAAGTAATCGTTGCCAAGATTCCCGATTGAGAGATAAATGAAGCGGCATCATTGACCATGCCAGCAATGTAGACTTTGCCCGAAGTGGTAATATCGTTAGATACGGTTGGAAAAAGACTGCCGGACGTTACTGCGGTTGCTTTTAACACTGCTGCATCAAAAGTCACATATGCATCAACTGAGCTAAGATTTGTCCCGACTGGATCAACTGTTACTGCAATTTGGAATGTGCCGCCATTACTGACGGTTGCTGTGGTTTTATCAAACTTCAAAGTCGCCGCTTCCACCGAAAAAATCAACGGAACAGCAATAAACAAAACAGCCAAGGATAATATTTTTGTTAACAAATATTTCTTCATAGAAACGCTTATTAATTAACCGTAATTCGCAGATCATTGACCTTTGGGTAGATCGTTTCAGTTTTGTCATTGACAAATTTTGTCGTTTCTTTGCCAGAAGCAGGAATAATTCCAAAAACAAACTCTCCACTTTTTTTACTGGTAAAAACTAAGTTAATCAATGGGGAATTGGAAAATACTGATTTTTCGGTCGTCTTTGCAATTCTAGCCACGGTTAATCTTAATTGATTATCTTTTTTAAAAGTAAAGACTCTGTACATCGATGATACCGAATTAGCTTTAACAAAATCAAAGGCTAATATATCATAACCAAGCAGGACATCAAAAGCGGAAATATCTTCACTGTCCGAATCCCCAACCAGCTGAAGATTGACTGTCTCACCGGCTAAATAAGAAGCTTTAGCATCTTCAGGTAATTTAATATTTAAAAAGCCGCGTGTCACCGGAGCTGTTGGGATAATTAATTTTTCCCCTTTTACAAAAGCCGCTCCTTCTTTTTTTACAGCCGGATTTTTGACAAAAAATAAATAAAGCCCGCTACCAATAAAAACAATTAAAAATAAAACCAATATCAGGTATAAATAAAATTTATTGTTTCCCATATTTATTGGTCGTCAACATTGATTCCCATTGATCCAATTAATAATGAATAATCCTGCGTGTCACATTTTCCATCAAGATTAAAGTCACAAACGGCTAAAATATCATCTCCGGTTTTGCCAATATTATTGTAAATGGCACTGATATCAGAGGAAGTCGTCATTCCGTCCTGAGGCGGAACATCACCAACCATGTTAAGAACTCCGGTCAAATCAAACTGATTGGCGCTGGCTAGTTCGATCTTTCCGATACCGCAACGATACGTACCCGGATAGGTTTCCTGAGGAGAAGAATCGCAGATTTTCTTTTTCATATGTTTCGGACCCTTTAAAAATATCTGATAATCCGCCTTCGGTGGCGCCGTAAAGGCCGCCTGCCCCTGCCAAACTCCGCTGGCATCGGCAATAAAATCAATTTTTTTTTCCTGTTTAAAATTGCCGGAAACTATCGTTACCGACGTTGACATCTTATTATATTTATCTTCGGGTTTACCGATGACTCCCTGAAATTTGGTCTTAATATTGATATTCATATTGATACTCCCCGGCGGTAAAGTCGGAGCTATCGTTGGACTTGTATTTCCTGAACCGTTAACAGTGAATTGAACTGCCCCGGCACTTGGAATCTCTGACAAAGAATAGTCAGAATTAATGATAAAAAACTTTGTTTTATCTGGTGTTATATCAATTTTTGCCGCCGTCGTATTAAGGGCGCTAAAAGTCAACTCGACCAGGTCATATGAAGAAACGGATGTCATTACTTCACCGGTCGATGTTTGTATCTGACCTTGAAGCTTGACGGCTCCGCTTGAGTTAATCTGAACTAAATTGGCATCGGTATTACCCATTCCCTCACTGACAACTCCCATCTTATACATAATTTTTTTTAACTGAAAAGATTCTTTGGGAAAATTAAATTCCACCAGATAACCGCGAAGTCTCAGATCAACTGATGGTTTTATTTTTATCATTTCAACAAAATCCTGGCTGACGGCCGCCGTTGCCGATGACGGATTAAAAGACATTGTGATTGATTCTCCCGTCGCCTTCGACTTTTTACTACCTGACTCTAAAAGATAAGAAGCCATAAAATATCCTGCTACAACCAACACCAAAATAATTAAAATTAATCTTGTTTTCATAATGGGATCCCCATTGTTAACTTCCAAATATCCAAGTCAGCCTTTCTCACTTCTCCGTCACCATTAAAGTCGGGGTTGACATTTTGTGGTATCTTTCCGCCGGAAACAACGGTTACGTAATAAAGATAGTCAAGAAAAGCATCAACTACCCCATTACCGTCGGCGTCCCCCCTGACTCTGAGCGATTTACACCACCCGCGTTTTTGCAAATCTGTGGGAGGAGTGGAAAAAAGACTACTTGACAAGCTGCATTTTGGCGATTTGGTATAACTGGTCACCTGACTATTGTAGTCAAAAGAACAGTCTGCCGAACAGACGTCGGAGGCACACTGACAGTTGGGATTGATGGTCGGGGAAGGACCAGTAGGAGTTGGAGTCCTTGTGGGGATTGGAGTATTGCGAGGGTTAGTAGAAACGCATTCACAAGGGTTAGGATACGATCCGGCACATCTTGTCCCAGTAGAACATGCTACACCCATACAATTGAAGTCGTTGCAGTGCCACGTTTCACCTGGGACATACGTTGGAGTCGGTGTTATGCTACAATTGGCAAAAGTTTCACATACAGCACTGACTTGACTGGAACAACATCCATCGAATGTAGGGGGATTGTCGTTTGTTATTAAATATACAACTCTTTCTGTGTTTCTACAAGGGCCTGTTGAACTCGTTCCACCACAAGCACTATAATTACACTTACGACCATTATCGCCTCCACTAGTCCCCGAGACATGACAATTATAAGTAGCAGATGCCGGATTTAATGTTGACGAAAAATAAAACGCTACCATTAATAACAAAAAAACAATTATTTTTTTCATATTATCTTTAAAATTTTTAAAATTTTATTTTTTTCTAAATTCTTTAAAAACTAAGTAATAATAATCATATTTTTATTTTGTCCTTTTATTTATTAAAAAAACCCCAAACAAAAAAAGGGCAAAAAGAATTCCTAAAATAATATAGTATTGCGTATAAGTAATCATTCTTTCTTTTTTAAATGTCTAAAATAAGTAAAATAAGCAAAATAGACAAAAAAAACGGAATAGAACATTAAATTTAAAAAAACTAAATCAAAGGGTTGAACCATATTATTTTTGTTTTAATATAAAATAAGCAATCGTTAATAAAAAAATTACTCCTGCTAAAGAAAAAAATCCCTGCCTAACTATTTGTATAGCATCTTTTATAGGAAAAAACAAGGGATTGACCAGTCCTATTCCTATAACCAAAACTGCTGTATTACTCAAAAATTCCGCCATCAGTTGTCTTTGATTTTTACTCCAGTCTTTCATATCACTTTTAACAGCCTAAACATCAGAAAACTGATGATATAAAATAGTACTACCTGAAAGATCGGCAGATATAAAGAGATAAATATCGTCACCAATGCCAGGATGAAAAAAGCTTCATTGTGAATCGAAGGCAGTAAACCTTTTGTTATCAACATTAAAACAACTAATGTTAAAAGAACCCGGCGGTCAAACCACCATAAAGGCCAGCCGAAGAACGAAGCTAAACCTAATAAAACAGCCGCTAATATTAAAAACAATTCTTTAGTGTCAAAGTAAAACGGGCCTATGTACATATTTTAAATATAAAATATTAAATAGAAAATATCAAATATTTATTTTTTCCTTAACTTTTTTGACAAACTCTTTGATGTCGTCAATGTCTTTTGTTAGAACCGTATATAATTTTTCAAAATCTACTTCTCCGTAAGCATGGGCCAGAACATTGCGAAAACCGGTCATTTTAATCATTTTTTCTGTTAAATCTTTATCTATCACATTATTTTCTTGTAAAATTCGGAAGATCTCGCCATAATTAGCGGGCATTCGAAAAGAAAGATAAGATATAACCGCCTCAGCTAAATCTATCGTCGCCTGACACAAAAGATACAGATATCTTTCTGTTGCCGCCGTGATATCATCATTGTTTTTTATCTCTTTTTGACTGTATTTTCGAAATTTCTCTATTTTTTGAAAATATTTTTCTATTTCGCTAATTTTTTTTATCAAAACTTTTATATTTGTCATGCAGTTTTTTTATCCATGAACGCATAAAAATCAAAATATTGACTTAAAATCGTTGGTTCGAGTTTGACTCGATATGGCTGTTCTTCATATAAGATTTTTCGTTTGGAAATGATTTCATATTTTAATAGCGGATCTAATTCATCATTCAAACTTACTACATCTATATTATTTGTTTTTAATTCACCCATCAAATCGGTTATTAATTTAATCTTAATATCAGATCTTTTGCGCGGAAGTGTTTTTTCGTCAAAATAGACGGCAAAATCATAATCACTCATTGGACCGGCCTTCCCTTCTGCATGCGAGCCAAAAAGATAGACCAACTTTATCTCCGGATATTTTTCAAACACCTTGATTTTCATAACTTAATTTTACCAAATCCCCCAATCTCCTAATTTCCTAATCTCAACTTAATTTCTTTACCCTGTTAAATGATTTTGTTAAGCAAACTCAAAATTTTATAGAAATAAAATTTTATTTAACAGGGTAAATTTATTCATATATCTCCTTCGGCCGCTGGATTAGTCCCCTTTTTTATCTATATAAAGACTCCACCACTCCCTGACTCGGCGGCTCTATACCCTTTGGAACTTTTATCTTTATTTCTTTTCCGTTGACGGTAAAAGTATATTCAAGATAATCAATCTCATCAGTTCTTATTTCAATGACTTTTATGTCGTTTTTCTCTCCGGCATAGACTCCTTGGGAAACTTTGGTCAATGGAGCCTGAAGGGCGTCTAATACATCTTGAGGTAAATTATTTCTTTGAACAACAACGGGAATTACAGTTGGAGTTTTTGCTTGATTTTGAAAATTAAAATTATTTGAATTATTTATTGTTGAAGGTTTATTTGATTGGTTATTTAAACCATTATTCCTTGCAGATTTAAAAGCGATGAAATTTGTTGTTTTTGACCAAAAATTATTTACTTTTGCCATCATATTTTGAGCAAAAAAAGGATTAATTCTAGGTGACTCTGCCAAAAAAATATTTTTAATACTAAAATAGCTAATAATATAAGCCGCTCCCAAAAGCAAAAAGATTTTTAAATATTTTTTCATTAAAATTTTTTAATCATTCCTAATTGAAATTAAAATGTTGACAACTCCAGCACAACGCTCACTTTTTGAAATCGCAGGCAATTGAGTATAATCTGCACCGTTATTCATAATATAAGCATTGTCAATAGAAAATATAAATTTATCAATACCCGAACACGTCAGTTTATTTTGAAAATCATAGGTAAAAAAATTTTTCCCCTCATTTTCTGATATAGTTATATCACCTATTGAAATTGGAACTGTCCCTTCTACCTGGATTTTAGCGCCTATTACTATAATTGTTTTTCCGGTAAAATTAACAATGCTTACTTTTCTTATTTTGCTACCATGAAGATCTTTAACACTGTTAGGACAATTTATTCTTTTATCGTTTTGGTTAAAACAACTATATCTACATGTTTCTCCAGTAGAAGGACATTCTCTAAAAATTGAGCCTGTCGAAGAATTACTATATATAAGAACTCCTCCGCAGGGTGCTTTCCCACCTCCTTCAGCTCCATCATCACCCATATTTGTATCTGGAATACATTTTCCTCCTGCCCCTACTCCAGCTGGCGGGCCAGTGGTTAAAGAACATACGTCAGTAATATTATTTTTACCATTTAAACCACCAGTGTCGTCACTACATTTATTAGTAGTAGTATTATAATATTTAGTCGATGTTTGACTATTATTAGTAATTGTTCCTACAACATATTTATCATTGGAACCTGGGCAATCTTTCTCCTCGCTACATTGAATTGTAACCCCATTTCCACCACCGGCGGTTGATTTTTCACAACAAATTTGATAATGAGCAGTGCTTCCACATGATAAAGACGAAATATACGTACTCCCTGGGAAGCTGATATTACATGACTTATTAGCATCAGGATTACCTTGATCATCTATTTGAATGTTGCTTACGCATCTATGTTGATTGGTATTGTTATTTGCATCTAAACAAGTATTTGTCGTTCCTCCTCCGCAACAAACAAACTCACCTTCATCTCCTAAGCTATCACAGTAATTATTTGCATCAACATCATTATTTGTATTATTTCCACACTTTTCAGATTTAAGACATTTTCCTCCGACCTCTTTACATAAATCCGTCACTTCTCCTTCGTTATCTGCCCCATCGGAAGCTCCAGTAGAGACGAAACCAGAACACACCTCTCCAAGCCCATTCTCCTCCATCTCCTGTTTATGCTCACCACAACATTTCACCGGTTTAATCTCCATATTGGCCGGATATCCTACATTTGGCCTTCCTATATTGCTGGCAAAATCATCATTAGCTCTATCAAAATTTGGTCCGACGCAGCGGAAACACCGGCCGCTAGCCCAAAAACTTGTATGACCGCAGGCGAGGGCACCGCCGCAAAAGTTAGGATTGACTTTATCAAGATAAGCATTAGTACAGCTATAAGGATCTTGTACTTGAGCTTTTGACCGGATAACTTTCTTTGAAGATAAAAACTTTTGCGAAGAAAAGCCGATGATCGTCATTACGATCAGCGCTATCATCATTAACACTGTTCCGATTTCGCTTTTATGGTTTTTCATTCCTATATATAATGTATATTATCAACAAAATGAAGTCAAGGACAATTATTTGCTTTTTGCTTGTTGGTATTTTATAATACAAACCATGTCACTCAAGAACAAAGTTACTACCAAAGTATCACTTTCCGATCTACCGGATTTAATGACCATCCGCGAAGTGGCTGATCTATTAAGAATTTCTCCCCTGACAATAAAACGCTGGGGAAAAAAAGGCAAACTTCCGGCAATCCGCATTAATACCCGAGGAGATAGAAGATATAGAAAAGAAGTGGTTCTTCGATTGCTGGGAGTTGAGGAAGAAAAATAAAATATAACAATCTAGTGACGATCGTCTTAAGATTGTAATTTGAAATATTTTTTAACTTTTAATTCGTCTTCAATTTTTTCGGCAATTATATACTTCATGTATTTGGCTCCTTCAACAATCTTTTTTATTAATTTCACTTCTTTTTCACACTCATAAGGAAAAAGGTAAACGCTTTTTTGGTAAGGAAAAAATCCTAATTTGATTAAAAATTTTCTAAGATAATTTCTTTTGTTTCTTTGAGTTTCCGGTACGTCAAAAAAAACCAAAAACCATTTTCCATTCCATTGTTTTTCTTTCTTTTTAAATCCTAAAAGACTTCTGATTGAATATTCAATTATTTTTGGATGGTCTTTATTTTTTAAATAAACCGTTACTTTCCCTTTTTCTTCTTTAAGATCTAAAATTTCCTTTTTTTCAAGATTTTTTAAAATCCGCATAACTTTTTCTTTTTTATCTTGATAATTTTTTATTTTTTTTAATAATCCTTGTAAATTATCGATCAATAACGGAAGATTTGCTCCTTTTCGGCCCTGAATAGATGAATACCCCGTTGTTAAAGTATCAGCAAAAAACATTAAAATCCTTTTTGTTAATTCTCCATATTTAAAATTCTTTTTTGCTTTACTCATCTTAAAATAACTTTACCATCTTAGGACGATCGTTGTCAAGATGGTAAAATATGAAGTTTATTTATTGTCTTTGTTAGCTAAATACGCGTCCTTAATAAGCTTTCCCATCCAGTCAAAAGCTATTTCCAAATTTTTCGGTGAAATAAATTTAATTAATTCTTGAGAAACCAGTCGTACTAAATGATAAAAAATCAGATCGCTTTTGTTTTCTAATCTTTTAAAAAGTCTGTGATCGCGATTGATAAAAACCATTCCTCCTTCGATAAAACTCTCTCTTTCCTCTTCCCCCAGGTGGGTAAAATAGACCAAAAATTCGCTGCTGTCCATCTTAACTTTTTTGACAATCCACCTCTCATCCCGAAGCAGTGTTTTTACCCGTCGTCTTATTTTCGGCCGCAATTTCAAAACTGCCTCTTTCAAAGCCTTTTTAAAACCAGTTAGTTTTTCTTTTTCAATATTTTGAGGAGCGGATGTTTTTTTCGTTAAAGCTGTCCCGATGATTTTATCCCCAATCTGACCGACCATTTTTTTTTCTGGTTGGATTTACTGAAAAGAGGCAGATCGCCCGTCATAAAAATTTCACGGTTTTTGCCCAGCGCTTCCCTGATCGTTACCAAAACATCAGAAAATAATCTCTCCGCTTTTTTATCCTGATAATTCACCGATGATTTTTCCAAACTTTTGATCACCCGGCGCAATTTTTTTTTCAGAATCAACCAAAATTCCTTGTATTCTTTTGAGTCAGTCAAAAAATTTCCCCGGTCGGTCATAATCGGTAAAAAATTAGCCTGGACTTCTCCGGTTAATCGACGATACGAAAAGCTATGGGAAGCCTTAGATAATTGCTCTTAAGAAGTTGAACTACTATGCTTGGTGATGTAGAAGAAAAATAAATTTCTATCTTTTAAATAATCTATTCCAAAGACTCTTTAAAAAATTCTTTATGTTTTCCCCCGACCACACCCAAGATTTTTGTTGTTTGGTTTTTGATGAAGGTTTTATTATAGATTCTTCAACCTGCGAATCTTTACCTAAAATATCCTTCATTAATTGATCAATATTATCCACGTCTATTGGTTTTTCATATTGTGGCGGCTCTGTCGTTGTTACTTCTTCACCGGCTAAATGTTGTGTTACTGTTTCTGCTCCTTGATGTAATCCTCCCTCTAAAAAATCCGAAGACAATGAAGTAGAATGATCACCAGGAACTACATCTCCTTTAACTTCAACAACAGGCGCTCTTACGCCAACATCTATTCCTTCCTGCATATAATTTTATCTTATCATAATAAATAAAGAAGTATTTATTGAGGTTTTTTCATTATTTCTTCTAATCTGGCTCTAATTTGAAAAATGTCTGCTTGAACGGTATTTTTCGAAAATTCCGTCTCCACTTGTCTTACTGTCTCTGCCTTAATATTGTTATAAAAGTTTTCATCCATTTTTATATTGCTATCTTTTGTATTCAATAAAGATAGTTTAATATTCTCTTCAAGTCTTAATTTATAAATTGCCTCATAAGCATCCCAAACCACTTGCTCCATGGCAAATTTTTGATCCGGATTTAATTTATTAAACTTTTCAATTAAATTAGTTTGAAAAACTTTTTCAAAAGGTAAAAATTTTATAATATCTAAGGTGGTAATTTTCATAAATTATTGTTTTTACAAAGCATCAGCTTGAGCCCGTAAATTATTAATAATATCAGCAAATAATCGTCTCGTTTCAAAACCATTTACAGACCTTCTTTCGAGTCCTTTGTCAAATGCTTTTAATGCCTTATCTAAATCAGAATAATCTGCACCTGCTACTGGAATATTCCTTAATCCGGCTTTTTTTAAAGCATTATTAATCTGTCTTGCTAAAGCATCGGGCGGTAAAGTCTTTGCGATTTTTAGAACATAACTTCCTCTATCAGGTTTTTCCTTATAACCAAAGACTGCATCCATCATTTCCCAATAACCTTTTGATAAACCTGAATCTTTTTCATTTTGTGAATAAGTGGCATCTGTCACTTCAATCGATCCTGTATCTACATACTTCTCTCTATTACTAGTTATCTGATAAGCTACTTCAAAGACTTTTCCCTGTCTATCCATAACATCTTTTATTGTTGTTAGAATATCTACATCATTTTCAAAATTAATCGAGGTAATTTCTTCTTGGGCTGCCTCAATCCGTGTCTGATAATCTGTTACTTGTTCATTAACTAACGCACTATATCTTAATAGCATCCGGTTTTTTGCCTCGTACATTGATCTGTCTAACTCAATACCACGAGTGACATCATCGGATAGTAACCATCCTTGACCCCCACCGGTTGCTCCTTTCAAATGAATCATGGCTAATAATTGACCTCTTGGTATAGTTCTTAGTTGATCTTCAGATATTCCCCAACCGGTTAAAGTAGTAAAATCCGCGTCTCTTTGTGGTTTTTCTGAATCAAGTTGTTCTTTGAATCTAGCTTTTGCTTCGGTTATTCCGTCAATTATCATCCGTCGTTTTAAAGGATTATTATTTTCTACTCCGGCCGGCCAGCCTTTGGCCGGATCAGCTAAATTTATCCGATTAATTTCCGCCATGATCTCATCAATACTAAGAGTAAATAACTGGAACTCTGTAATACCAATTCCAGTCATAGCTTTTGTCAAAACATCAAAGTTATTATAAATAGTAGTTAAATTTTCTCGAGAAAAACCTAATAATTTTTGATTTTTTTCTAATAAAGTTTTTTCTGAAGCTGCTTTTGTTGTTTGCAATTCTTCCAGACGAGTAATTTGGTCTGTTATCTTTTTTTCTTCATTTGCTAATAAAGTTTCTCTTGCTGAAAATAAATCGTCAACTCTTTTCATCGCAGCTGCTTCGTGTTTTGATCTTGAGTCCTCTGATATTTTTCCTTTTCCAAGTGCAGCTCGCGCTTGTTTTAATGCTTTTGCGTATTCTGTTTCCTTATTTTCAGCTAATTTTATCCGCTTACTAATAATAGAATTATTAACTGCTTCATCATATAAAAGATTGTTAAGTCTTTCTAAAGCTTCATCAATAGATCGACCAGCACTAACATCAACAACAAACTCTTTTTTGTAAGCTTCCAAGGTTTCGTCGAATGATGTTTTTGCTTTTCCATATTCATCAGCTGCTTCATGAGCTGTGGTTAACTTTCCTTTTTCTTTTTCAAGCTCTCCTTTTCTTTTAGTAATTTCGTTAGTCCTCTCTTCAATTTCCTCTCCTCCAGCACTTTTTCTTGCAACTTTCGTCTCAATCCTTGTCACTGCCTCAGTTGACGCAGTGTTTTCCATTACTTTAGTTGAGTATATATCGAGTTGTTCAAACATCGCTTTTTCTCTTTGTCTAAAAAACCTTTTTAATTGATCTGTTCTATTTAATGCTTTAACTTTTGGATTATTAAAATCCATTAGTTCTTGTATTCTTTGGTCTAATCTTACCCCAGTCTGTTCGGCTGATTTTGGATTGGCTTGAAATAAAAACTGTTCTGGTAAAGCATCAACTGCCTCTGGCGGCACTCCTAAAGCCTGATAAAACTCCTGTCTTATAAATAGTCCTTGATAAATTTCATTTTTTACAGCATCCATTGACCGACCGATAAAAGTATGACCTGGCGTCTCAATAATTTGTCCTGCAGCATTTAATTGAAGGTTATTAATATCAATTCCTAAAACCGCTCTTATATATTCAGCTTCACCAGGAATTTGCTTTATTACTTTAAAGGCTTCGACACTTTGATTGATATCTATCGTCACTCCTTTTCTAAATGTATAAGCGATTCCTTCTGCGGCCGGTACTCCAAGACCAAGTAATGCTCCTGCTGGATTTCCAGTGATTAAGGCACCTAATCCCGACACAACTCCGGTTAAACCAGAAGTTGCAGCTGTAAAACCACCTTTACTAACTTTATCTCTCCAATCACCGCGAGGTCTACCAGCTACATTCAAGGCTCTTTCATCTAACCAGTGTCCAAGCTTTTCTCCTAATAAATGATTTAATACTCCCTGATCAGCATGAAGACTAACGGTATGATCATCTATCCTTGTTACCCTTTTTCCTTGCGGATCAATAGCAGCTTCAAGGCCGACAGCGGCCAGTTTTAAAGCAGTCTGATGTTCAATTAGTTTTTCCGCGATTGACCAACCCTCATTGGTTTTTAAAAAATTAGCAATTTTACTTTTGTCTGGTTGATGGTTTGTTGTTAATGCCTCTAATAGCATTTTTTCACTCAGATGAGTTTTATTATCAAGAATCTGAGGATTGGTAATCTTCAACAAATTTTCAACGTGAGTTGTCAAAAATCTATCAAACTGGGATTGTAATTCAATACTAAACTCTACGGTTTCTTTTTCAAGAGTATGTATCTTTTTATGGTGCTCTTTTGTATCTATACCTGTTGACTCCATTTGAGTAAATTTTGATCTGTCAAAAGTAGCCCCTGGAGCTAATGTATTTTTTTTATTTTCATGTCGAGTCTCTGATGGCCTTTGTGATATTTCCGCTTTTTTTTCTGCTGTAGAAGTTGGCTGTCTTGCTAAATCAGTTAACAAACTTGCATCTACTGGACTAGTTCCTTGTGGGTTTTCTGCCGGAGCTGCTAAATCATTCATACCATTATCATATTGGAATATTTAAATAATTTCAAGTAATATATTCATATATGCAAGAAGCATCAAATTTACCTGTTGAGGCAGGAACATCAGCACCACCAGTCGCTATTGAAGCCGTTGCCCCAGATAAAGTTGTTGAACCTCCTCGATCTCAACCGAAGTCAGAAGAAGCAGCTGCTACTTCTCCAACAGAAACATCTCAACTAAAAGAAAAAGCAATAAAACCAACTCTCTGGCAAGAAATAACATCTACGGCTAAAGTAATGATTAGTCAAACAGTTGAAGAAATAAAACACCAAATAAATGATGCTGCTGGTGATGAAAATAAAATTAACACGATTTTATCTGATCCTAAAAACAGAACCTTAAGTAATCTTATGCTTATTCAAACCGTTAAACAGGAAAATGTCATAAAACAAGGAGGGATTATTAAACTTGATCAACCAGTCACTATTGTTGATAAAGATGGTTGGATAAATACAGTTGTTAGTATTGTAGGTGTTGATGGTGATTCTTTCAGTGTTATGGTTATTGATAAAGATAATACAACAGCACATCAACCTAAAGATAATGAACTTGTAAGTCGTCAAGCTCTAGAACAAAATCATCTACTGCAAAAACTTCTCCCTCAGCTTAGCTCTTTTCCAGAAAGTCAGGGAAAAATAATCCAACTTTATCTTGAATCAGTACAAAGCGGTAAAGAACCAGTATCTCTTCCAAAAAATGCGGAAAAAATGTTGCTTGAAGCGGCTCAAAGCGCCGGAATTTTAACTACTGAAAATATTAAAGCTATGTTAAATCGCGTCTTACCTGATCAAGATGCTGGAGAAGATTCCACCGCTGCTGAAATCGCTAAAATTAAAGAAATAAATGAAAAACTTGAGAAAAAAAGAGTCAGACTTCTGAAACCATTTGAAGACCATGGTATTATCGTCACTGAACCGAAACAAATAATTGACCTTTTTAATAATTTAGGTATTGGCTCAAAACAACTTTCAGAACAAAGAAATCAAATTGCTTTAGAATCTACTCGATTGGATTTGCTTATAAAAGCTAATCAAAATAATATTGGGAAGACAATTACATTAAACGGGAAAGAAATTAAGTTAACAAAAGAGCTCTTTAGACAATGGCAAGAAAAAAAAGTAGAAGCTAACGAGTTAAGTTTAGTCTATCTTGAAGAAATAGAGATATTTAATGAAAGTGGACTAATAAAACAATATTGTGATGAACTAAATGCTGGGACACTTTCTCAAGAATTAGGACAAAAAGTAGTTGAGTCATTTCAAAATGGTAAAATCACCGAGCCTCCGGATGTCAAAACAGCTGCTGATGAACGATCTAAAATAATATTAGCCAAAATGCACAAAATTTGGCAAAGACAAGACATACTATCAAAAACTGGTAAAGGAGCACTGATTGGTGGAGGAGGATTACTTGGTTTATTAACCGCCCTTGGTTTTCTTGCGATGAAAAAAAAGGAGGCTTAACTTTTTCTTAGCTCCTCCGCGGTTAAATTCTGATCCATACTTATCAATATAGCAATAACCTTTAAGAGAAATCAAGAGCAATAGACCTGTAACGTGTAACTCGTAACATGTAACCTATAACGTGTAGCTTGTAACCTGGAAATGAGATATAAGTTACAAGTTACAAGATTCGAGTTATAAGCCCTACAACCTGCGAAGAATTCCCCAAAGCATTTTACCAATTTCATCAGATAAAAAGATACCTCTTTCGTAGGAAAACTTTTTGTTGCTCGATAAACTAAAAAAACGAGTTCATCCATTAATCTTTTTAATTCTTCGTGAAATTTTGTTTTTCTTTGACTATCTTCCATAGTCTTAATGCTACAAGTTACAAGTTACAAAATTTTAAGTCCTTCTATCCCCATAAAATCCTTTTTATTTCTAGTCACTAAAATACAATTATTAATTAGGCAACTTGAGGCAATTAGAAGATCAAAGACCGGTCTTAGCCTGCCTTTCTTACTTAATTGCGCTTGAATCTGAGCGAACTTTTCCGCGACCGGTCTATCGATTGAAACCACGGCAACTTGAGCCCGTTGACAAAAATCAGTAAACAAACCGAGGGTCTCTTTAATCTTATCAGACCTTAAAGCTCCATAATTATATTCAGCAATTGTGATAACGCTAATATGAAGGAGTTTATTTTGAATCTTTTTAATCGTTTGCACCGCTTCTTCTTTGCCTTTTAAAAAATCTATGATGACGTTGGTATCGAGAAGATATTTATTCATTTAAAAAATATTTCTTGCTGGTAATTTTTTTAATCTTATAATTTCTTTTTTAATTGACAAGGCGTTACTGTCTGATAAAGATCCAACTAATTCAAATAGATCTCTTTTTTTGTCAGTAACTTTTATCTCTTTGATAATCCTTACCATCGGTTTTTTGTTTTTGATGATTCTCACTTCTTTTTCACCAAAATAGACAGAGTTTAAAATCTCAAATAAATTTGCCCGAGCTTCTGTAGCTGTATAATCAATTACGTTAGTCATATTTTTATATATTATACGTATTTTACATTTTTGTCAAGATGTAAAAAGTTCTTCTATACTTTTCACTAAGTATTTTTCAATTCTTCTGCAGCTTTTTTTGGATCAACCGAATTAACCATTATCCCTGTTGACAGTTCAAATCCCGCCCGCTCCATAAAGCGTGGGATAATTCTTAAGTACCACGGTTCCTTTTGGACACCCTTAGGGTGGCTGGGTACGAAAATATAAAAATTATATCCAAATGGTTTTTTTGCATAATGAGGATTATTTGCATGAATTTTTTTTAGTTTGACAATTGATGATTGAAGAATCCTTGCCAAATCCATTATCTGTGTTTCGTTTAAATTTTTAAAATTTGAAATTTGTAATTTATTTGTTATTTGTAATTTGTTATTTGTGATTTCTCTTATCCATGTCTCATACGCCCATTCCGAATAATCTGGACAGTATGATATATATTCCCCTATCTGTTCAACTATGTTGACTATCGGTTGGGCTACTAAAGTATTAGTTGGAATTCCCTCCGGAACAATGGAAATTTGCGAATGAGAATGCACCAATGAAGCCCCACTGATCAAACTTTGATTCGAAAATATAAAAATTTTCCCTTTATCTTTTAAAAAATTAAATCTATTAATATAAGTTTTAATGATATTTTTTATTTGTTCAAGAGATAAATCTTCGACATTTTTATCATGATCAGGAGAATGAATAATTACTTCGTGAGTTTCGGTAATCGGAAACATGTTGGGAACGACACGAATTTTCCAACCCGGTTTATTGGCTTCCCCATCACCAACCCTGTAAACTTCCGGCGGCGTATCAGTTTCATTTCCCGGACAAAAAGGACAACGGAAAGACTTGCCGTCCATGCCAGTACGGGTAATACGGGCGGGGTTTGAGACCATCCAGTGGGTTTTTGAAAAGTCGGAAATATAATTTGCCATATTAAAAATATATCATAAAATCAATTATAATATCTTTTATGATACTAATTATTGGCTTAGGAAACCCTGGAAAGAAATACATTAATAATCGGCACAACGTCGGACACATGTTTGTGGATTATTTAACAGAAAATCAAAAGTTAAAAGTCAAAATTATTAAGACCGACTGTTATATGAATCAATCGGGAGTCTTTGTCAAAAAACTAGTTTCCCGCTATACCCTACACCCTACACCCTACACCCTAATTATCGTCCACGACGACCTTGATATTCCTTTAGGAAAATTCCATATCCAGTTTGGAGTCGGTCCCCAACTTCATAACGGTTTGGAATCAATTGAAAACCATCTGAAAACCAAAGACTTTTGGAGAGTACGAATTGGTATTGATAACAGACCTACAGACAAACGGATTCCCGGTGAAACATATACTTTACAAAACTTTTTACCCAACGAAAAAAATTTTTTGAAAACGGAAATTTTTCCTCAGATCTTTTCTCAATTTAAATTGAATTTTAAAATGCTATAATTGACCAAAATTATGAAAGTTCTTTATCTTTACATGTTCCCACTTTGGGGTAATGGTTCGGGCAATTGGCTGCGCCGTTTAGTTTTTAATTTAAAAGAAAAATATCCTGATGATTATCAAGCAGCTATTGTTGCTCCTGACTCAAGAGTCCTAAAACAAGCCAGAGTTTTTCGGCTGAAGCCTCCGATCACCGGAGTTTTCGTCGGTAACCCGGAATTACCAATTGCAAAAAAATATTCAAAATTTACTCCGGAAGAAATGATTCTCACTTATAATTATTATTTACTGCGAAGTGCTAAAGCAATCGAAAAATTTCGACCTAATGTCATTCACTGTTTCCATACCGCTTTTCTTCCGCCGGTGGCCAGACAGTTGGCAAATTTGTACCGGATTCCTTTTTTAATTACCACTCACGGCAGTGATCTCTACTATTTTAAAGAGGATAATCGTTGGAAAACTCAGGTTCGTGATGCATCTCTTCGCTCTAAATTTATTACTGCCAATAGCAACTTTACCCGCCAGTGGTATTTGGATATGTTTGGTCATGATCTTTCAAAAAAAACAAAAACTATCCCGGCCGGTATTAGTAATAATATTGATTTTAATCGCGATGTCTCCTGGATTGACAAAAAATATCATTTTCAACATGAAAAAATGGTTCTGTTCACCGGAAGGCTTACCGAACACAAAGGAGTCGAATATCTTATTAAAGCGGCCAGACAAATAAAAGCCGAAGTTATCATTGCTGGAGATGGACCTGAGCGAAAATATCTGGAGAGTTTAATATTAAAATTCAAATTGACTAATGTTCACATGGTCGGTTATTTTTCTCATAAACTCGATACTATCAACGACTTCTATTTACGAGCCGACGTCTACGTTGCCCCCTCAGTTTGGAACGAACCGTTAGGTTTAGTTATTTTGGAGGCGATGGTCAATAAAACTCCGGTAGTAGTTTCGCGCAAAGGTGGCGTCACCACTCTTGTTAAAGACGGATATAACGGCTTTCTCGTCAGACCCCGGTCACCTAAACTGATTGTTGAAAAAGTTGATCTCCTGCTCCAGGATGAAAAACTGGCGAAAAGAATGGGAGAGCGAGCTTATAAAACCGTTACGGAAAAATTCAGTTGGGACAAAATCGCCACTAAATTTTACAATCTTTATAACAAATGCTTGCAAAAACCTCCCCTAAACAACAAAAAATAATATAGAATGAAAATATGGTGAATATTTCAATAATTCTTCCTTGTTATAACCGGATAGACCAAACAGTTCAAACTATTAATCTTATCCTGAACTCCAATGGATTGAACAAAGAATTTTTGTTGGAAATAATTGTTTCTGACAGTTCTCCCGACGATAAATTAAAAAAAGCCGCCAAAAACAAATTTGGTAATAAAATAATTTACACCAGACCGGAAAAGCCGGGAATCGCCGCTAATAAAAATGCCGGTGCAAAAATTGCCTCACATCCTATCATAATCTTTTGTGACTCTGATATGGAAGTTGAATTGAATACGATTATTAATACCGTAAATGCTCTTAATAAAAATAAAGCCGCAGCTGCAATCGGCGGACAGGTTGTCTGGAAAAATGGGGAAAAAAATGGAATTCTCGACAGGCCAAGAAAAGAAGATCGAATGTTAACAGTTAACGGCACAACATACATTGAGGCTTTGTACTCCAGATATTTTGTTACATATAAAGATATTTTTTGGAAAGTTGGAGGTTATGATGAAGAAGTTTTTAATATGCGTGGCGAAGGTTCAGATCTTTCTATCCGTTATTGGCGTGCAGGCTATCCTTTGGTCTATGATTCGTCCATTATTGTCCATCATGTATTTGATACGGAGGGCGGGATAATCCGCGGCGTCCCCCACCCGGAATGGGGAATTGCCAAAGATTTGTTTTTACTGGCATATAAATACGACCTTTCCAGCGATGACAAAAATTTTATTAATACAGTTAAAATTAATTTTGAAAAATACCCCGATGACAGATATTTTCAGATTATTGAAGGCATAAAAAATAATTTACAATTTATTATTGATAAAAAACCTATCATTGATGAGCAGAAAAAAAATACGAAAGCAAAATATGATTTTAAATTCTTAGAGATATTTTCAAATAAGGATTTATTTGAAAGATGTATTAATAATGTATCTATAAGAATATGAAAATCGCCATTGGAGCCACTCTCCACAAAAAAGTTAATCAATTTTCAACCGGCGGGACTGAGGTCTTTGCTTATTTATTGGCCAAGGAGTTGACTAAAAGAGGCCATATTGTCACTGTCTTTGCCTCTGGAGACAGCCAAGTTGAAGGCCGTCTTCAAGGAATCGCCAATGAGGAAGAAATTAATAAAACTGATCAGTCTCAAAGGTTGTTTTATGGCTATCAACTTTTAGAATCACAGCTTCTAGTCTTGAAACAAAAAGAATTTGATGTTGTTCATATCAATTATTTTGAGTCTTTTCTGTTTACTCCTTTTTCTAAATTGATTGAAAAGCCAGTTGTTTATACAGTTCATTCCGATCTTTTTACTTCACTCTTATGGCAAAAATTTACCAATGAAACGGTTAAAAAAAGTGATAAATTTGTTTTTGTTTCCAAAAATGCCCATGATAAAGCATCCATTTTAACTAATAAAACATATATTTATAACGGCATTGATACTGTAGACTTCCCTTTTTCCAAAAACCATGGAGATTACCTGTTTTGGTTGGGACGGGTAAGAAAAAAGAAAGGCATAAAAGAGGCGGTAGAGGTTGCCATAAAATCCGGTGAAAACTTAATCGTTTCTGGCGTTATGGATAACCCTGAAGAAAAAATATTTTTTGAAAATGAAGTCGAACCGTTGATCAAAAAAAATAAGAATATAAAATTCATTGGCCCGGTAAATTTTTCAGAAAAGGTAAAACTTTATCAGGAAGCCAAGGCATTTTTGTTTCCGGTTAGCTGGGAGGAGCCATTTGGCCTGACGATGGTTGAGGCGATGGCAACAGGCACGCCGGTAATCGGATTTGATCGTGGCGCGGTTTCTGAGATTATAGAAGATGGGAAAACAGGTTTTGTCGTTGAAAATGTTGATCAAATGGTTGATAAAGTTAAAAAAATAAATCGAATAGATCGACTTAATTGCCGAAAAAGGGTCGAAGAATACTTTTCCCTTAAAAGAATGGTTGACAATTACGAAAAAACGTATTTAGAAGTTATTAAACAAAGAGTGTCCCTATGAAAATCGCTCAAGTTGCCAACATCTGGCAATCAATCCCTCCTATAGGATATGGCGGAACCGAACGGGTTATTTATGATCTATGTCAGGGGCTTACTAAAAAAGGTCATCAAGTGACCCTTTTTGCCAGCGGCGACTCCAAAATTGACGGTAAACTCTCTTATATTTTTAAGGAAAAATTATTAGATAAAAATATTTCCTGGTCTCATTATCTCAATCCTTTGCTTCATTTTGCCTTTGCTTATGAAGAAATAAAAAAAACCGGTGATTTTGACATTGTCCATGGTCACTACTCTTTAGCTTCTGATTTGATTTCGTTATCTTTTGCCAATTCAAGCGAACTACCTGCTTTGTTTACCGCTCATTGTCCTCTTACAATTGATCAAAAATATGACGATCGAAAAAAACTGTTTGAATATTGCAATCAAGTCAACTTTGTCTCTATCAGCAACAAGCAAAGAACCCTGCCGTTAAAATATATTTCAACCATTTATCACGGTATCGATATCCAGCAAAGCCCTTTTAGCGATTGGCCGAAAGACGGGTATATCCTTTGGTTAGGTAGAATCGTCCCGGAAAAAGGATTAGCGGACGCTCTTGACCTTGCCGGACAACTTAAGAAAAAGCTTGTGGTCGTTGGCAGGGTTGACAAGGAAAGTGAGTCCAACTATCAGTATTTCCAAACAAAGATCAAGGATCAATTAACTAACCCGCAAATAACGAGTTTTGAAACGGTTGATACTGAAAGTAGAAATAAATTATTACTTCAAAGTAAATGTTTTCTTTTTCCTATAAGATGGGAAGAGCCGTTTGGTCTGGTTATGATTGAAGCAATGGCCTGCGGCACCCCGGTAGTCGCTTATGCCCGCGGATCTGTCCCCGAGATTATTAAAGACGGAGAAACGGGATTTATTGTAAACTCCTCTGATGAAGATATTAGAGGTGATTTTATTATCAAAAGAACCGGATTTGAAGGTCTAAAAGAAGCCGTCGAAAAAATTTACTCTATGGAAAAAAATCAATATGAAAATATGCGTCAAGCTTGCCGTAGTCGCGTTGAACGATTTTTTACCGTCGAAAAAATGGTTGAAAATTACGAAAAAGTTTATTACAAAATTTTAAATAAAAAATGAGAATTGCTATTTTGGCTTCTAATTTTATTCGCTTACCGCCGGAGCCTAAATTTGTTCCCTTTGGCTATTCCGGTGCCCCGGAAAAGATCATGCATGTTATCACGGAAAAACTTGTTAAAAAAGGACATTATGTCTATCTTTTTGCTTCAGGAGATTCTCTTACTTCTGCTAATCTCGTATCAATTACAAAAACATCAACATCATTAGATCCATTTATTGGTATTGGTCCCCATATTGAATTTGAACGACTTTTAATATCCAAATGCTATCAAATGGCTAAGACCAATAAATTTGACATTATTCATTCCATTTTTGATACCAGAAGCGCTTTTTATGCCCCTTTAGTCGATATCCCTACTGTTTCAACACTCCATAGTCCACTTGATAATACCAAGTACCAAATTTTATCAAATATTAAAAAAAATCAATATTTGGTGTCAATAAGTGATGCTCAACGAAAAGGATATTCTGATTTAAATTATTGCGCCACCATATATCATGGTCTTGATTTAGAAAACAACGAATTTCAGTATGGGGAAGGTGTTGGAAATTACATTATATTTGTTGGCCGGTTGGTGGAGGATAAAGGAATTGATACTATTATTTCTATTTCGAAAAAATTACAGAAACAGGTATATTTATTGGGAACCAATGTAAAAAATTCTAATTATTGGAATAAAATTATTAAGCCAAATATTGATGATAATTTTATCCATCATTTTGGTTATTTAGATAAAAACAAATTACAAATTCATTATAAAAATGCTAAATTATTTCTTTTTCCTATAAGATGGGAAGAGCCGTTCGGTTTAGTTATGATTGAAGCAATGGCCTGCGGTACCCCGGTAGTCGCTTATGCCCGCGGATCTGTTCCGGAAATTGTTAAAGACGGTGAGACCGGTTTTATTGTTAATTCGTCAGAAAAAGACATTCGTGGTGATTGGGTCATCAAAAAAACCGGTGTTGAGGGACTTGAAGAAGCTATTAACAAAATTTATTCTATGCCGGCAGTTGAATATAAAAAAATGCGTCTAGCCTGCAGAAATCATGTTGAAAAATATTTTACTATTGAGAGAATGGTCAGCGATTATGAAAAAGTTTATCTAGAAATAATTGATAAGAATAAAAAATAACCATGCAATCAGTTGCCGATATTCTAAAAAAATTTAATCCTCTTGAAGATAAATACGTTTCGCGGGAGTTTCAGACGTTTGCTATTCATCTAAGTAAAAAACTTCAGGATGAAAGACGGAAAAGCCTTTATATGAAGTTGGCCAAAACTATCCCCCGGGCCATTCTTGAAGAAGCGCTTCGATTTGTGGTTGATGCCAATGCTCGAAACCGAGCCGCACTTTTTATGTGGAAACTGAAAGAATTAAAAGCGTTTAATCGTTTATAATAAATTTATTCATGTCTAATAATCAATTTTGCTTTTCAAAAAAATTAATTTTTATTGTAATTTTTTTATTCATCATTGTCGTATTTAGTTATCAAATAAATTTTTTAAAAAGCAAAAGATATTCTTTTAATTCCAAAGCCGCCCCGCCAAAAAGTCAGAAACGCATAATCAACGGAGTTCTTGCCGATCAAGGAGAGTTCCCGTTTTCAGTGATTTTATTTAAGAAAGGATGGGTTGACTTGGAACACTCCGTTAATTCTGTTTATGACTTAAGTAAGGCGTTTATTTGCGGAGGAGTGTTAATTAAACCTCAATGGGTGTTGACTGCTGCCCACTGCGTCTATGATATTATCAGTTACTGTAGTGTGATGAACTGTCATGCCGCTGAATATTTCGGTATCTTTTCCAACTCGAATACTAAAAAAATTACCTATTCTGGATCTTTGAAAAATCATGATAATTATTCGGATATATTAAATATTTATGTTCCAAAAAATTATGGAGAAGTCGCGGCTATTTATTACCAAAATAATATAAAAAATATCGTGCAAAATTTGCCTATTTTTACCAATGATATAGCTTTACTCCGGCTTAAAAAACCAACCAAGGGAATCAAAGATTTTCCTTTATTTCCTTCTAACGATACTTATTATCTACCCGGAAACGAAGTGACTTCTATAGGTTATGGTTGTACCAACTACAGCCTGACACCAACGGTTATGCCAACTACTGGAGAAAGAAAATATTTTCTTGAAAGTGATTATTTATATAAAGTCAGTTGGCCGATACAACCTCAATACATTGAACAAATAGCGCCTTCCACTATCATATCTATAACACCGTATCCAAAAAAGGTTGAGAGTATTTTTTTAGTGGGAAATCCTTCTTCCCAATTGAATAAGTCTCTTTGTCCAGGAGATTCCGGTAGTCCAACATTTTTAAAAAAAGATAATAAAACCTATCTTTTGGGAATAAATATGGAAATTGTTTTGGGAGAATATTCTTTCCCCAATGTTGAAACTAAAGCCGCTTTTTATTCTAAATGGATTAATGATAATATCCCAACGCCTACAGCAAGAAAAAATCAAGATTAATAAAATTTATTCCCATTGACAAACATTTTTTTTTCATCCATACTGAAAATTAAGATGAAAATCACTGTTTACACAATTAAAGACTGCATGTTTTCCAAACAGGAGAAAGAATATTTGAATGTTAATAAACTTGTCTTTGAAGAAAAAGATTTGGAGACAAATAAAGATTTTTTGACGGAAATGTTGGCCGTTTCCAACAACTTCGCCGGCACCCCGGTTACCCGGGTCGAAAAAGATGATGGCTCAATCGCGGTTTTAAAAGGTTTTACCAAAGAAGAATTTGACACAACTTTTGGATTTGCCACAGAAACTAAGCCAGTTGAAGAACCTGCTAAAGTCACGGAAACCCCACTGCCGCCTCCGTCAGTTGCCGAACCAGCTAAAGAAGAACCAAAATCAGAAGAACTGAATGCTGTTTTGGGAAAATTAGAAGAAAAAACCGTTCCTGAGACGACGCCTCCTCCTCCGGCCGAAACCACGCCACCAGCAGAAATTCCTCCTGTTAATGATCCATCAATTCCCGACTTTCCCCAAGACGGAAAAACTTCGGTTTGATTGATAGATACTTATTTATAATTTCCGAACTTTTTATTGGCTTCAAATCGTGCCTGGACACCCTTAGGGTGTCCAAATCCAAATAAAAATAGCAATCGAAATGATTAATATTTCTGTGAAAACTAAAAATTTGTTTTTGAAATAATATTTCATAAACTCACGATATTTTTTTATATTCTTTTTGTTGGGAAATACTGAAACCGCCCCCTTTTTGGGCTTAAGAGGAAATAAACTATATTGTTTATTTGAAAACGGATATAAAATCCTTATCCCAGCGGTTCTACCACTAAACCAGTCTAAAAATAAATGGAAAAAAATTCCAGACCCAAAAACGGCAACAGAAACAACTATCAATACATTCTTGATAAAAAAACCAACGAAACCTATTATCAAAATAAATAAACACCAAAATATTGGCGTATGAAAAACTGTTTTATGATGATCTTTGATTTGAAGTCCAAACAACCCATCAATATCAGGAGCAAGCGAACCTGCCATTGTTAATATTGTAATTAATAAATTATCAGCTCCTTGCAAATTAAAGTTGTTTATAAAAACTTCCGAAAGTATATATCCAGTAGCAATATGAGCAGGTGTCAGCATAGGATCAGTATATCAGAAGTTTTTACCTTATTAGCCTTGACACCCTAAGGGTGGCCAATTCTAATTTCAAACCTCTAAGACTAAATCATCAGTCGCGGCGATTGTGTTTGGAAAAATTTCTCTGGCTTTTTTTTCGGCTTCTTTTCTTTTTTCCAAAGTATCGTAGAGGGTCGGACTAAAATGTGTTAAAACAAGTTTTTTTACACCTGCTTTTTTGGCAAATTCTGCAACCTGAACAGGATCGGCATGGCCCCAATTATCTTTCTTTGGTGAAATAATATTTGAACATTCATGTATCAGCAAATCAGCATCCTTGGCTAACAACAAACTGTCTGGGACTATCTTTGTATCACCTGAATAAGCGACTGACTTTCCTTCCAACTCGATTTTAAATCCGTGATTTTTATATCCGTGAAAAAGTTTTTTCATCATGACCGGAAACCCTATGTTATTATCCCCTTCTTCAAGTTCGTGAAGATTAACCCGCATTTTTAGATTGAGAATATTTGTTTCGCTTTTATTAATCCCAACCATATAAGGAGGATTGACCAATAAATCAAAATCTTTTTTTCTCCCTTTGGCAACATATATCTCAATTCCCTGCTGAAAATGAAATTTATTCAAAATATGAAGCCCGGAAACGTGATCTATATGAAAATGGCTGATAAAAAGAGAAATTGGTTTGTCTTCTTTTATATATTTATCAATTTTATATATTGCATTACCTGCATCAAAAATAATATATTGATCTTTACTGTCAATAAGAATACATGGAGTGTCACCCATCGACGTGGTATACCAACCATTCGTTCCTAGAAAATAGATTTTCATATGCGACGATTTCCGAACTGCTAACTGGCTTGAAATCATACATAGACACCCTAGTGTTCAATTTTATTTATAAAGAAATTCTTATTTCTCCTTTTGTATACTGACGTAAAAGCATTGATATTAAAGTCTGATATGGTAAATTATTTTCTGCCGCTTTGGCTTTGAGCTTTTGGATATCGCGCTCTGGCAGGCGAATATTGATATTTTTGGTCTTTTGAAGAGTATTTTTGGCCGCTTCCCGAGCTCTTTTTATTTCTTCCTTTAAATTATCTACCGATTTATATTTACCGGCTTCTACGTCTCGCAATATCTGTAATTCTTCTGCATCAAGCTTATAATCTTTCATAAGTTTATTTTAATTTATAATTTGTTTAAATATTTTTTCAATGCCCTTCTACTTGGTATAATCGTTTTTAAGAAAAATTTTTCTTCATCTTCAACAAACGGAATATAATAAATATAATTATTGATCTTAACAACGAAAACTTTTTGTTCAGGAAAATTTTTACTCTGATTATCTATTGTGTCTAATAAGCCGCCTTCAATCAGTGCTATAACAGCCTCATCGAAACCAATATTTCTATTTTTCTTTAACCATTCATTTTTTTCCAAACTCCAATCCAAGTATTTCACAAGATTATTGTAAGACAAATGATATGGAATGTCAATATCTTTAAAATAGCCTTGTCACCCTAAAGGTGACGGCAAATTTTCCAAAATATTAGTCATTAACTAAGCAGTATCTATCCAGTAAAGGAATAGGGCTTACTCCCCTGTTATATTGAAAATGAAGTTTTTTAAAATCTTCTTCTAATTCAGATAAACTATGTAAATGCAATTCAATTCCCATATAAATTTCTGAGGCGATATTTCTTGTCTTATTAGCTAAGGTAGAAATGACATTATGAGAAGTTAATTCTCTAAAAGTAATATATCCATCATTACGTATTATCCTTTTCCATTCTTTGAATAAAGACAAAAGCTCTTTTTCATCAAAAAAACTAAAAAATCCATCTGTATCAATCCAGTCAATCGATTTATCTTTAATAAAGCTTAAATTTAACGCATTAGCTTGTTTTACATCGATGTTTATATCAGAAAACTTTTCTTTTACTAACTTTTTAACGCTTTGAATTTGTTCTTCTCCTAAATCAATGATTATAATCTTACTTTCAGGATTATTACTTAAAACGAATTTGATAAATTCATAAGCAGTAATTTCTCCACTAACTCCACATAGTAAACAGGTAAAATTCTTACGTTTATTTATAGGAATCACCACTAAATCTATAGAATCAGTAATTGTTTTTTCATAAACCCGTTTCAAGTAACTCGGCCAAAGAGGAAATTTTGATACTATTTTAAATTTTTTATAAAAATTTTTCATATCAAGTCCTCTTTCGTCCCGCTGAGCAGGATAATGCAGGGGCGTCCTGACTCGAACAGGAAACAAATGTTTTGGAGACATTTATGATACCATTTCACCACGCCCCCTATATCTTCTTATATTTTAACTTATTTTTAATCTTTGATATTTGATTTTTGATATTTTTTGATTGTGCTCCCGAGCAGAATTGAACTGCTATCAGAGGTTCCGCAAACCTCTATTCTATCCGTTAAACTACAGGAGCTTTGATATATTTTACCATTATTTAAATTTTTATAGGTGTTACAAAATGAAAAGTGTCTTCGAGAAGCGGATTGCGGCAACTGCCGCAGAGCCTCGCAGAAGAAAAGGTTCATGAGTGACAGAATCTATAAAAATTTACCAGCTTCCTCCACCTCCGCCTCCCCCACCACCCCCTGAAAACCCGCCACTAAATCCAGAAGAAAATCCGCTTGAAGACCGGGTCGGAGTGGCCGCCGTAGCAAAACTTTTCATTGAAGAATTAAGACTGTTAACCAATAAATAGCTGTTAAAATTTGTTGAGGAATAACCGTGATACCAGTTGGGTTGAGCAATATTCAAGCTTTCAAATCTTTTTGCCCAAATTCTTTCAACCCCAAAGGCAACTGCAAATGGCAACAATCTTTCAAACATCATCTGTTTATCGGCTTGAAATTCCAGCTGTCTTTTCTGGCTTGTCAAAAATTTTTTTAAGGAAAAAGCGACGTTCTTTGCTTCAACCCCAAAGACAGTTTTTCTCGGCATTACACGGCCAAAAAGAAAGGCCACGATTGCCAAAAAGAAATTACCGGTAAAAAGGGCTATTCCCGCTAAAACATAATATCCCGTCCGTGTTATTTGTGGATTTTTATCAAATAATTTATCATCGACCACTTGTTTGTAAAGTGAGTTTTTTACTTCACTGACCGCCTCAGAAAAATCCTTACCTTTCAATTTAACTATGTCGTCCCCTGTATTAAAAATTCCGTCTAACAGTTTTTTTTCAAACGGTAATAATTCTGCATCGTTTCCAAATTTTTTTCCTTTGAGAAAATAAAAATCTCCTTTTTTCCGCTCGTCAATGATCAAGTATCCCCGCCTCGCCAAATCAACAATCGTCGCTGAAATATCTTTTAGATCAACTGTCTCATCGCCTAATGTCCCGACTTCTCCCGGTGTCAAAAATCTTTTTCCTTCCTGAGTCTTGGGCGGGTCAAACCAAGCGGATACCGCTCGCGAGCGAGTCGAAGGGTCACGTCCGTACTTTAACCAACGATAAATTATATAAAACGGCAACCCAACATACCAAATTAGTCCAATCAATCCCATAAATCCCATCACTAATTTGCCAATAAACGAATCCCAAAAGCTAACAAATTCTTTAGGTTCCAAAATAGCAATAATATTTTTCGGAAAACTAACAACGACCGTTAGCCCTTCCCCACTACTTAAACTCCCATTACTTTTAATTACCATCTTTGCTCGATCGTTCAAAGATGGTAACACCTGGCAAAAACTTTCCTTTGAACCAAATACTCCGGTATAACAAATGCTTTTAATATCTTCTTTTTTAATTTCCTGAGGCCATATAACCGACGCAGTTGTACTGGCAATTGGCACTTGCCATTCATTTCCCGTTACATTCCAATAAAGTTCGTCGTGATCGGAAAAATAGGTCAGGGCTCCGGCCACTTGATAAGAAATAACATAAGTGTGAAGACCGGTTATCAGCCGGTCAACATCCCCTATTTTCAATCTGATTAGTTTCTCGTCTACCCATGATTTGACAAATTTATACGATTTCCCATTGTCATCAACGACTGAAAAATTATCAAATTTAAGTTCATATTTTTTCCCATCTTCATTAGTTTTTATAAAAGGAATTTCTCTGTAAATCCCATGTTTTTCTAAATAATCAAAGTCGTAAATAATTGTTTCTTTAACATTGATCGTCCCATCTTTATTGATTGTAATTGCCGAATTAAAAGATTTTATATGCTCTCCGAGTATTTCCTGAAAACTCGACGTTTCATTATTTACAAACTGATCAACTCTTACTTCGTCTTTTTGAATATCATCAAACTGGGCAAAAATTGGAAAAACAAAAAACAAAAAGGCAGTAATAAAAAGTAAAATCTTTTTCATTATTAAAATAATACCATAAATAAGGTCCGTCCTTGTAAGGACGGACCTTGTATAATTACCAAATGCAATACAAACTCGCACCGGAAATTAAGAGACAGATCAGGGTTTTGATAAAAGAATTAAAATTCACTCATATTAAACCTAATCAGATTCACTGCATCAGAAGTTTTGATGCCAAAACACGTGCCTATGCACGCATCTGGGGAATGTCCCGACTATTTAAGGAAGTGGCCGGACTTGAACCAAACTATATTATCGAAGTAATTTCTCAAAGATTTGATAAACTGCCTGAACGGGAGAAAATTAAAACTTTAATTCATGAATTAATGCATATCCCGAAGACTTTTTCCGGAGCCTTGCTTTCCCACCGCGGACCTCATCATCAAATCAACAACCGGGAAGTGGAAAGAATATTACGAAGTTCAAAATAATGTTTTGCCGCTACTCTTCTTAAACTTCGCTTGAGAATAAACCTATAATAATATATTATATGGAGTGAACAGAGAATTATTTAAAAAAAAACTTGGCCCAGTACAATTAATCTCATTAAGTATTGTTGCACTATTGGCTGGATATGGTATCGGAGAAGTTTTCCATTCAATTGATCCAGATGGTCATCTAAGTTCGCCTACGCTTATTTCAGGAACTCCAAAACCAGATACTCTGGATAGAAATAACATATCAATTTGCATTCGAAATCGAGTCGAGACAGACTGCGTTCAACCTGTGTCATTAGAAACTACACTTAATCAAATTGTAAGTTTTTCGCAAATGCTTTTAGAGAGCAAGGATGAAATGTCAATCAATTCATTTAATAATATTTTTGGGTCAGCTAATATTCTATATTATTCTATTACAGATTATCTTAACAATGATCCCAATGCTATAGATTTTTCTGTAAATCAGTCATTATTTAGGGAAGCAAGCGGTGGTTCAACTATCAACCATTGGCAATTAGCAACTACAACACCATATGTATCAACTCCAATATCCTTACAGACTCCGGAAATAATTTCAATTGAACCTGAACAGCATCTTTACTTTCCACAGATAAGAGTCGATCAGCAAGGATTACCAATTATTGATATAGAAAATATGGATGCTATGGGTACCTATTTCCATGAATGGTTTCATGGCGCAAAAGCAGTCCAAGATTGGAAAATTTTTGGTACCTTTGCTAATGAAACTCAACTCTATAACAATCCAAAATATACTGCTTTATATGAACAAGAAGAATATCAAGCAGAATTTTATGGTGATGTAGCAAAAATATCAATGTTAAAAAGATATGGATTGATGGATCAATATTATAGTCAATTAAGTAATGATGCGGGATTTAATAATAATGCAATAGATCTTGCCTCAATTGCTTATTTTCTTGATCAAAATGGTATTACGCCTGAAAACCCCATATGGCCATTTTTATATGATGTTACAAGTGTTCAATCGATATATTACAATCGTGCTATGTTTGATCTAACAGGAGATAAACAATATCAAGATAATATAAATGAAACAATTTTAAAATGGCAAAATTATCCGTGGTCGCTTGAAGAATTAGAACTTGTTAATAAAATGATTTCTCAAGGTTTGACAGAAGGTTGGATACTGCCAAATTCTATTCCTCCTCTTCCCGAAACAAGTTCCGCTAAAAGTGAATTAGCTGACTCATTATTTAAAGACGCCTTAACCAGAGCCGAAGCATTTGATGAACTTGAAATTTGATATCTGGAATATCGCCACGCTTGTCATAACTACGGCAGTTGTGTATCGACTTGGCAGGATAATCTAAACTTTAGTTGCTTCCTTAATTTTTCCAATTATTTGATCAACATTTCCATACACAGTTGCCCCCGCGGCACATTTGTGACCGCCCCCGCCAAAACTTTCGGCGATTTTTGAAACATCAAAATTTTGTTTTGACCGAAAGCTCATACTGATCTTGCCTTTTTCCTCCTCAAGAAGCGCAACCCCAAAATCCACATCTTTAATACTTCTGAAAAAACTATCAGCCGCTGTCTCTCTGACTCCTCTTGGCCGGCCGTATTTTTCAAACACTGCAAACGGTACTGCCGACCAGACAAATTTACCGTTTGGCGAACTTTCCATTTCCATATTATTTAAAAATTCTCCCAGCAATTTTATAAATCCAAAACTTAGAGAGTCATTGAAATTTTCAATCAGTAAATTATAGTTAGCGCCGTTTTTCATCAATTCTGAAACAAGTGAAAACATCACGGCCGGATTTTTTGGATATTTAAAAAAGACAGTGTCCCCGGCAATTCCAGAAAGTAGAGATGTGGAAATATTTGTATCAATATCGACTCCCCAGTCTTTCAACATACCATAAACAATCTCGGCCGTCGCCGATGTTTTCGTATCCAATAGGCGCAATTTGTAATCTTTCCAGTTATTAGTCAGGTGATGATCAATAATTATTTTATTTATTTTCGGTAATTTAATTTCTTTGCTGCCCGTTACAATGTCATAGGATCCGGAATCCAAAATCAAAAACAAATCATAAGGGCGAGGTTTCCTCGCCCACTCTTTAAAATCAACCGTTTCAACGGAATCGGCACCCTTCAGGAATTTGAAATTGTCTGGAATTTTATTAGGACAAACCAGTGAGACTCTTTTACCCATTTTCATTAGCGCTTGATATAAGGCCGTTGCCGACCCGACCGAATCCAGATCAGGATTGCGATGGATATTGATTAAGATATTTTTCGATTTTTTAATTGTTTTGAGAATTTTTTGAGACTGCAAATAGTACATAGTTATTAATTATGAAACAAGTTTTCTTCTTTAACAATAAAATCTACCCCATCGGAGTCGATGACGGCGTATCCGGTATTCTTCATTATTTTCTGAGAAAAATTGGGAATAGCATAACCTAGGTGATTAAAAAGGACTCTCATTACTCCTCCGTGGGCAATAACTAAAACATTTTTTTTCGGGTAGGCGACGGCAATTTCTCTTAAATAAGATATAAATCTGGCAATGATTTCTTCATCATTTTCCACATCTTCAAAACCGTATTTTTTTTGACTTTTTTTAGACAGGCCTATCTGCTCACCAAGTTTTTGTTTCAAAACCTCAATGTGTTTTCCCTGAAAATGACCAAAATATCTTTCCCGTAATGCTTTTGTGGTGATAACCGTTAATTTTTTCTCCAAAACAATAATTTCCGCTGTTTTTTTGGCTCGGATTAAGTCTGAAGAAAAAACCGCATTAAATTTCACGTGAGTTAATTTTTCTGCCAATTTTTTTGCCTGTATTTTTCCTTTTTCATTCAAAAGAATATTAAGATGTCCCTGAATCAGTTTTTTCACGTTCCAATCTGTCTCTCCGTGGCGAACGAGATAGATAGTGCAATATTTCTGCATAAAACATATTTTATCATTATTTAATTATGGAGTGCGGATTAATCCCGCTTCAAAGACGAAAATTCAACAGATCTTCAGGCACTTTTATTTTCTATAGCGCTTCCTTATATAATTTCCAAGAATAGTTATCTTCTTTCGGAGATATAAAAGCATATCTAATTCCTTTACTGCCAGATTTCCAATAATTAAAAATAAACTTCAAAATCATATTTAAATCGTAATCTTTACAAGTTGCAATAGATATATCTATCAAATTATGTTCCGGATAATAATAAAAAGATGTATGGGAGTGATTTAATATAAACAGTACATTCTTAGCATCGGGTTGAGTCCACCACATATAAGCATTCCAGTCCCTCGGTTTAAATCTTTTATTTGAATAATAAGAAATCAGTTTATTTTTTGAATCGGGAGCAATTATCATGGGACCACAAAATATATGCATTCCACAACATTCGGCAAGTTTTTCTTGAAATTTTTTTACTTTAATAGTCGTTACCTGTTTTTTATTCTGCGGACATAATTCTACTTCAAGCCAAGACCTAGTTAGTTTGGGAGCAAATATGTCGTTCATATGTTTTATTATGTCAAACTATAAAAAACTGATGCTCTTGCGGAGAGGGCGAGATTTGAACTCGCGCGAGCATTGCTGCTCAAGGGGTTAGCAACCCCTCGCTATGGACCACTCAGCCACCTCTCCTGCATGACAATTATATATTACTGTGGACGAGGAGGGAGTTGAACCCTCACCTCTTGCGAGATACGGTTCTGAACCGTATGCGTATGCCAGTTCCGCCACTCGTCCAGAGATCAATTGATAATATTATATCAACAATTACTTCTGATATAATTTTTTAATGGAATTTTTTTTAATATTTCTCACTTTTTTGCTATAATCTTTTTATGAAAGTAAAATCAACCGGATGCTGTGATCAGCTTCGAACACCGGGTGTTGTGATTTTTTTCGCAACGTGATCCCACAAAAAATCAAATATTTGTTTATACGATTTAACAAGAAGGTCATCCCTGATTTCAATGCCGTATTGATCACTATCGGTTTTTAAACTACATACAGACAGAACATCATTATAGATTAAGATCATCCGATCAAACTTTATTTTTTTTTCATCCAGCGTTCTTGCTTCGACATTATGCGCCAAAAAACCGGGAATATCTGACCAAATAAGAGGTTTTGGTTTGTTAAAAATTATTTTGTTGAATTTATTTTTTCTTTTAAACTCTTCTCTCCATTTTTCAGCAAACACTCGATCTGTTACAAATTCTAATTGTCCCGGACTAAAACCAACAACAAGTTTTGCATCGGAGGAAATAATATTCCAAAGCAGTTGTTTTATTCCTTCCTTTCCTTTATAAATATTAATCGTTTTCGGTACATCTTTAGTAATCCCCAACTCTTTAATCCCTTTATTAAAAATAGATAGATTCTGGGTAAGATGCTGAAGTTTTTCCGCTTCTTCCTCAAGAGTTAGCTTTAACTTAGCCGGATTGGTAATTTTATAGAAAGTAGTTTTTTCGACCCTTTTTGAGATGACATAGCCTTTATCAATAAGACGCTCTAATTCAAGATAAAGAGAGCTGCGAGGTTCATGTAACCGTCGATGCATCAAAACCACGCTTGACTCAGGGTTGGCGGCTAAATCAAGATAGATTTTTATCTGCCGATCCGTTAACCCAAGTTGTTTTAAAAAATCAGTCAGTGTCATTATCTGTCAACAATTATGACACCAGTTTGGCATTATGTCAATAGGTTGATAAAATATCCCATAGTCTAATAACTATGAATAAATTGCCAGAAATATTTAACCAATTTTTGTTGGATACAAAGCTGCTTTCCACAGAGAGAGATAAATGGTGGGAAAAAAAGTACAAACCAAAACTTGAATCTTCTGTTAATAAGACCATTAAAGATTTAGGTCTTGATATGCCATGGGAAAAAATTCATGAAGATCCGCTAAAAGAAGCATTAGCTGAAATGTTATTTACATCAGTCCTTTCCTGTTATGGACCGAAAATATCAGCGGAAACGCTTCATGAACTAAACGTATTAAGATTTGGTGGGGGGACATCGACCGATCTTCTCGGCAGTCCTATTTTTACCGCCAACCACAAAGCTGTCCCAGTTAAGATGATTTCTTTAGATTCTCGGGGGGAGCAGATAGGTAAAGAAAGCCCGCCGCACAATATGCCTGCTTTTTCCACAGAGGTTGGTGGAAAATCAACCCTTGGTGATATCTCGCCAATATCGATAATAAAAACCAAGGATAATTTTGAGTTACAATTGAAAACTTCGGGAGGCCATGTGTGGCGCAAAAAAATTGAAGTAATTAAAGCTCCAGAGTATTCAAAAGAACTTGTTGGCCGGGAAGGATACAAAATTCCGGCCGGATTAATTTCTATGCCATGCGCCTCTGGGTTTTCGATACTTAATATTCGAAATGTATGTCAGGAAAATTGTGCCTTCTGTTCTATGCTAAAAGCGAAAGAAGGAGAAGGAAAACTTACAAAAATCCGTAAGCAACAAGTATCGGAAACGATTGGTCTGATTGTTGAAGATGCTTTTGAAAAATCATTAATAAAAAATAAAAGGCTTCCAATAGTAATTCAGCAAACGCTTTCGGGCGGATCATTGGACACAGGAGACGGAGGATTTGAAGAAGCCTATGGATGGGCTCTTTCCGAGTTTCAAACAAAAATTGCGAAAGCCAAAGAAAAGTATAAAAACACAAAAGATGTTCGAGTGCAGTTACAGATCGAGATGATACTGCCACCGGATAAAAGTACATGGGAGCAAGTAATAAAAAAATTAAATGATTATCGTAAGTTGACGGGATGGACATTAAGCCTGGCGATAAACACCGAAGTGCTTCCCGACGAATATGAGGCAATATTTCTCGACGGGAAAAAAGCAAAGGGTGTATCAAAACTTAGAGACCATATTGAGTTTGCTCGGGAGTTATCTGAAGGAACTGAGGGAAAGGTAAAGATGAACAGTCTCGTCTTGTTTGGTTTAAAACCAGTTTGGATGCCATATCATAACTATATGGCTAAAGATCTGAGATTGCTCAAAGAGTTAATGGATGAAGGGCTTTATATGGAATACGCACCGGTCAAGATTGAACCGGAATCAACTCTTGCAGCTTATCCGCCGACCGATCCGATATTTTTCATGATCCAGTACCTGGTGTTTAGAAAGATGGTTTCCAAAACAAAGCGGGTTTTTTCACCAGGTTGTGAGGGAGCCTGCAGTCGTTGTCATAATATTATTGAAACACATAAATTTATAAATTTAACAAAAGATTATACTTTGCCACAATTATTAACATTATTTAAACCTGTTCTTGATAAGCTTGGACGAAAATACAAAAAAATGTTTATAGAAGTATTTTCACAAATAAAGGTATAAATCTTGAAATTATTATCGACAAAAAATGTTATAATACAAAATTATGGATGACTCGGTAAAAGTGATTTTGAAAAAATTGGATGAGATTGATAGCCGGTTAAGATCAATTGAGGGAGTTAAAACTCCATCCACCCTAAGGGTGTCCGAGGCTAAAGAAACTAAAGTTGAGCGTGATCCTTTATTTGGCAAAGCACTGGAGGTGATGGATAGATACGACGAAATGTCTTCAAAACAGCTATCTGAAACTCTCAAAATCGATCAAAAAAGAGCTGATACTATCTTAGATCAATTAGAAACTGCCGGCCTGGGAACTTGCTACATGAAAGAGGCTTAAAGTTTAATCTTCTTATCAAAATCAACAGGATGAAACCAGAGCTGGAAGTCAGTTATGATTTCAGTGGTACGGTGACGACTTATTAATGAAAGTTGCAATATTTTAGTTATTTTTTCAAATAGATCAAAGATTAAAGTGCAAATATTAGAGCCAAGCTTAAAGCTTAAAGATTTGATCTTCGAACTAGTTTTTGATCTTTGATTTTTGATCTTTGATATTAGTCCAGCTGTATTTGGAAAAAAAGTTGTTACCCACCGATTAGCGAATAGAAACCTCTCATAAGCTTTATTTTTGTTAACAATCGGCTTCATCTGAAGGACTTCATGACCAACAAACTCCGTCTGCTTGAACTTGGGCACTTTTAGATTGCTTTCGTCAAAAAATAGATTGAGGCAGACTTTATTTGGGGCCTTTTTTAACCCTACTCCCCGTTTCAAACCCATAATAAAGGCTATTGTTGTGGCTAAAAAGCGAGCGGTAAATAATCTACTTTTAGCAGCTGTAATAAACAGGTCGATGTCATCGTCCAAATCAGCATTCATCATTGCGATTGATCCAGATAGACCTATTAGTTTTATTTGAGGAAAAAAAGATAGTAATTTGACATATACCTTAAAGCACCAATTTTCAAGTTTCCTCTTTGATATTTGTTTCCCAATACTATACTGGGGTGGAGTATATTTAAGATGTTTTAACTCCTTCTTTAGCTCGTCTTTACGGATCTTTACCGGTAAAAAGGTGTGAATTTCTTCCAACGTAGGGTAATAAGCAAAAAGTGAGAAGTATTTGAGAACTTTTTTTAGGTTTTGTTCCATTTTTGGCAAATGATTAACCTAATAAATTTTAATAATCTTTTTTGTCTTCTCCATCGCCAAGGTTGATTGACTAAACGAAATAACCATTCAAGTCCGATTTTTTGAATAAAGATCGGGGCACGGACAATTTGCCCACTTAAATAATCAAAGGCTCCGCCTACACCTATCACCACACTTCCAGCAAATTCCTTTTTATGATGCTCTATCCAAAGTTCCTGATCCGGCGACCCATATGCAACAAACACTAACTGGGGCTTATAAGCGGCCACTATTGAGAAAGTCTTTGCTTCTTCATTTCTTTTTGGATTTTTGATATCTTCTATCCCCCGCAAACCTTTGAACATAGCTTCGGGAAATCTTTTTGAGTAGCACTGAGATAGCCTAAGTGCTAAATTTCCTTTTCCGCCAATCATCAGCACTCTTAAGCGTCTATCTGACGCCACCTTTAAGAGGTTTTCCATCAACTCAACACCGGTCACCCTCTCCCCTACCTGTATACCCAACCATCGGCCCGCCAGGACAATCCCTACACCATCAGTGATCTTCATTTGGGCTGTCTCAACAATCCGTTTGAATGAATCATTTTCAGTAGCGACGACCAGGTTTTCCGGGTTAAGGGAAACAATGTGAAAAAAACCGGTTGGTTTGTCAATGTATAATAAAATTTTCTCTAGGATGTTTGTTCTAGACTCGTTAGGAATCGTTATTCCTAAAATTTTATTTTGCTTCATATTGGGTCAATTACTATAGGAAAACTGTTAAAGATTAAATATTAAATATTAAACCGGTTTTGTTCAAATTTTTGCTCAGTTGTTTTTACTTTCTTATAAATCTAAATACCACCTATCCGGTAGATTTATGTCTTTTATTTTAACAAATACTATATTCAATTTCTAATTTCTAATTTCTAATTTTTAAACAAATTTCAAATTTCTAACAACAAATTTCTAAACTACTATCGGATAGCTTCTTTAAAACTATCCAAATTCTCAATTGCCATTCCCACTCCTCTTATCACACAAAATAACGGTTCATCAACTACAAAAGAAGAGACTCCGGTATAATAAGTGATGTATCTGTCAAGATTAATGAGTAAAGCAGTTCCACCGGATAAAACAATTCCCTTATCAACAATGTCCGCGGCTAATTCGGGCGGAGTCTGAGATAAGACTTCTTTAATGCCGTCAAGAATCGCTTTTAGAGGTTTGATCATGGCGCTGTTAATATCTTTTTCGCCGATTTCGTAGATTTTTGGTAAACCGGTTTGAAAATCACGACCTTTTACTTCCATACGTTTTTCTTGAGCCGATTCGTCTATCAACGCATTTCCTATCTTTATCTTTATATCTTCAGCCGTCCTCTCACCAATAATCATATTGTGTTTTTTTCGGAGTTCAGTCATTACAGCTTCATCCAATCTGGTTCCGGCCACTCTAACCGTCTTATAAACTACCAGCTGACCTAAAGAAATTACGGCAATCTCCGTCGTCCCGCCGCCAACATTGACTATCATCTGGCCTGAAGCTTGAGAAATCGGCAGTTTGGCTCCAATCGCAGCCGCCAACGGCTCTTCGATCAGATAGACATCTGAAGCTCCTGCTTGTTTACAGGCAGCAACCACGGCCCGTTTTTCAACCTGCGAGGAACCGCCGGGAATGGAGATCATCACTTCCGGCCAGTAAACTCCGCCTTTTAAACCTTTTTTCAAAAAATAAGTAATCATCGCCGAAGTGGTTGTATAATCGGCAATCACTCCTTCTTTCATAGGTCTTGACGCCACAATTGATCCAGGCGTCCGGCCGATCATTTCCCGCGCATCCTCACCAACTGCCAAAATTCTTTTATCTTCCAAAGAATAAGCAACCACAGTCGGCTCATTTAAAACAATTCCTTCACCCGCCACATAGACTAAAGTATTTGCAGTTCCTAAATCAATACCGATTTTTTTCCGGAAGAACATAAGATTATATATAGTATAATACAGAATAGTTATATTGTTATCTATTCTATGCAGATATTTTCCCGAGTCATTATTCTCTTTTTTTTCATTGTTATTCTTATTACGGTAATTGGCTACGCCCGCGGCTATAGGTTTGACCTGGAAAAAAAATCAGTCAAATCAACCGGTATTATTGCCGCTACCTCTTACCCCAAAGCCGCCAAAATCTTTATCAACGGCGAATTGAAAGGCGTTACCGATACTAATCTTACCCTTCCTCCTGATAATTATTTAGTGGAAATAAAAAAGGACGGATACACTAGTTGGAGCAAGAAAATCAATCTCAAAGGCGAGCTGGTCATCAATGTCGACCCGGTTCTTTTTCCGGTGAATCCATCTCTTTCCCCCTTAACTAATCTGGGTATTGTCAAAGCTGTACCGACCGAAGACGGCGATAAAATTGTTATTTTCGCCAATGATGTCATCTATCTCTTTGATGCCGGAAGAAAAACGTTACCATTTTTTCCGCCTTTGAATAAAATTTTGGATTTATCCCTTCTTGCAAATACGTTTAATTTAGCCGACATTAAAATTATTTTTGCCCCCAATCAAAAACAAGCAATTTTTGAGTTTGATAAAAATAGCTATCTTCTTTCTCTTGACCAGGAAAATCTTAATCCTTTGGAAGTCACTTTATCAAAAGAGGCTTTAATTCAAGCTTGGCAGAATGAAAAAGATAAAAATAATACAAAGATTTTAGAAACTTTTCCAAAAGATTTTGATAAAATTGCTTCCGATTCTTTTAATATTATCTCTTTTTCCCCTAATGAGACTAAAATTCTATATCAAGCTAAAAATAATACTGAACTTCCTTTAATGATCAATCCGCCTTTGATCGCCACCAATCAGACTCCGGAAGAACGGTCGGTGAAAAAGGGCAATCTGTATGTTTATGATCGTAAAGAAGACAAGAATTATTCAATTGTCAATTGTCAATTGCTAATTGCCAATTGTTCTATTAAGTGGTATTATGATTCGCGCCATTTGTTTATTGCAGAGGGAAAAAAGATCTCGATTTTAGATTATGATAATGCCAACAAACAAACCGTTTATTCCGGCCCCTTTGAAAGCTCTTTCTTCAACCCCACCGGTGATGGAAAGATTATCGTTTTAATTAATCTTAATTCACAGGTAAACGAACTGCCGGATCTTTATTTAGTCGGCATTCGTTAAAAGCTTGATACCGAAAATTTTTTAACGGAAAACAAAAAACCGTAAAAAATTTGGTATCTTCGCTTTTTTGTTTTAAGCGAGGTACGAGTATTTTGAGACAATCGCCTGGGGCCCCTTTGGGGTGAGGCGGTCGAAAAATACGGTACCGAGCTTTTTATTCTGCTACCCTAACCGCAAAAATAAGTAGCCTCTTAAGCGTCGTCCCCGGAGGCCAGCAGGTTTGCAAAGTCAAAAACTCCTGATTGGTTTTCCTGGTCAGATACTGAACCTGAGACGGATCAACTACCTCGCTCCCGATGACCCGATAGACGTATCTCTGCCCTTGGTAAAACAAATTTACCTCATCACCTTTTCCAAGTTTATAAAGAAGATAAAAAATTGCGTTATAGCTCCCTACGTTCCAGAAATAATCAGTTGAATGAGCGAAAAGGAAAATATGTCCGCCTTCTCCAGGATATGCCGTACCTAACGTATGAGCTACTCCCTTGTTTAAAGCATCTAAATATATTTTTTCATCTGAAGCATCAATGTTTGGCTGAACTTTGGCGTTGGCGCCGATTTTGGGAATGACAATACTGAAGTCCGGATCAACCGGTGTTAAAATCTCAACTGACTTGATATTAAAGGCTTTTGCCAACAAACCTTTAGATTTTTCTTCATTTCGAATTTCGAATTTCGAATTTCGAATTTCACTTACGATATATTTCTTCTGTATCTTAACATTAACAAAATATATCAACTCCTCCTTGACCGGCTGCCAAAAAGTCTTAACAATCATAAATAATGAAGCAAACAGCAAAAAATTCCCAATGGTGCGGAGAATTAAAATTCGAACATATTCACTGGTTTTTAGACGATGAATATGATGGCGGATGAGATGTCTTTTTTTGAGTTTGGTGTAGCTCATTTTTGAAATTATTATAGTATACTATTCTTGATGAATAAACTAAAGGAAAAAGTCTATCTAATCTTCTCTGACACTGTTATGATCGCCTTGGCTCTTCTGATTATTCCGGTAATTCTGGCGCAAAACTTTCTTAAGCTTTCTCCAGCCCAACAAGTTTTGGTTTCAATCGTCGATTGGATAATCTGGATTGGGTTTTTTCTGGAATTTGTTTTGAAACTTTTTGTTGCTGAAAAAAGGGTCAAGTGGTTAAAAGATAATTGGTTTGATTCTATTATTAGTATCGTCGTAATAGTTTCGCCTATTTTGGAAAATTTATCAACTATTTTTTCTGCTGTTCCTGTATTACGACTGGCTAGACTTTCTCGATTAACTCGACTGACACGTCTAACAAGATTAACGCGGTTCTTGAGATTCCTCCGATTATTGGTGATGGGCGGAAAAGTAAAACACTCTTGGTCAAAAATAAATTTAAAAGTTTATACGGCTTTTTTCTTTGTATTAGGAACAGGATTTGCCGCCTCATTCATTGCGACGGGTTTTCAACATACAGCCATTGATATTGCTTGGATCTCTGTCTTTGTCAATATTTTTGGCGTGTTTTATGCTGTACTTATTTCTTTCTTTGTTATTCACGTCTGGGGAAAATATAACTTAATCTCCAGTGAAATTGGCAAAGAGGTCAATGCTTTAAGAAATGTCTATATCTTAAGCCAACAGCTTTCTTCTTCTACATTTAAGAAAGAACTTACGCTGGTCTTGTCAGATTATGCAGATGAAGTGGTTAGAACCCTGTGGGATATTGAAATTAATACAGAAAAATTAAATAAAAAATTTCTTAAATTAGCCTATCATTTTAACAATGTTTCTCTTAATACCAAAGCCGATGAAATCGCTTTAACTCACATCATTGAAGAATTAAGAATCTCATCTGTTTCCCAGGCAAATTTAATCAACTTAGTTTCTGATAAAACCCCGAAAATCCTTTGGGTCTTGCTTTTATTATTATCAACAGTTCTCATCGGCAGCTTTATTTTTATGGGTTTTCAAAATCAAATCGTGGCCACTGTTTTAATTACTTTGGTTTCATCGGTAACTGCCTTGGTCGTTTCATTAATCTTTGACATTGATACACCTTTGCAGACCGGATTTTGGAACATCTCTCCTAAGCCATACGTAGAATTAAAGGAGTTTATTGGGAAAAATTAATCTGTTTATGCTGAGTTGGATGAAATGTGCTCCCAGGCGGAATTGAACCACCATCTAACCCTTAGGACGGGCTTGTTCGATCCGTTGAACTATGGGAGCAATATTCTCAGGCTAACTTAATTAAGCGTTATAAAAATTATAATTTATTATAACATTTATAACTATTATTTTTGACCTTTGCGGTAGTCCATCCTCTTTTTAAAAAGATTTTCCCGAAAGCCACCTTCTTTAACAAATTGTTCTTCCATCCAACGCAGTTTTTGATCTAAAAGTTGATTGGTCTGATTGATTAGGCAGATCATAACATTGGCAGCTGGCTCTGCTGAGGAAATATAATCTTTATAATTTTTATAACTGTTATAACGATTATAAACCATCGCTCTAACTTTTCTGGCTTCCAGAGAATCTTTAATCCAAAACTTAAGATTATGCTGTCTCAAATAATCTTGATAGTCATTAAGAAGTTCTTCAAGTGACCCACGAGCTACTCCAACTAATTTAATTCTACTTTCAAGGCTTTTTTGAGTATAGCCTTCAGCGATATTTTGCTTGCCGGAACGGGCTGATTGCTCCATCTGATCTTTCGTACGAGACTTCCAATCAATATAGAGCTTGACAAACTTAACCGTAAAATCATGAATAATCTCAGATTGCTTGTAAAACGCCAAACTCTTATAACCTTGGTTTTCCATATGGTTTTGCATACGTGTTATAATAATTATAATCTTTATAAATATTATAATGATTATAACGCTTATGTTTTACGTTATCGAAGGCATTGACGGAGCTGGATGTGAAACCCAGGGAAAAAATCTTTTGAAAATGTTGAAGGGACGGAAGAACCCATCCTCTACAACGTTAATCAAATACCCCGATTATGAACGTAACGTCGGAAAATTAATTAAGGATTTTCTTTATCAAAATAAGAATCTAAACGCAGAACAGCAATTTTTGCTTTATTCACTCCAGTTTTTAATGGATAAAAATTTAATTGCCGAGAAAAGAAAAAATGGAATTCTTATAGCCGACCGCTATTTTACCACCACGCTTTGTTATCAGACTCTTGAAGGAATCAGGCTTGAAAAAGCCTTAAGCTTTGCCGAAGACTTTGGTATTGAAAAACCCGACCTGGTCTTTTACATCAAAGTTGATCCTGATATCGCTATCAAAAGAAAATTTGGTGAAGACAAAGAAAAAAATTTTCGGGAAAAGGATTTTGATTTCATCAGAAAAACCCATAAGAAGTATCAAATGTTGGCTGACCAACAGGTCTGGACGAAGTGGGTGGAGATTGATGGAAATAAAGGGATTGAAGAAATCACGAAAGAAATATATAATCAAATAACGCTTTTATAACAATTATAATATTTATAACTTTTATAATAATTATATGCTTGAGCAAACTCTTATTATTATCAAGCCCGACGCTGTAAAACGCAGTTTGGTTGGCAAAATAATTGAAACTTTCGAAAACGTTGGTCTGAAATTAATGGCTGGAAAAATGTTGGAGCCGTCTGCTGATGTCATAAAAAACCACTATCCTGGAACACCTGAATGGATAAAAGAAATGGGAGAAAAAACCCTCGCTTCTTTTAAACAGTCAGGTGATGATGTGAAAAAAACATTTGGAACGGACAACCCAGCTGAGCTGGGCAAGTTTGTTTACGAACGTTTAATTAAATACTGGATGGAAGGTCCGATCGTAGTCATGGTTTGGGAAGGACCAAACGCAGTTGCAGTTGCCCGAAAACTTCGCGGACACACCATTCCGGCTTTGGCTGAACCCGGAACTTTACTGGCTCAGTTTTCTTTTGATTCCTCTCCTCTTTCTGCGTCATTAGACAGGGTTGTTAAGACATTTATTCATGCGTCTGGATCAACGGACGAAGCGGAAAGAGAAATCAGATATTGGTTTGGAAAACAAGAATTTAAAGAATATGAGAGAGAAGTCGACAGTCAGTATTTGATATAAAAATTATAATATTTATAAAATTTATAACGATTATAACCCTATGACAAAACAAAAAGTCTTAATCATTATCAAGCCCGACGGTGTTCAACGTGGGTTAATTGGAAAAATAATTACCCGATTTGAACAGGTGGGTTTGAAAATTATTGGTTTTAAATTTGAAACGGCCGGAGAAAAAAGAATCGTTGCTCATTATCCTGAAACAGATGTTTGGTTTAAAAAAGTCGGGATGAGAACGTTAACTAGTTATTCAAAGAAGGGTCTGGACGCGAAAAAAGTTTTTGATACTGATGATGCAATTCAAATCGGACGGACGGTAAAAAAATGGTTGATAACTTATTTTCAAGAGTCCCCTGTCTTGGTTATGGCTTTAGAATCATATGATTGTATAGAGATCGTCCGTAAACTTTCCGGAAACACGATACCTGTTTTAGCTAATCCCGGAACAATCCGCGGCGACTTTTCCCATGATACAATAGATTTGGCAAATGAACAGAATCGCCCTCTTCGCAATCTCATTCATGCTTCAGATACCGTTGAGGATGGGGAAAAAGAAGTTAACCTCTGGTTTACCAAAGAAGAACTTTTTGATTATAAACTAGCCGGGGAAAAGTTTATGTACTTAATTTAAAAATTCTCTTCATTAATTCCTTTACTTTTTTCTGAAAGTCTTTTACATCTTTATTATTCGTCAGTACATAATCGCAGAAGGCGAGGCATTCTCCGACTTGCTGACCGGATTTTTGCTGGCCGACGCCAATGTCACGTCTGTCAACTTTTAGAAAATCTTTATAGGTTTTTGGGTCCCAGGGTTTGACGCGCGCCAATAATCTTTTAAAACGCAACTCTCTTTTGGCTTTAACACCGATTAAAATAAAATTAGGTAGGGTTTTTAAGTATTCAATTTCGCCTGGGTTTCTGATTCCTTCAATGACAACTCTGTTTCTACCCTGTTTAAGAAATATCTTAACTGCTCGTCGAGCCAGAACATCGTTGCCATAACGTTTTCTTAAATCATCTCCTATATCTTGAAGAGTCTTCCGACTGAACTCTTTTATGTTTTTATTTTTCAACTCCTCATGAACTATAAAAGATAAAGAAAAAGAAATAAAACCCAGTCTTTTAGTTAAGTACTTAACTAATATCCCTTTACCGGATGCAATCTGGCCAACAACACCAACGATTTTAAAATCCATATACTCTCTTTATAATTTCCATAACCTTTTCTCCCCAAAACAACATTATCACTACCCCTATTACCAAAAATGGTCCAAAAGCAACTTTACTTTTTAATTTGCTCTTTTTTAATAAAATTAATCCTACTCCAAAAATGGCGCCCGTAACAAATCCAATATATAGAGCTAAAAAACCTTCTTTCCAGCCAAGCAAAAATCCCATAATCGACGATAGATAAACGTCTCCCAAACCCATGGCCCGTTCTTTTGATAAGAAATAAATGAGGAAGATTGGGAAAGAAACGATTAAACCAGATAAAACATCATTACCTATGATCTGGATTCCTGCCTTCGCGGGAATGACAAACTTCAACAAAACAGAAAGGATGAATAAAGTCAATAAAATATAATCGGAAATCAGATGATATTTAAGGTCGGAAATGAAGATGACGAGGAGGCAGGAAACTATTCCAGAAATAAGGACGGACCTTATTAAGGACGGACCTAAATAAGGTCCGTCCTTAATGACTCCAACAAAGATCAACCCCGTGATCAACTCTATAACCGGATACTGAAAACTCAACTTCTTTTTGCAACATCTAGTTTTTCCTCGTAAAATAAAAAATGATAGTACTGGTAGTAGATCAAACCATACAATTTTTTTCCCGCAATAGTCACAATGAGATCTACCGTTGATGTTTTCTTCCTTCGGTAAACGATCAATTAATACATTTAAAAAAGAACCTATTGAAGCCCCAAAGATAAATACTATTAAATTTATAATCCCGCTGCCCATAAGTTGTATAGATAATGAATAATAATTGAAAAAAACAAAGCGATTAATAAACTAACGTTATTTTTTCTTCCTAAATACATCGTCATCAAAGTACTCATATGCAATATTCCTGTCAATAATAATCTTGTAGGAAATATTGTCAAATTTCCTAAATTAAAGATATTTATTAAATAAAAAATGCTTTCCGATAGAGTAAATAATACTCCGGATAATATTACAAAAAATGATAGTAATTTGTTCAGTTGTTTTTCTTTTTGATAGATCATCAATACCAACATTAGTTTTGCCAGTTCTTCAATTATATGAGGATAGGGTAATATTTTTTCTATAGGAATTAATATCAAAGGTAAAATTAAGGCAAAAAGAGGGATGCTGATTACTTCAATCATTCCGGAACCTCCTGGGTAAATTCTTTAGCTATCCAGCCCGTAATTGCACTAGTACTACTTATTTTATCCTCTGGAATTTCAATCCTAACCCAATCGGATAATTCCTGAAGTTTGTTTACAGTTGCGGTTGACTTAAGCATATATACTGTCTCTGATTGAAGTAATGGCTGACTGTGAATACGGACTGAACTACCTGAGGGAACAACCGCAAAAATCTTTTTAATACTTATCCCGAGAACTACCGGGGTTGGAGTAGCTTTGGGAGCAATAGTAACCGTCGGAGCAAGAGTGATTTTAATTTTTTCAATTGATTTTTGAGCAACTGCCAACTTGTTACCTCCATTCGATGAAAATAAATTGCTTAGCAAAATACCACTTAACAAAATTAAGGCCATAACTAAAGTTTTTATCTTGTGCCGATGAAAAAAATCCAAAAAATTATTTTCAACGATCGTTGTTGTTAGTTCTTTTTTATCATTATCCTGTTTGCTTTTTGTTTGTATTTCCTGTTTTTTCAGTGACTTTATGTATGTCATCATAAAAACAAATCCGGCAATAAAGACTAATATTATGCCCCAGACCGAGGCCGTCTGGACTCCGCCAATAAATCCAAATAGTGATTTTGCCGATCCGGCTTGGGCCACTAAAGTTTTTAGACTGTCAATTTTGTCTTTGGCTAAATTGAATTCCGCCAACGCCCGCCTGTAATTTTCTATTTTTTCTTCAGGATTAAGAGGATTTTTTTGCAATAACCAAGCCCGATCCAAATTAACATCAATATCAGATTTGAGAGTCGCTCCCTGGGCAAAATACGAGGTATTTTTTAAAGGTTCGAAAAGATTTTTTGCCTGGACGCGAACCGATTCAATTTCTTCTTTTGCCAACGTCCAGACATCTTTAATTTCGATGTTATATATTTTTTTTGCCAGGGGCAGAAGCAGAACTTCTCCGGAAACAAATAAGGCCGTATTGTCAGTCGAAACACCCAAAACTTGTTTATTATTTGAAGTGGTTATAAGTTTTTCATCAACTTTGATAATATCTTCTTTTTTCACTTCGTTTGGAAAATAATAAATAAAAGGAACTCTTTGCGAAATAAGGGGTGAAGGATTGGTAACTGTAATTTCAAAATTAATTGTTCCTCTTCCGAAATTTAGGGAGTCAACGGTATTTTTGTTGCCTGTTTCGGAAGTCGTGCTATCAATTATCGAATAACTGGTTTTTTCGACTGACTCGGAAGTTGCCAGTTCCCCTCCATCACTAAGGTCGGCACTGGTTAAAGTTCTCGTATCGTTTTTCCAGATATCGTTAATTAAAGTACCAAAGCCTGTTAGCGATCTGGTCGAATAACTCCAAATATCGGCAATTAAATTACCAAAACTGGAAAGGGTCCGGTCGGTGTAACCCCAGATCTCGGCGGTCGAAAGAACCGGTTTTTGCAGATTCTTACCAAATGAACCGGCGGCAGCGTGACCGCTCGCAGGTGCATTCCAAACGGAATTTTCAACGTCAGATGAAGATAAAAACGATGGGCCAATATAAAAACTTTTATCAAGGCAAAGATAACTACTCGGCTCGGTACAGCACATCTGACTCCGGTAAAGCCCTTCGGTCTGGCTAGTTGTGTTTACGTCATACGAATACCAACCGTCAGTAGTTGCGCTCATACTGGCACTATTGATAAAAACCGAGCCTCCTGGATCGCGAGTCGTCAAAGTACAACTGGCTGTGGCAATTGGATTATAGTTATCGTCGTATAAAAACTCGCCGATTATACAAGTTGATCCTATTTTACAACGCTGATAATCGGCGGTAGCTGCTTCAATCGGGAAAGACAATAACACAAAAAAAACCAGTCCAATCAAGGAACTTATTAGATAAAAGATCGGTCGAGATATGTCTTTATTATCCATTGCTTATTTTGACTTCGTCCCCTCTTTAAAACTTTTCCCTATTTCTTTAAAAAATTGTACTATCCCCTTGGCGAATTCAGGTAATTTTTTAGGAAAAAAAATTATCAAGACTACGACTGCGACTATTATTATTTCCGTTGCGCCTATATTTTTAAACATCTTATATCACCGTCCTAGTATTTGTTATTAAACTTATAATTTTCTTCACACCCTATTTTATTTATAGTTGATATAAAGCAAAAAAACAATATCTATTGTGTCATGGATTCCCGCCGGAGTTTACCCTCGCGAAGGCGGGGGCGGGAATAACAGGTGGGGTTGAAAAATAATTTTCAATGACTATAATTGAAAGTATGCAGATTATTGATATTAATGGGGAGACAAGAGAATGTATTGAAATCAGTCCTGATCAAAGTTTTCCCGGTTACATAAAAGTCATGTATGTGTCTAAATACCGCCCTAATCATAAATACAGAGAGTGGTATAAAAAAGAAGATTTCATAAAAAATAATCCCAACCTGGCCAAACTTATTAAAGGAACACCACAACCCTGGAAAGAAGATTTGGGAAGGGTTTCGATGGCTTCAAGCCAGACGCTTACTGATAAATCTAAAAAATGGAAGTCAAATGAGTTTGCCGGTTATCCTTTATGGATCTCCCGGGGACTGGGCGAAGGACAGATGAAAAATATAATCATTAACAGCAATGATACTTTAATAATTGATAAACCCTGGAAAGTGACTCCGGACAGATCATCACAATATGTAATATCTCACAATGTCCATGATCCACAGGTGATGGGAAACACTTTGCCAATAGAAATAAAGCCCGCGAAAAAAATTAAACCCATTCGACAAGCTCAGGGTAAACAAAAATCAAAAAAGAAATGAAAAAAGAATATTTTCTGGTAACCGCATTTGCATTTTTTATTTTAGCTTATGTTTTGGATTATTTTGCCGGCCCGATTTCTTTTGCCCTAACCACTCCCCTAACCTTTCTGACAAAGAGTTATTTGAACAGTTATCCGCTGACTGCTTTTGCAGTTGCTATCCGAGCTCTTGGTATTTTTATTTCCCTGCTTTTATTGTTCTCTGTTGTTGAAAAACAATACTTTGTTAAAGCGTTTACTATTTTTGTCATCGCAGTATTGGCTGAACTTTACGCCGTTCAGCAGATTGCAACTGGCATGAGAACCACTTCGATCCAATGGACCCTATCTATTTCATATGCCGGCATGATTTTAATCTCTGCTATAATTTATTACCTAATTGCTGGAATCATCTACAGCGTCAGTCAAAAATTTAAAGATGATGATAATGATGAAAAACCAGATACAACTTGATCCAATCAGTCGACTGGAAAAAATTATTATGACTGGTGATCAAAAGCAAACGCCGGCAAAAAAATTAAAAAGAGGAACAAAAGGGCGTTTTGTCAGCGTTAAAATCGAACAACTTGTACCGGAAAAAGAGATAACAACGGTTACTTTTTATGGCAAACCGATTCGGAAATATCAAACTGCCGGTAAACAATATTTTGTCATCAGCGATATCTTGGCGCTAGCAGCACCAAGTGACATAAGTATTGACACAGTAACTTATACTGATAATTTTGATGAGACAAAAAATAAAATAATAAAAATTATTGACCAACTTGAAGTGGCTGATTCTGAAGGAATTTTAACACTGATCAAAGAAGTTATTGGCATTTTCCCCGGCCCCCTCGCCCGCTGGTTAAAAGGAGACTAAGTATTTCTTTTTTCAAAACAGGAATAATTTGCTTTTGAGATTTAGGTAAAAATTTACCTAGATCTTTTTCTAACAAAGACTGTGGAAACAACTTCAAATTCTTAATAATTTTATTTTTCATACCATTCGTATGTATTCTTTTTGAAAGTAAAAACCAAATATCAAAAATGTCTCGACCCTTATTTCGGGTTTCAAGTGCTTTAAATTTTTCTGTCAATATACCCTCTCCCGAGAGATGAAACACTTGTGGAAAGATTATAATCGGAAATTGCGTCGCAAGAGTTGAGACGACTATATTTTTAATAATTTTTTGTTGGTGAAAATCCAGTCTAATACTGAATGGATATTTAAACTCAGCATTTTTGAAGCTCATTCTAAATCTAATCCCCTCTTTACCTTTATATAATGGATTAAGCTTTATATCTGGAATTTCTTTACTAATTTTTTCTATAACCTTTTTTAAAAGTTTAGCAATTTGTGAATCCTTACAATTTGTTGAAAAATCTAAATCTTCAGAAAATCTAGGTGAGCCGAATAGAAGCCTTAAAGCCGTTCCGCCTTTAAATATAACTTTGCTTGATTCTTTTTCCTGATATAAATAACTTAAGAAAACTAATTGTAAGTACTCTCTAAAAATGCTGTATTCATCTATTTGAAAAGTTTTTGACAAGTCATTAATTTGATCTTTGGTTATCATAATGCAATATGTTTTCTAATTTCTCTATAAATTCTATCCCCATATATTTTAGCCCATTTTGAAATCAATTTTTTATCAAGTTTTTCTGAGTCTATCTCATCCCAATCTAAATTCGTTAAACCTTTAGAGGCAAAATAAACATAATCTAAAAGCGCTTTTTCAGGTTTCGCCATTAAAAAATTTTCCTTTTTCTCCCAACCCCAAAAGAATTTAGAAGAAATCTTGGAATAAACATACTCTTTATCATTAATTTCAAAAATCTTAGTTTTTTTAACACTAATTGAGGTAATTTCGTAAGAAAAACCTGTCATTATTGAATGAAATGACAAAGCAGACTGCATTGAAATATATGACGGCTGATATAAAAAATTGGCAATCGTAAAATCAACTACTTCCTTTAAAGTAAAATAATATTTACCTTTGATAAGTTTTTGTAATATCTTATTTTTGGTAAGCCTTTGAATTCTTTTATATAAAGTCTGTTGATTGTCAATCGCCAAAATACCCCCCAGTTCGTTTAAGTTAAACAAAGGTATATTTTTCAGAGAAAGCTTTTTAATTATTTCGCTTATTGATGACGTTTCCATAATTAGGACAATAATATACTAATTTAGGAATCCTGTCAAGGATAAATTAGTCTAGAAATTAAATCTCATATCTCGCTTTTAATAAAAAGATCGTATCTTTGATGAGATTTTTCTTAACCCAATCTTTCATACTATTGTCCAATAGTTCTCCCATACCGTCAAGAATTTTTTCTAGTGGCCAATTCTCTAAAGTGTTAAGACATTTTTTGACAAATTCTTTTTTTTTGAGAGAACTTTTTTTTTCAATCAAGTCCCAGTTGATATCCCAGTGCTTTTTCAATAAAAACCAAGTATCAAATATGTCTCTGTTGACGGGTTTAATCCTGGTAGTTAAAGCTAATAATTTATTGGCAAAAATATCCGGCTTTACCATTGCTTGTAATAAAATACCCAGATAATTGGCGACTTCAAAACTGCTTCCTAAATTTCTTCTGCTGATTTCTATTTTTATGTTTCTTTGTCCTTTTTCATAATTCAAAAGCGTAAAAAGTGTATATCTTTTACTCGTTAAATCTTTTATCGTCCCAATACTTTTAAGAGTCTTATTAAGTTTTGGTAAAACTTGACTTTCTTTTTTTTCATCAAGCAGATCAAAGTCCAGATCAACGCTAAAACGCGGAAGATCGTATAAAATATGGAGTAACGTCCCGCCCTTAAATCCTAAAATCGGACCTAATAAATTATCTTCATAGATAGCCTTTAAGATTTCAAACATAACCGATCTGTGTTTACTAATTGTTAGCATAAGATTTTAAATCCTCCTTTTTTATCCGACCTTCATAAATTGATAATATCCTATAACATCTGTCAAAATCTATCGGTTTTAGATTATCAAAATATCTTTGCCCAGAAATATATATCGTATCCAAAAATGCTCTTTCTAAAGTGGCCTCTGGAAAATAATTTCCATACTCTATACCCATAGGATTAATTAATATCTCATTTTCCATTTTTTTGTAATAGATTTTAACATTTCCAACTTTAATCTCCCGGGTTAGATAACTTGCCAAATGAATGCGGCTATCATACTGAAATACGACGCCATGTTTTGCTAATACTGTTTCAAACCCAACATAGGAGGGGGTGTATAGTTTGGTCGCTAATTCAAAATGATTGAATTTGTTGTCTTTGCTATAAATCCCGCGCCTTAGCGAAAAAATTTCACCTCTTTTTACATAGTAGTTTATCTTTGATTTGACAAGATCTTTGTTTGTTTCTCCCAAAATCAAAGCAATTTCACGAGCAGTGAAAACTGTTTGAGGAAGCTTATAAAGACTGTAGGTAAGATTTTTCATTACCTACAGTTTACAAAGCGTGATATTTTTTGTCAAGGGGAGATGACTACGTGACAATGCTGTCACTGGTCCTTATTGCTGTTATCGTCAAATTTGCATTTGTCAGTTGTCCCTTCACAGCAAATGGAACGATGCCTTTTTTTCTAACTCTGGTGACAATATATCGATTGGTCGCATAGGCAAAGCTGACTGACGCGGTGGTTGATGAAGCTGTCACATCAATATATGGGACATAGGCCGTGTCATCGCTATTATATGTTTGAGACAGCGTCCCGGATAATGTAAATACCATCCCTGTCCATGAAACATAAGCATAAGATTGCTCATCAATTATATTACCCGACGCGTTTCTATTTACCACTCTTAGATTACCAATACTTGGTGTATCGGCGGCGATCGTTGTTGTTACCGTAAAGGTACTTAATCCTGAGGTATTGGCAGTATTATGGGAAACGTAAACTGATTTATCAACTATTTCATTATCTCCCGTTGTCCGGTAAACCCCTATTTGGTCACCGGAAACAATACTATTGACGGTGATTGAAATAGTGGAAGGTGGTGCTTGAGTCGTACCGGTTGAGTCAATTAAAGTAAAATTATTTCCATCACTTCCGGCATAGTTGGTAATCCAAACTCCGCGGGCTCCAAAGAATTTACCTCCGGCAAAAGTGCCAAATGGGGCTTGCTTGGATTGAGTGATTATATCTGGCGTGCCGTTGATAGCCGCCGTTGTTGACCCGCTTGTTAAAGTATTGGTATCGGCAAAAGTGCCATGAACATTCCTAATTACCAACGTTCCCGTTGTTCCATTATTAATCAATGAAACTATGTAACCTGATCCTCCAGCGGAACTGGTGATCGCCGATCCTTCCACAAAAGGCCCGCTTGTCTCGGAAATATAATTTAATCTAATGTCACCAACGGCTGTATAAAATTCCCCATTGACTCCGTTTAAGATCGTTGCCGATCCCGTCCTTGTCACGTACTTCAGATATTCATAGACTTGGGCAACGGTCAAAGTGGCACAGTCGATGACAACGTCATATGGTTGAGCACCATTGCCATTATTCAAGTTGCCACTATAATATCCAAAATCAAAAGTAATATTTGTATATGGAGCAACACCAACCGTTCCTTCGGCGGTTATATTATTTGAGTCAGTAAAAGCAGCCAGAGGTACAGGATTTCTTCCAGTTGAAGCATTAATTATGTAATGATCATAAAGAGTCGAGTATTTTCGAGCCAAAACTGTCAGATTTCCACTATCTATTTCCGTACCGGCTTCTTTGACTTTAACTAATACATCAATATGTCCGCTACTCCACCAAGGTGTGATCTGGGTATCGTTTTGGTAGATATTAAGAGTCGTCCCCGAAACCAGCGATCCTAAAGTAAAGATATTTGACCAGATATTTTCACCGGTTAGTGAATTAGCTGAATTATTTCCGGACCCGGTGCCTGTTGTAATTGTCATGGCCGTGGTACTTGCAATTTGAACCGGAGTAGTACGTGTATCACGGACGTACCATTTTGAGCTGACTCCGGCCGAAATTATTTCATAATCAACTAGTGGCCCTATGCTGGTCGCACCGGCAACGACTGTTTTGGTAATGTCTCCTGCTACCGGATCGGCATACGTTCCGCCAGTCACTGTTAATATATGTATATTATAGGAAGCTTGCCCGCTTGTTTGAATAGCTCCGCCATTTAAGTATTTGAAAGAATTATTATCCATAAACCAACCACTGGTTAAAGCATATTCTGTTGGCGTCTGAGCAGTCATCGGGATTGTATCATCCATAAGCCCTATATCATCAAAATAATCCATCAGCCAGGTATATAGGGCATTTGCAGAATAAACCGTGGTTCCGGAAGCATGTTTGATGGTTTTGGTGGTCGTATTAATAGTAAACTCACTGGCAATAGTTCCATTGGTTGTTGAGGCGGCAATCGTCTCGGCAACAAAAGTAACGGTCGCAGTCAAACCTGTTGAAATAATTGTTCCTGAAGTATTAACGGCAACATATTTGGGAGCGGCTGAAGATTTACGGACTCTAATAATGACTACCGTATCAGAGACATAATTAAAGCTTGCCGTTGCTACACCACTGGCATTGGTCAAAGAATTCATAAGTTCCGTCATATCACTTGATTTATAAACAGCCACTCTGGCATTTTCGATATTTGCTCCCGATTCGTCTTTGACAGTAATAGTTATTGTCACTGCATTATTCACCGTAGTTGATGCTCCTGCTCCGTTTCTAATTGTAGGAGTGTTTCCTCCATTAGTTATATTTAGAGTTACTGCACCTGCGGAGTTATTATAAATACACTCGTTCCCTGTTGACCCGTCAGTAGTCGCATATCCCGTAAATGTATTTCCTGAAAAAGAATAAGTTCCTGCCGTATTCAATTCAATAGCATGTTTTGTGCCACTTGAAAGAAAGGAACAGCTGGAAATATTAGCCGGATTATTGGATAAAAGTGCTTTTACAGAATCATTAGTCGAATCAAAAGTACAACTAGTGAAAACTGCAGAACTTTGGGTTACAAGATTACAGCGTCTAAAAGTAGAGGTTAGGATTGCTCCATTTGATAGAAAACCAAATGTTCCCATATCTGTAAAAGTGCAGCCTGTAATGTTTATGTCAGCATCATCTGTTGTAATAAAATTTCCTCTTGAGACTGTACCCAAACCAAGAAATGAGATATTAGTCCAATCAACTCGGCTTGTTGCCTGTCTTACTTCAAAGGTGTTAAAATTAGCAGACACTTTTTTAGTATTTGCAATAAGAATAGCTGTATTGCTGTCCCTAAAATCAACGGCACTAGTGTAACCTAATACCACTAAACCCTGTGCTTGATATCCGCCGGAAACTGCCTGAATTAATCCCCAACGATTGGTGGTGGTGTCGTTTTGGGTTGCATACCCGGTAAAGGTTGCATAACCATTAGCTAAATCGCCACCATTCATACGCGCTTCACAGCGGCCATAACGAATTACATCTACAGCAAACGGATTACCTTTGGCAATGGCATTGATAGTGTTAGTTACATACCCAAAAAATTGTAGAGTTGAGGTTGGTGATCCATAAGTTGCGTCTGCTGTCACGGTCGGATCAACAGGTACGCAAATCCAACCTCCATAAGCATAGGTATCGCTCCCTCGTACATACCACATTTTGTAGTTGGCGATGGTATTTCCGATAGCTAATCTCATGCCTCCGTTTGCCTCGGTCGCCACCGCATTGGGGGCTCCGAAATAGATCCAAGCCATGTACGCACCATCAGTGGGAATAGTGACGCCGACACCATTATCGTAAGCTACACTACCCAGGCCGGTGGCGTTCATAGGTTTACTAATACAGTATGTTCCCTGAATAAAATAGTCGGCCTCGGCAACCGGAGCTAGACCAGCGGTAGCTCCCGTAAGCTCGGCCCAGCCGGTTATTGCTTCGGCAGTGTTAATGGTGGTTAAATCAGTTGTGTAATTAGGCGCGGCCATATTTTTATTTTAATGCTTTTTTGAGATTTTTAACAGTTTTTTTACTTCGCGGTCACTTCAGCGATCGGCAAGTTCTCGATCATCTTCTGAATTTGAATATCATTAATTTTTTGGGAATAAAAAATTTGGTGCATCTCTTTTTCTTTCTGAGTGCCAACCACTAACCAGTTATTAAGAATGTTAGTTTTACTAATTGTCTTTCTGATTTCTTTTTGCCGGATGTATTTTATAATTTCTTTTAAATCGATTTGGTAACTATCTAAGATGAGAAACAAGTCATAAAAATCACGGTATCTGGCACGGTCATTCGAAGCCCTAATTTTTTCGGCACAAATTTCTTTAATATCCATAACTCTAACCTCAAAATCTAATCCCCAGACGTTTTTATATTTCATTTTTTGGGGAGGTAGAAGAACGTTTTGTAGAAAATCAACCTCTATTTTAAGAGAATTGGGTTGAATAAGTGGGCCAGTACATTGGAGTTTCTCGATTTTAATAGTTGCACTTGATATATAATCTTTCTTGATTCCAAGATACTCAATACCATTAAATATTTGACGAATATCTTCGAGAGTTAAAGCTGTGTGATTTGAGGAAAAATCCAGATCTTCGGAAAAACGATATTGTTCTAAAAAACAGTGGTGTAAGGCAGTTCCGCCTTTAAATATCAAGGTATCTCCCAAAGACGATTGAGAGATAATTTGCATGACTAATGCTAAGAAATAATCCTTTTCAGCAGTATGCAAAGGGTAACGTAGAAATTTTCGACTAATTATTTCCAGTTGTTTTCGGGTAATGATTGTTGTATTCATACTGATTGGTATTTATCAAAATAGGGATTGTAATATAGACGCCACTTAGCGTTAAATTTAGTATCCCCCGAGATCATCCAATGAGTGCCCTGTTTTGTTTTAACAATTTCATATAATTTCCCTGAATTAATACCAATAAGGTCAAATATCAAACCAAAAACTTTGATCGTTGTTAACGAAAACTTGTATAGATATTCATTAAATAAATCAAGGTTTAGATCCTTTTGGTATTCTATAAATTTTTCGATTATCAAATCAATAGCATATTGGCTTTTGTGAAAGTTTACTATATCGATCAAAGCTTTTTCAGGCGTAGCAATACGAGTAGTCTGGTTATCGACGATAATCTCTTGCCAACCAAAGTAATAATCAGCCTTAGTTTTAACGAAAGAATATTCGATTGAATGCAATGTGACAGTTTTATATTTCTTCAAAGAAACAGACACAGTTTTATCGGTGAGCTGATCAAACATACCGTGCTTTTGTAAAGCAGACTCGAACGAAACGTAGGAGTCAGGGACTAATAAATTGGCGACTGTATATGGAGATAGAGACAAAGATCCCCGGGTACTTAAGTCAGCAATGGTATAAAGACCCCTTTTGATGCGGATTAACCAACCATTTTTTACCAGTTTAGTAACAAGATTTTTAGCCTGTTTATAGTCCCAACTATTTTTAGCTTCGCTAAAAATCTGGTCAAATGTAACAATTTGGCTATACTTGACGATTAAGTTTTCGAGCAATTCGCTTTGTTTGACTGAAAGAATAGTTTGTTTCATGACCATATAGTCATTAATA